>CAZPEV010000150.1:0-8171 GCA_964585635.1 uncultured Ignavibacteriales bacterium
TCATGCGTCTTCCCGTCGGGCATTGACATGAACAGCCTGGTCGCAAGGGATGCCCCCGTTTCACAGACTTTACTTTGCAGCACCTCCCATTCCCTGCAGGCGGCGTCGGCAAATCCCAGATCAGCGTATTTCTTCCCGATTATATGTTCGGCATCCCGCCTGAGCGCCGCGCACAGACCGCGATTGACACTGGTGAATCGCCCTTCACGGTCGAAGCTATAGATGAAGTCGGGGCTGGCATCGTTTATCAGGCGATATCTATTCTCACTCTCCCGAAGCGCCTCCTCCGCCCGTTTCTGCTCGGTGATGTCACGGGCCGTGGCGTAGATAAGGTTGCCATACGGGGCCGACTGCCACTCCAACCATCGATAGGTGCCGTCCTTGCAACGATAACGATTGATAAAGCCGTTCGCTTCCCGTTGGGCGGATAACCCGGCGACGGCCGCCTGTGTGCTTTCGATATCGTCGGGATGGATGAAATCGAAGAACCGCTTTGCCATAAGCTCGGCGCGGGTATAGCCCAGCAGCTTCTCCCAGGCCGAATTCAACCGTCGAAAATAACCGTCGGTGTCCGCAATACAGAGCAGGTCCAGAGCAAGGGCAAAGAATCGGTCCAGGTCTTGAGCGGGATCTCGATGGCCCTCTTTCCCGACTCTGCGGGCCGCCATATCCTTCGTCACGCCGGCCGAAGTGATCTGGTTTGGGGCCATATCTCGAGTGACGCCTGCCGGTATCTCCGCGGCAGATATCGGAGCGCAGTCGGGCGCATTTTCTTCGGTGCCGCCGGCCCTTATCGGGTCAGGTGATGGTTTCAGGATTCTCTTGATGCTCGTTAAATTTGCCTCATTGGCGGGCGGCAATTGCCCGCTGCCCATAGGCTTCGCAGAGTCTTCAGATGCTACCGTATGAACCAGGGGTCCAGGCTCATCGACTAATGGCCCCGGCCCGTTGAACCGTGTGGTCAGCTTTCTTTTCATCCTATCGTCATCATCTCTAATTGGCCCGGCGGCGGCATCTGTTGCGCACTTGACGATCCCCCTAACTCCATGTCTGTCTTTCCAAAACCACGTTGGGACAGTATTACTGATATCGGCCATCTGTGCAAAAACATTACAACCGGATTTCGGATGATGGTCGAAAGGTCGCCCTAAAGTGCCGTAATATTCTGATTTACAATAGGATATGACAATAATGTGAAATTCAAATCAATTGCCATGGGCCCTGGCCGCCGGCGCTGCCGCAACGCCATCGTCACCGCCGGATCGGCGAATGACCGGACGTCGCCGGGAGCGGCATCATTTCACGTTGCGCCGGCAGTACCAGACGTCGGCGTCATAATTGCCGTCCGCGTCCGACAGCACGTGCACGAAGTACAATAGCAGGCCATCGGCGGTCAACGATGGCTCCCCCACCCGTCCGCGAATGACGAGCTCCGGCGCACCCCAGGTCGACCCGCTCCGAACCGACCGATAAATCGCCAGGCCGATGAACGGATTCCGTCCCGAGGTAAAGTACATCGTGTCGCCATCGGCGGTAAAGGCCGGCTGCAATTCCTCGGCCAACGAATTTATCGGCGAGCCAAGATTGATTGGATCACTCCAGGCAACGCCGTCAAAGGGCGACGTCCAGATATCCGTACTGCCGGCGCCGCCGGGACGCGTCGAGGCAAAGTACAGGGTGACGCCGTCGGGATGCAGCGCCAGCTCGCCGTCAGGATAAACCGAGTTGACCGGCGGACCAAGGTTTCGAGCCGGTCCCGGCACACCGGCGACAATATCGGCGACATAGATATCGAGAAAATCATCGCTTGGCGGATTCTGCAGGTATCCCTGATTGGTGGCCCGCAGCGAATGGAAATACACTTTATCGCCGTCGGGGGAAAAGCTCAACTCACCGTTGAAAGACTGGCTGATCCCTTTACCCAAATCGAAAAATTCCGGTCCGCCGAACTCATCCGCCCCCCCGATCCGCGTCAGGCGATAAGTATTGTTATAGCGCGCCAGTATCTGATCCGAAGTCATCCGCTCGATGACATCCTCGGTGTACATGACGTACAGATAGGCGCCGTCGCGCGTTATCTCGATGGCATCCTGGGGGCAGAGGGTGTTAACCGGCTCGCCCAGGCGCACCGGTTGTTCCCAATCGGCCACCATCGTGGTCGGAGCATGGTCGTCGGTCCGCAGCGAGTCGGTCTTGACGCATACCGGCGACGGCGGCAGCGACGGCTCCGGTTTGGTTGGTTCATCCTTGTCGCAGCCGATCCAAAGGAAAAGGAATCCGATTCCAAGGGCGATGACAGACAAGCGGTGCGACGGACGGTATTTCATGGCCGACATCCCGTTTCTGCAAGAGCTTTTCACGTATTCCAACCTATATGCTGAATAGTCCCGAGGGAGTCAAGGCTTTTGTGCTCCGCCATGATCCTGTCATAACGGGCATCGCCCCGGCCTGACATTATTGGAACCTTGACCCAGACAATAGTTTTCCGTACCGTTATCAGGAAAGCCGGGGCCGCCGCACCTGCCGCGAGCGTCTCGGTCAGAGCATCAACGCCGGATGACAAGGAGGGAAGCATCATGGTCTCCGATACGCATACCATCGACAGTGGATCTTCGGTCCCGCCCACCGGGAAATTCATGCCCGGGCGGTTCATGACCGCGCTTGGCGCCGCCATCATTATCTTCCTCGTCGCCATCCTGTTGCCCAAGCTGCTTTTGACCGGTAAGATCGTCCCCTTGTTGACAACGCAGGCGGCGGAACTGGTTCTTTCGCTCGGGGCCATCATGGTCCTGGGTAAAGGGCGATTCTCCGACTTCGGCTTCCGGAGACCCGGTCCGGATCACCTTTCATGGTCGGCTCTGGTGCGATGGGCACCGGTCGCTCTGGCCGCGCTGGCCCTGGGAGCGGCGGCCACTGGAGCTGTCCTAATCACCGGCGCGACCGGTAATCCGCTCGTGAAACAGTTGACCTTTCCCCAGATCGTTCTGTTCGTATGGATCTTCTCAAGCATCATTGAGGAAATCTTCACCCGCGGTTTCCTTCAGGGGTATTTGGCCTCCGCGACCACCGCCTCGGTGAGGTTGCTGTTCTTCCGGGTCGACCTGCCGACGCTTGTCAGCGCACTTTTCTTTGCCTGCATGCATTTGGTGCTGTTGCTGCGCGGCGCCGACCTGGCGACGATGGTCATCATTCTCTCCTTCACCTTTTCGCTCGGCCTTATGGCCGGTCATCAGCGTGCCAGAACGGGCAGCCTGATTCCGGCGATCGGGGTGCATATGCTGGCGAATATCGGCGGCGTGATCGGCGGGATAGTATATGCCATTGTCACCATCATGACCGGCGGCACGCTGCCCCGGATGTAAAGGCCAGACGGCAAGGTGCCTTTCTCTGTAACCTTGATGATGCGGTAAGCACAAGTACGGCATAGGTCGACGTTCCAAGCCCGACTGAAAGTCGGGGAGAGAAAACCGACACCCATGTCTTGTGAATCACCAATTCCTTGGTCTGAAGAGCCTGTTGAAAAACCTCAAACTCGTCATCGCGAGACCCGCCCGTGGCGGGTCGTGGCGATCTGGGTTCTCCTTCGAAAATCGAGATTGCCGCGGCGCGCGCCCACGAATTGACACCGGCCCTTTAGGGTAGGGTAAGTTATCCTGCGCGTGGTTCGATCTGCTGCAGGCGCTCCTGGCTATCCCAGCCTTTCATGCTTGCCGTCATCTGATGGTTGTCTTGGCAATGTCCGTTTTCACGTCCACTGAAATGTAGGGGCGATGGGCTTCTCACTTGTCTCTTCTATCATTCCCGCACCAAGCGGGAATCTATTGTCGTGTACGGCCGGCGGCCCGAACGTTCGCCAATTCCTGGGTCTGAAGACCCAGGCCAACTGTTAATCGCAATCTCCAGGGTCACCGCCTCTTATTTTATTCCAATGCCTTCCGCCAATGGTGGCATAGTGTAACCGGATAGAGATATTGAAGGTCACGAATGTTTGGGGAGAGTGAGGTCGGGGCCGCCGTAAATCTGTCGCCCCGGCGATTGCCGGGGTCTATCTGCTTCGCCTGCATGCCCGGGATCATCAGGGCTGATGATCCCGGCTCTGTCCTACTTGAAGCTACACTCGGCAATGTTATTGGCGGCAATTGTTCCGGCGGTAATAAACGAGCCGGCGACATACAGCTTGCCGTTCATTTCTGCCAAGGCAAAGACCCGGGGATTAGAACCACCGGATACACCCTCACTCATCGGCGCCCAAGAGGTACCGTTCCAGGCCGCGATCCTATCGACGCTCACCCCTCCTGCCGATGCAAAGCACCCGCCGGCAATCAGCTTGTTGTTGTAAACGGCCAGGGCATCAACACTGCAGTCCACCCCTGAGCTTAGGGCCGACCAGGCCGTTCCGCTCCAAGCGGCGATACTATTTGCCGTGATTCCACCGGCCTGATCGAACCACCCTGCGGCGATCAGTTTGTCAACATAAGCCGTCAGAGCCGAAACAGAGCCATTCATACCCGATCCCAGGGACGTCCAGGCCTGACCGTCTAGGGCGACGATTTTATTATAGTTGCCACCGCCAACGGTGATAAACCGACCACCCGCAATCAGCATGCTATCATAGACCTGTGCCCGGCCGATGTCCACATCGGCCGGACGGTTCCCGCACGAGCAGATGTGGACCCGCCGCAGGCGGACTGAGCACAAATGCCACAACCGCGTAACGGCGCGGTTTCCGCTCCCGCTCGCCGACCTATAGCCTGAGACATGGACAAACGTTCCGTCCATGCTGCGAAGGACACTTCGCTATTGCCAACAGCGTTAAACGTCCGACATATTGTCCGCGAAAGGGAGAACGGGCATGAAGTCGAAACCGGATAAGAGCAGTCCCTTAGGATTCGAGCACCGCCGGCAGCCGCTGCTGCCGCGCGCCGATTTTCTGCGGCGCCTCATCTATTCTATTCTACTGGCGTTGATTCTCCTGGCCCTCTGGACGATTGTAGGAATGGGCGGCTATCATTGGCTGGCCGGCCTGGGTTGGCTCGACTCCTTCCTCAACGCTTCCATGATCGTTGGCGGCATGGGCCCGGTGGACATATTGAATACCTCGGCCGCGAAGTTGTTCGCCGGCTTCTATGCCATCTTCAGCGGCGTTATTTTCCTGAGTCTCTTCGGTCTCTTGGCGGCGCCGGTCTTCCATCGCTTCCTGCACCGCTTTCACATGGAATCCGACGAGAAGTCCTAGGGCCGGAGAAGCAGGCTGCCATTGCGGACGACAAACCTCTCGATCCGCGGTTGCGCGATGAGGCCGAAAGGCATATCTTAGGTTGAAAAGAATTGTCACCTGAGAGGATGCTATATGATATGCCTGTTCAAGGCTCTACTGCCGGTCCTGTTTCTGGGAGCTGCCATGGCGGCACAGGAGCTTAAGCCGATCGAGCTGCCGAAGCCGGACACCATCGGCGGCAAACCGCTGATGCAGGTGCTGAAGAATCGCCATAGCGACCGTGAATTCAGCACGGACACGTTGCCCTGGCCGGTTCTCTCCAACCTGCTGTGGGCGGCCTGCGGCATCAATCGCGCCGAGTCCGGCAAGCGAACGGCGCCGTCGGCCGTCAATTGGCAGGAGGTCGAGGTCTACGTCGCCACCGCCCACGGCCTGTACCTCTATGATCCGGCCAAGCATGTCCTGCAAGCGGTGCTGGCCGAGGATATCCGTGACAAAACCGGCGTTCAGCCGTTTGTGAAAGAGGTGCCGATCAATCTTATCTATGTGGCCGACCTGGCCAAAATCACCCGCGCCTCGGATACCGATAAAGCCTTCTACTCCGCCGCCGACGCCGCCTTCATCAGCGAGAACGTCTACCTGTTCTGTGCTTCCGAGGGGCTGGCGACGGTGGTGCGCGGCTCGGTTGACCGCACGGCGTTGGCGACGATCATGAAGCTTCGTCCCGACCAGCGGGTCATTCTGGCGCAGTCGATCGGCTATCCCAAGAAGTAGTCCGGCAGACGCCGCAAACGGGCGGCGGATAATTCAACGGTGTCGCAGGCGGACTCCGAAACGGAGCGATCCGGCTGGCTTATGACCGCGCCGCCCGGCGATGAACCATTTATATTAGGCCATGACTATTTTTGAATGGATTGAGCGGGAGCTGCATCCGGCGGCCTGCACTTCGGATCGATTTATCTACGACGACATGGAATCGCAATCCGGCCGCTGTTTGCCCATCATCTATGAGCCGTTTGACGCGACCCAGAGGCATCACTGGCATGATCGCGGCTCGGCCTTCGACTTTCTTTACTCGACCGGCAGCAGCAGACTCCTTGATTTCGGCCCCGGCGACGGCTGGCCGTCGCTGATTGTCGCCCCCTTCGTCGAAGAGGTTATCGGTGTCGATGCCTCCCTCCGCCGGGTCAAAGTTTGCACTCAGAATGCGGCTCGACTCGGCCTTGCCAATGCGAGCTTTATCCACGTTCCCCACCGCGCCCCCCTCCCCTTCCGCAACGATCATTTTGACGGCGTCATGGCCGCCAGCTCCATTGAGGAGACGGCCGCTATCCCCTGGACCCTGGGGGAGCTGTTTCGCGTTTTGAAACCGCAGGGAAGGCTGCGGATCAGTTACGACGGCCTGGCACGGTATAGAGACGGCCGGGAGCAGGAAGCCTCGTTTATTCCGCTTGACGAGAATTCCTGCCGCCTGATTCTGACCCGCCGGAATATTGAACAAGAACAGCTCACCCATTACGGCCTGACACTGGCCCTGTCCTTGCGCGAAGCGACGCCGTTACTTCCCCATCAGGGAGGCCGTCTTTCCTATCCGACGCTTACCGTCTCCCTTCTGGAAAAGCTGCGACCGGTCATCATTGATGCGCGCGCCTGCATACTGCCCCATCCGTCGGGAGCGACGTTTGCAGCTCTGTTGACGGAAGCCGGGTTTCACGAAATCATCCCCTCGCACAGCGGCGCCGCCTTCGCCGGTCGCCTGTACGACGTTATTCCGCCGCAGCAGCGCCCGGGTGATCTTGAGGGAGTTGATACTCTGCTACGTCCTTTGATGAAAGTAATAATCGAGATGCGCGCTCCCCTCGACATAGACCCCATGATCACGGCAATAAAATAGTTGATGGATCTCAATCACACGCGATTGATCAACGACAAAAGGCCTATCTTCCACGGTCTATTTCACCAGCAGCATCTTCCTTGTCGCGACAAAATCATTCGCCCGCAAGCGATAGAAATAAACACCCGTCGAAATCGTTTCGCCTGCCGCGTCGGTGCCATCCCAGACTGCCCTGTACCTCCCGGCGTCTTTCATCTCATCAACGATGGTTGCGACCCTTTGACCCAGCAGATTGAAAATCTCGATAGCCACGTGGCTGCGGGTTGGCACATTATATTCAATCATCGTCGTGGGATTGAACGGATTGGGACAATTCTGGCTTAGTCGATACTCATCAGGCAATGATACGGTGGGATCATCGTCAACAGCCACCGACGTCTGTTTTGTCCAGATGGCGATATAGGCCGATACCTTGTCCCCCGCCGTTGTGAAAAATCCCCCGACAACCAATTCGTTGTCATGAACCGTCAGGCCATACACAACGTCATTCGTCCCCGATCCCAGCGGCAACCAGTTCGATCCGTCCCAAGCGGCGATATTTCTCGCGGCCGTTCCACCAGCGGTGTCAAAGTGCCCCGCGGCAATCAGCTTGCCGTCAAATCCCGCTAGCGCCAAAATGCCTCCAGATACTCCCGATCCCAACGGCGACCAGGATGAGCCTTCCCAGGAGGCGATTTAACTCGCCGGGTCACCGCCGGCGGTGTCAAAATACCCCGCCGCAATCAGCCTGCCGTCATACACCATCAGCGCCGAGACGTCTCCATTTATTCCGGATACCAGCGGCGACCAGCCAGACCCATCCCACATGGCAATATGATTCGCCTGGGCCCCTCCAGCCGCGGTGAAATTTCCTCCTGCAATCAACCTGGCATCATATACCGTCAGAGCTGAAATCCAGCTATCCATCCCAGACCCGAGCGGCGACCAGGAGGAGCCGTCCCAGGAGGCGATTGAATTCGCCGGAAGGTCGCCGGCGGATACGAATCCTCCGCCCGCTATAAGCTTGTTATCATAGAGCGTCAGGGCATGCACATCGTTGTCCGTTCCCAGCCCCAGCGG
>CAZPEV010000151.1:0-8028 GCA_964585635.1 uncultured Ignavibacteriales bacterium
TTCGGTCCCCTTCGTCCGACGTGTGCAACCCGCCCCCATAGCGAGGCGTTCCCTGACAGGACACCAAGGCCATCACCACGATTCCAAGCGCTAAAATCTTTCGCATCGGTCTACCCAATCCGCGGATAAACGATCCCAAATCGGCTTTTATAATAGGCCCTTGTTAAAACGATTGTCAAGAGAACAACGGCGAAGTAAAGCGGGAAGTAGCTGCCGGCCAGCACGGTCAGAAGCATAATCGGAATCTTACTCATCGAGGCGGCGGCCAATCCCCGAGCCGACGTCAGGGCGGCGCCGATCAGAACGATGGTCACCAGCGCCACGGTGGTCATGCCCCAGTTATGACCGCAGGCCGACACCGCCGCACAGGCGCCAGCCAAGCCCAGCGCCAGATACAGGGCGGGGCGCGATCCCAGCCTCACGGCCACGGTCTGTTTCCCCGCCGCCGCGTCGCCCTTGCGGTCGGGTATCGTCGTCAAAATATAGGCGGCGGCCACCGCCAAGAAATAAGGACCGGTGGCCAGCGGCGCCTGTGACCAGGACAGATCAGGCCGGGCCGACAGCGGCACGAAAATCCCGTAGGCCGAGGCGTTGACGGCCATCCCCCAGATCGGCCGATCCTTCAGCCGTATCCCCGGCGCCGAATAGAGAATCCCCGCCAGCGCCAACGCCCACACCATTCCGATGATTATGGGTGACCGGAGGAGAAGCGAAGCCGCCGCAATTCCGCCCAGGGTCACCAGTCCATAGCAGATCCAGGCGGCACGGCGCGAGACGATACCCTGCGAAAGCAGAAACAATTTATCGTTGGCCAGATCGGTCGCGATATCGAAGATTTGGTTGAGGACGTAGGCGCCCATGGCGATCAAGGTCAGCACCGCCAGGGCGACGAGCCGATCCGGCTGCGGCCAAAGTTGAAGATACGGCCTCATGGCGCCGGAAGCCTGGGAATGCAAAAAGATCGTCCAGACCGGGATAAGGAGAATCGGCCGGGTCAGAAAAATCAGATCAAGCAGCTTCAGAGCCATGCCGCGCGCACGATAACCTTCAGGTAAAAATACAGCACCGGGGCGGCAAACAGCAGCGAGTCAAACCTGTCCAGCACGCCCCCATGTCCGGGAATGAGGGTCGATGAATCCTTGCGGCCGCGCGCTCGCTTCCAGAGTGATTCCACCAGATCGCCCCCCTGCCCGACCAAACCGATCGCAATCGCCATCACCAGCAAATGGATCAACGAGACATCTTTCAGCCAGAGCAGCTTGAAGAGGACGGCCACGGCCACGGTCCCGAAAAAGCATCCCCAAAATCCGACCACCGTCTTGCCGGGCGATATGGTCGGAGCCAGCTTCTTTTCTCCGAAACGGCTGCCGAAAAACATCGCCGCCGTATCCCCCAGCCAGAGCGACCCCAGCAGAAAAAACAGCCACCATCGGCCCGGCGCCGGGACCATCCAGCCCGATTCTCCCCGGATCAGATAGACGAACGGATAGAGAACGCCTATGTAACCGGCACCCCAAACGATATAGGTCAGCCGCGAAAAAAGCCGCTCGGGATCATCCTTGGTCAGTACGGAAAGAATGCCCAGGATGATAAACAACGCCGTCAGGCAGGCCCACCCCAGGCCGTTCCGTGTGGTCGCGGTGAGAAAGACCGCGCTCACCGTCAGGAAAAACGGCAGAAGAAAAAAAGGCGAGGGGAAGCGGATGCTCGCGGCCGCCAGAAATTCATACATCCCCAGCGCCGCCAGGAGAAGCACCAGCAAGAGGAAGAAATCTCCGCCGAGAAAAACCAGGAAGAGCATCGCCGGGATCGCGATCGCCGCGACCGCAAGCCGTTGGGCGAGATTGGCCGATATCATGTCGGGCTGACCCGTCCGAAGCGCCGCTCCCGCCCGATGTAGTCCCGGAGGGCCTCCAAAAAGTCGGCCTGGCTGAAATCGGGCCAGAGGACGTCGGTAATATGAATTTCCGTGTACGATGTTTGCCAGATCAGAAAATTGGACAGGCGCATTTCGCCTGAGGTACGAATCAGAAGATCCGGGTCGGGCAGGCCGGCCGTGTAGAGGTATCCGTCGAACAGCCCTGCGTCAATCGCCTGCGGGTCAACCTTTCCCTTCCGGACATCTTCGGCCACGGCCCGCACGGCATCCACGATTTCCGTCCGTCCCCCATAATTGAGCGCCAGATTCAGCGTCAGGCCTTTGTTGCCCGACGTCTTCCTGATGGCGGTCTGCAGCACCCGGCGGCGGGCGGCCGGAAGCTCGTCGATCCGCCCGGTCGTAATCAGCCGGACGTCGTTTTTCATCAGATCATCAAACTCCTGGAGGGTGGTGCGGGCCAGCAGCGCCATCAGGGAAGCCACCTCTTCTTTGGGCCGTTTCCAGTTTTCCACGGAAAAGGTGTATAGTGTGAGATACTTGACCCCGACCTCACCGGCTATTTCGACCACCCGGCGCACCGCCTTGACCCCGGCGATATGCCCCTCCGTCCGCGGCAAACCCCGCTTCGCGGCCCAGCGGCCGTTGCCGTCCATGATGATCGCGACGTGGACGGGGCACTTGCCCCCGGTTTGAATCGCGGTGATTAATCGCTGACGATCGGCATCCATCAAAATCATTCTACCATGCCGCAGGCCCTTCGGCAAGGCAAATCTTCCTGGCCGTGCCGGAGTGCTATTGGTCTGGCCGCCAGGGGCCGGGAAACGGCTTTTGGTTTGCTTTTGGATCGGTTCGTAGGCCGCTATCGATGATCGGGAATATCCCCTCGACATCATTGCCGGACAGGACGTCTTTCACCTGACCATTTAGATTCTGGCGAAACTATGGAGATGAACCTATCGGAGTCGGTGCCCATCCGGCCCGATGCCCGTTTGAAATCAAACGCCCGCTGTGACGGACAATAAGGCCTACACCTGCATGACTTCACGCTCTTTCCTGGCCACGAGCGCGTCGATTTCGGCAATGTGCTTGTCGGTCAAATGCTGAACCTTGTCCGCCCCTTCGTGATGCTCATCCTGGGAGATCTTTTTGTCTTTTTCGGCTTTTTTCAGCCGCTCATTGGCGTCGCGACGGACGTTGCGGATGGCAACCTTCCCCTCCTCCGCAATCTTCTTGCACAGCTTGACCAGGTCGCGGCGCCGCTCCTCCGATAAGGGCGGGATCGGAATCCGAATGATCGCCCCGTCAATCTGGGGATTGAAGTCGAGCTCGGACATCTGGATTCCCCGGACGATGTCGCCGGCGGTGTTCTTATCCCAGGGTTGCACGATCAACGTCTTGGGATCCGGCACGGAGACCGAGGCCACCTGATTGAGAGGCATTTTCTGGCCGTAGGCTTCGACCTTGACGCTGTCGAGCAGCGCCGGGGTGGCTTTGCCGGAACGGATGCCCGACAATTCTTCGGTCACCGCTGCCACCGATTTCTGCATCTTGCGCTCGGTGTCGGTTCGAATTTCTTCCATCATGATCTGACTCCCGTCTAATGCACCAGACTTCCGACCGGCTCGCCCATGCCGGCTCGGTACAGGTTGTCCTCAATGTTCAGATTGAACACCCGGATCGGGATATCGTTGTCTTTGCATAGAGAGATCGACGACGCATCCATGACGTTCAATTCCTTGGCCAGCACTTCCAGATACGTAACGTCGGCATAGAAAGCGGCCGTGGGAGCGACTGCGGGAGCGGCGCTGTAAACGCCGTCGACGCGGGTCGCCTTCAGAATCACCTGAGCCCCGATCTCAACCGCCCGCAGGGCCGCCGCCGTATCGGTGGTGAAGAAGGGATTGCCGGTACCGCCGGCCAGGATGACCACCCGCCCCTTTTCCAAGTGCCGGATGGCGCGGCGACGAACGTACGGCTCCACAAAGGTGTTGATCGGAACCGCCGACATGACCCGGGTCGGAATCCCTTGCCGCTCCAACTGATCCTGCAGCGCCAGGGCATTAATCACGGTGGCCAACATCCCCATCTGGTCGGCCATAACCCGGTCGATGCCATTTTGGGAAGCCGTGAAGCCGCGAAAGATATTTCCCCCGCCGATGACCACTCCGATGTCGATACCGGCTTCGCGCAGCCGCTGAATCTGCCGGCAAATGCGCCGTACCGCCTCGGGATCAATGCCGTGGCGGCCGTCTCCCATCAGCCATTCGCACGACAGTTTGACCAATATGCGTTGGTATTGGGGATGACCCCCCATGGCTTACTCCCCCAGCCGAAACCGCACGAATCGCCGAATCTTGATATTCTCGCCGATCTTGGCGATCGCCGCCGTGATCAAGTCATTCACCGTACGGTCGGTGTCCTTGACAAACGGTTGCTCCAGAAGGCAGGCCTCGGAATAAAACTTTTCCAGCCGTCCGTCGACGATCTTATCGAGGATCTTCTCCGGCTTTCCTTCCAGCTTGGCCTGGTTGTGATAAATCTCCCGCTCCGCGGCGATGACTTCCGCGGCCAGTTCCTCGCGACCGACCACCCTGGGGTCGGCCGCCGCCACCTGCATGGCAATATCCTTGGCGAAATTCCGAAAATCATCCGTTCGAGCGACAAAATCCGTCTCGCAGTTGATTTCGACCAGCACGCCCAGTTTGTCACCGGGATGAATATATGAGTAGATGATTCCCTCGCTGGTGGTCCGCCCCGCCTTCTTGGCGGCCGAGGACACACCTTGTTCACGAAGGTGCTGAATGGCCTTGTCAAAATCGCCGCCGGATTCGGTCAACGCTTTCTTGCAGTCCATCATTCCGGCGCCGGTCCGCTCACGAAGGTCTTTCACCATCTTTGCCGAGATCTCAGCCATGATGCATTCTCCTCAGTTATGCCTGGTATCCAGGGCCGCCGGTCTCATCGGCGCCGAATTCATTGGCGTTGGCGGCGGTTCCCGGAATCGCTTCCGGCCTGGTCGGGTCTTCCTGCATCGCGGTCAACTCGCGTGAGGTGGCGCCGTGGCGCGCGGCGTAAATGGCATCGGCGATCTCGCGGGTGATGATGCGGATCGATTTGATGGCGTCGTCGTTGGCGGCAATGGGAAAGTCGATCAAATCCGGATCGGCATTGGTATCGACCACGCCGATGATCGGGATATTCAATTTGGAGGCCTCGGCCACGGCAATCCGTTCCTTCTTGGAGTCAATGATATACACCAGGCCGGGCAACTGATTCATCTCCTTGATCCCGCCCAGCACTTTTTCCAGCCGTGTCTTCTGACGTTGAATGGAGATGATTTCTTTCTTGGTGTATTTCTCGATCGTTCCGTCCTGCTCCATCTTTTCGATGTCTTTCAGGCGCTTGATGCCGGTCTTGATCGTGTGGAAATTGGTCAGCATCCCCCCCAGCCAGCGCTCGACCACGAAAAAGGCGCCGACCCGCTCGGCCTCCTCCTTCATGACCATCTGGGCCTGCTTCTTCGTTCCCACAAACAGCACCGAGCGGCCGCCGGAGACGACTTCTTCGATCTTTCGCTTGGCGGCGTCGATCGCGCTCAGGGTCTTTTTCAGGTCGATGATGTAAATGCCGTTGCGGGCCGTAAAAATGAACGGCTTCATCTTGGGATTCCAGCGGCGGGTTTGATGCCCGAAGTGGACTCCGGCTTCAAGCAAGCGGCTGATGCGAGGATCAATCATGGCGAGGACCTTTCTGGTTTTTTCATCCATCCCCGTCATCCCCGGCGGGCCGCGGACGCGGACCCCCGCGCGGGTCGGGAGATGTGCCTATTTGTTCTACTACGCTGGCTTAACGCTTCGAGAACTGGAACCGCTTGCGCGCTTTGGGACGGCCGTATTTCTTCCGTTCCACCTTGCGGTCATCCACGGTCAAAAAGCCGCCGTCTCTCATGGCGGCGTGCAACTCCGGATCATACTTGATCAGCGCCCGTGCAATCGCCAAACGGATGGCGCCGGCCTGCCCACCCAAGCCGCCCCCTTTGGCATAGGCGGCGACGTTTAAGCGCTCGGCCAGTCCCGCCGCCAGCAGCGGAGACATGACCGCCTGAATGAGCACGTCCCGGCAAAGATATTGCTCTTTGGGTCGGCCGTTAATCTTGAAGTCGCCGGCCCCGGCCGACAGATTCACATGGCAGACCGCTTCTTTGCGGCGTCCGGTGGCGCCGATCTGATCCAAAGTCGTCTTTTCGATAACGTCTTCCATCTTCTATTCCGATCTACTTCAATTTCAATGGTTCCGGCTTCTGCGCCCGATGCGGGTGGTGATCATCGGCATAAACGTGCAGCTTCTTGAATACCTTCCGACCCAGACGATTATGCGGAATCATCCCGCGCACCGATTTCTCCACCACACGCTCCGGCGATTTGGCGCTCATCTGCTTGAAGGTCGCTATCTTCAGCCCGCCCGGATACCCGGTATAATGATAATACTTCTTGTCGGTCTCCTTGCGTCCGGTGACCATGACATGGCGGGCGTTGATGACGATCACGTGGTCGCCGCAGTCGACGTGCGGTGAAAAGAGCGGTTTGTTCTTGCCCCGCAGCACATCCGCTATCCGTATGGCGGCCCGGCCCAGGATGGCTCCCTTCAGGTCAACCACGTACCATTTCCGGTCAAGCTCCGTGGCCTTCGGCATAAAGGTTTTCATTACGCAACTCCAGACAACGTGTTACCGTTACATCAGAAAGCCCGAAAATATACCCTTTATTTTTCCAGTGTCAAGTCTATAATCATTTATTTTGCCGCTCCCCGACCCTATCCTTTTGCCGATCAACGACGTGTGACTTTCCCGTCCGGCCGCCGAGATTGGCTCCCCCGGCCCCAAAAAGGGCTTCCCCTCGACCCAAATGCTCGGAGATCGATTCCCGCGGTCGGCCGGTCATTTGTTGCCGGTCTCTTTCCGGGTCATCGGGACGAATCTGACCGGCGCCACCATTGACTTCTTTACCTGCCCCCCTTTTTTCTCGATCAGGATCAGGTCTTGGTAGGCCGATCCCACCGGGATAACCATCCTGCCCCCATTGGCCAGTTGGTCGACCAGAGGCTGCGGAATCGAATCGGGAGCGCAGGTGACCATGATGGCGTCAAACGGGGCCTTCTCCGGCCAGCCGAGATAGCCGTCGCCGCTTCGGACGATGATATTGGCATACCCCAGGCTTTTCAGCCGCTTCTCGGCCGACTTGGCGAGGGTGTCGATGATTTCAATGGTGTAGACTTCCCTGGCCAACTCCCCGAGGATAGCCGCCTGGTAACCCGAGCCGGTGCCGATTTCGAGGACCTTTTCCGTACCGTCCAATTGGAGCAGATCGGTCATGAGGGCAACGATGTATGGCTGGGAGATGGTTTGTCCTTGCCCGATGGGAAGCGGATAGTCATTGTAGGCCTCAGATCGCAGCTCGGACGGAACAAAGCGGTGCCGCTCGACCTTTTCCATGGCGGCCAGTACCCGCTTATTGGTAATCCCTCTGGCCGCGATCTGCGTTCGAACCATCTCCTGGCGGGCTTGGGCGAAGGTCGTATCCTTTTCTACGGCTCGGCAGCCGCCGCCGGTAGCGGATAGAAGAAGGGCCAAAGCGACAAACCAAACGAGATGTGAAGGCGGTTTCATCCCCATAGAGGAATTATTTAATGATTTTTGGGGCTTGTCAAGAGACAGAGGCGAGAAGCTGGCCTGGCAAATGGATTCGTCGCGATGCCATAGTTTGTTTCAGGCGGCGACTCAGGCGCCCTGCGCCGGCCACGAGATTCGCGGCCGGATCGCCGCTAAACTTGTCGGATGCGACAGCCGATATCCTGATGTGAACGGAATGCGACAGCAAAGGCGGCGGCGATGGTCGTGACGGGCCATGTGGAAAAAGCGGCAGACTATTACAGCGATATCTACAGGCGCGGCTATAATACATCCGGGTACTATCCCCTTTATCAGGCGGTGCTGCAAATCATACGGCGTTTTCCCCATCCCCGGGTGCTGGAGCTGGGTTGCGGCATCGGCGATTTGGGACGGATGATTATCGGGGCCGGATATCCTTATCGGGGATTTGATTTCAGCGAGGAGGCGATTGGGCAGTGCCGCCGCCTTTGTCCTCTGGGAT
>CAZPEV010000152.1:0-7996 GCA_964585635.1 uncultured Ignavibacteriales bacterium
ATGGCCACTTTGGGAAACATGAGCGGCGATCCCAGCACGGCCTTTTCATGCGTCTCCCAGTTCGTAAAGACGCCGCCGCTGTCGGCTTCCGACCCCGTGTCCGCCAGGGTAGGAATTTCGATGATCGGCAGGGCGCGGGTCACCGGCCGGGAAGGCCGTTCGCCATGAGGGATAAAATCCCAAATCGGTTTGGCTTCCAGCGTCGCCACGGCGATGGCCTTGGCCGCGTCCATGGAAGAACCGCCGCCGAGACCGATGACGAGGTCGCATTTATTGGCGCGGGCCAGCGCCCCGGCGGCGTCAATGGTCGAGGTGCGCGGATTCGGCTCGATCTTGTCGAACACGACCGCCTCCACGCCCTCTTTTTCGAGATGGTCGGTCACGCGGTTGACAATTCCAAACTCCGAGGCCGACCGCTTGCCGGTGACGATCAACGCCCGGCGACCGAGCCGGGCCGCTTCCACACCGGCCTGGTCGATGGTTCCGGAGCCGAAGATGATCTTCGTGGGCAGATAGAATGTAAAATTTCGCATCGCTGGTTATCTCCTACCGTGATGTCTCACAATTCGATGGCGGAAAATAGCGACTGACGCGGGAAAAGGCAACGGATTTCATGGCGTTTGGCCATCGGGCAGGCGTCGAAGCGAGCGGGAACTGCTTATGGCTCTTTGGTGCTCAAGACGGAGTCGATCACCTCAGCCAGCCGAGCGGTATATTCACGGGCGCCGGCGATCGCCAGATGATCGGCCGACTGCATCTTTTCTTTGGGGAAGGTCATCGGCGTGGAAAGAATGTAATGGAAACGATCGCTTCCGGCGGCAAGGTCGGCGATGGCCGAGCGGAACCGGGCAAAGTACACCTGAAAAGCGGATTCAGTGAATAGGCTATCATAGAGAGGACCGTTGGCGACGAAGAGATCACAATGGGATTTTCGGGCCGTTTGCGCCAGCCACTCCAGCGCCCGGCGGTTTTCGTCAGACAGTACCGGACCATTCTCCCTAACGAACGCCTTATGAACCGCCGCGTCGTCAACGACGCGAGTCGGCGTCGCCGTACTTTCGGCCATGAAGCCGTCGGGATTCAACTTCAGAGCCGAGGGGAAAGCCGCCCACGGATGTTGAAATAGCTCGGCCAGGGTTCGGTTTTCGGCGTAGAGCGGCGCGTAGCGGCAGAGCATCACCTTCACCCGCTCTTTTAGGGTCAGGTCGGCCAACGGCGTCCACCGCCACCATCGGCCCGGCACCTGTGACAGGACGCCGATATTTTTATCGCGCGACCACATGTCATATGAATGGATAATCAGGATCGCCCGGGGGGCGCCGAAGCGGTTGATATACTCTCCCAGCATCCAGGCGTCATCCAGAGCCAGGGCGTCGCCGATGGTGCAGAGGTTAAGCGCCGAGAGGCCGAGCCGGTCTTTCAAAAGGGAGGGATCGACCCCCTGATTGCCGCCGGAATCGCCCAGGATAAGTAGATCGACCGGACGGTTAAGCCCGCGCAACATCGCCCATTTGGCTCGAATCAGCAGGTAACCGACGTTCGACGTGTTGCCGAAGAGATACCAGACCGAGGCGAAGTTGACCATCACCGTCAGCAGCAGGGCGCCGGCGACCATGGCCATGATCCGCCGCCGGCCGGTTGCCGGAATAACTTCTTTGGGGATTCGTTTGCTGCCTCGGCCGATCATGATGATGTCAGTTCCTTATCCCTTCAATCAAAACTGAAAATAGATGAATTCCATTGACTGCCGCAGTCCAAAGACAAAGATCGCCACGAGGCCGGCGGCATATAGCGGTATCTGAATCCACGGCCGAGCCCGGAGCGGCGCGAGGAGGTCCCGGGTGGACGACTGCCACAGGTGGGCGGCAAGCAGCGGCAAGGAGAAAAAGCCCAGTTGATAGGCCAGCGCACCAGTCTGGTCGGATGACGTCAGGCCGATATGGGTCAGCATATAGGCGATCTGACCCACCGAGGTGGCCCGAAAGATGACCCAGCCGACGGTCACCAGAGCAAAGGTGCCGATGATTTTCAGACCGGCGCCTGAGCGCGTCGCGTACGGGGTGACTTCCCCCCTCTTTCCCCAACGGCGGTCGTACATCGCGTACAGGACGAGCAGAAGCCCATGATAGGCTCCCCAGATGACGAAATTCCAGGCGGCGCCGTGCCATAGGCCGCTGACCAGAAAGACGAAGAACAGGCTGAAGTACCAGCGCATCGTCACCCATATCCCACCGCCGAAGGGTGTGTTCTTGACCAAATTCCACCAGAGGTAATCCCGGAACCAACTGGTCAGGGCGATATGCCAGCGGCGCCAGAAATCTCCCGGATTGGCGGCCAGGTAGGGAAGCTTGAAGTTGACCATCAGTTCGAAGCCCAAGAGCCGAGCCAGGCCGCGGGCGATGTCCGAATAGCCGGAGAAGTCGCAGTAGATTTGGACGGTGAAGGCGAGGATGCCGATGATGATGTCAAAGCCCTGGAATTGCATGTAGCCGTCGAATATCTTATCGGCGATGAGGGCGACGTTATCGGCGATCACGACTTTCTTGACAAATCCCGACAGGAGCAGGTACAGCCCGGCGTTGACCCGGTCGGGAGAGATTGTACGCGGGCGTCCGAACTGCGGCAGCATATTGAGGGCACGCTCGATCGGGCCGGACAGCAGTTGTGGAAAAAAGGCGACGAACAGGGCGAAATTGAAGAAGTCGTTCGTCGGGGCCAGGCGGCCGCGATAGATGTCGAGCGGATAGGTCATCGCCTGGAAGGTATAGAAAGAGATTCCCAACGGCAGGATAATATGGAGGGTGACGGCGCCGGGGGTCATGCCCACCAGATGCAGCAGATCGGCCAAACCGGCGGCAAAGAAGTTGAAATATTTGAAAAAGCCGAGGATGACCAGGTTGGCGATCACCGCCAGAATGATAACGCTCTTGCGGCGGCCCGGAACGACGCTTCGCTGAATCAAGCCCCCGGCGAAAAAATTGACCAGGGTGATGCCGATGAGGAGCGGGATGAAGCGCCAATCCCAGTAGCCGTAGAAGGCGTAGCTGGCCACGAGGAGCAACCGATTTTGGACTAGGTGTTGACGACGGAGGAGCAGATAAGTGGCATAGACTGCGGCAAAGAAGGCGATGAAGACGAGCGAGTTGAAGAGCATAACCGCCTGTCCCTCCACATCAGGCCGTCATATCCCAATCTTCAAGGCCGGCGCCGGCCGGCCGGATATGACTGCCATTTCCTATACGGCCGAAACCCTCATCTGACCGGCGGAGTCGGGCGCTTTCATTTTGGCCAGCGGCCCGGCAAAAAGACGAAATCGCAACGGGAATTCCCGGCCGTTATTCAAGGCCGTCTCATAGACGAACATGGTGCAACTGCCCTGGAACACCTTTTCGAATCCGGCCTCCGACAGCGACACGGTATAGATCGGCATCCGCCACAATGTTGCCGGCAGGC
The DNA here is from genome assembly GCA_964585635.1 of uncultured Ignavibacteriales bacterium. Classification (GTDB taxonomy): domain Bacteria; phylum Zixibacteria; class MSB-5A5; order GN15; family JAAZOE01; genus CAZPEV01. Next base: position 3,454 of record CAZPEV010000152.1, read on the forward strand.
TTGACACGATCTCAATCCCCACGTTTTGATAACGATCAACGTAGGCCACCTTCCGCGCTCCGGGCGAAGTCGCCAAGGCCGCCAGGTGGCGCTGGTCCGGCTGGAGATCATCGATCAGCGCAAAGCGATCGTCGGCCTCGGGCGCCAAGAGATTGAAATCGAATTCCACGGCGAAGGTGACCGGCAGGACGTCGCCTTGGTGCTGCGCCAACGAATAATCGATGGTTATGCGGTTGCCATGCTTGGGGAAGGTGATGATTTTTTGGACCTGCACGGCGCAGACGCTCTCCCCGGCCCGCACCTGTCCCCGGCGAGTCAGGGTCACCTGGTAAGCATCGCTGCTATCCTTGAGCGATGATTCATAGGGTTGGTCGACGAAATCTCCCAGTTCGATCCATTGCCCGGAAGCGAAGTCCTCAAGCCTGGTTCCGGCCGGCAGGAAATGATCGATCAGCGGCCGCCGCAGGTACCAGTCATGGACCAACAACTTTTCCAAACCGGGTTCTTTGGACAGCACGGCGTCATGAATCGACTTGGTATAGCCGGGATGATCGCCCGGCTTCAACCCCAGCAGCCTTTGATGATACCCTTCGCGGCGCCGGGTGAGGACGTCGGCAAAATTGACGTTTGCCTCCATGCTATCCAACTCGGTGATCCGCCCGCCCTGCTGGGGCGAGACGACCAGCGCCAGATCGGGGCTGCTCAGGATGATGTCGGCATAGCCGTCGCAATCGCGATCCTCGATGGCTGCGGCGACCTCAGTCCCGGCCAACCGCCGCAGAATAGCTTCCGCCGCAATCAGCTTCTGGTACACGGCCGAACGCAGATGCGGCAGGTACAAGCCGCCGAAGACACCGTGCCAGTAGGCACAGTTGCATTGCCCGGCGTAGAGCAGGTGTTGCGCCTGGGCCAGTTCATGGTGGTCGACGGCGTCTTTCGCGGCCGCCGCTTGAAACAGGTTGGAGACGGCGAGCATCTTCTTGTGCATCAGATTGGCCTCGGGATATTTGGCCAGAAATCCGCGCCAATGGCCGCCGCGCACGAAATGACCATAGCGGTCCAACAGGTCGTGCGGCTTGAGTTTTTCCTCGAATGCTTCAAGCTCCACAAAGCTGTCGGCCGGCAACGCCCAATGCAACATTTCGCGGTAGGACGCCGACGGCAGATAAATCCGTCCCAGCGGCGGCGATTGATCGACCGCCTCGCCGAGCGGCAGGACGTCGAGCCAGTCGCGATTGTCTTCCAGGACGGCAAAGAATCGTTCCAGCCAGCGGTCGGTGTAGCAATGCTGGAAGGTATTGGGCCAGACGCCGAATTTTTCGCCGTCGTCGGCGTACACCGCCAAGCCGCCGGGATGAGCCTCCGCCGCCCGGCGCAGGAAGGTTATGATATCCTCAGGAGTACCAAACGGTATCAGGTAGCGCAGCTTTTGCAGGATCGGCAGAAGGGTGACGCACCGCCCGGCCTCCTCGGTGATATAGGTCCCGAACAACTGCTGGTCGTGCAGACCGGTGTATTTGAAATGGGTGTCGTCAAGCGGGAGAAAGCGAATGCCGCACTCATGGATCGTCTTCGGCAGATGCGGCTCCCAGACCCGCTCCGCCAGCCACATCCCCTGCGGTTCGGTTTTGAAATGCTCGCGCAGGTAGGCGGTCAGCATCTGCATCTGGCCGACCTTGTCCTGATCCGGAATCGCCGGCAAAATAGGTTCATAGAAGGCGCCGGTTAAAAGTTCGACCTGGCGGCAATCCACCATCTCCCGCACCAGATCGAAAAACTCGGGATGATGCCGGTGAATCCAGTCCCAGAGAATACCCGATTGATGAAACGAAAACCTGAGACCGGGGTGGCGGCGGGCCAGTTGCAGAAAGGGGAGGTAGCACTGCGCATAGGCGTCTTCGAAGACCGAAGTGAAATTCCCCACCGGTTGGTGATTATGCAGGGCGAAGGCCAGTTTGAATTTCACGTTTAGAATAACTCCACGCTGAAGTTGATATATTTTTTGGGGTTGTCGCGGACGTCGTTGACGAGGCTGTCCAGGTTGTGAGCGGTGCGTCGCAAATCATCGTACAGGCGCCGGTCCTGAATCAGCATCCGCAACGACCCCTCCGATTGCTCCAGGTTCTCGGCGAATGATCTCAGCTTGCCGGAGGCATCTTCCATGTCGGTCAGCATCGCCAGCAGGCGGCGCGAGGCGGCGTCGAAATTCACCGCGCCGGTGTCGATATAGGCCTGATTGCGACCCAGGCCGACCCGCAGATTGCGGGCCAAGGCGGCAAAATCATTGACGGCGCTGTCGACTTTGGGCAGGTTTTTGCCGGTGGCGTCATTGAGGCGGCCGGTGATATTCTGCAGGCTGGTAATCGTCTCGGAGAACCGGTCCAGCGTCTGCGGCGAAATGACGGTCCGCTGTAGGAGGCCGACCAAATCGTTCATGCGCACGATTACCTCGCCCATCATCCCCATGACTTCCGGAATGCCGGCGTCAAAGGAACCGCGGGCGGGCCGGGACAGATCAAGTTTGGCCGCCGCCGTGCCGGTCTTGACGGCGACAAACCGCTCCCCCATGAGGCCGATGTTTTTGACGATGAAGCTGGCATCATCTTTCAATACGACGTCGCTGCCGACATCGAGTCTGACCAGCACCCACCCGCCTGAAAGTGTCATTTCATTCACTTTTCCTTTGTTGACGCCGGAAATCGCCACCGGGTCGCCCGTCGCCAAGGCCCCTACTTCGGGAAACTGAACGGTTACCGAGTAGAACTTCTGCCCGTACTGATACCCTTTGGCCAAGTAGACGCCGAAGATAACAATCGCGGCGCCGACCAGGACCAGCAATCCGACCTTCAGCTCAATGTTCTTGGACGCCATACGGTTTCCTTATTAATCTATGTCGGCCTCGGCGGGCCTTTCCTTTGCCATCTGGTACGGATTTCGACTCACAGAGAGTCGTAAATCTGACAATAGTTTTGATATCGAAGGGAGGAAATGGATCCCGCCACGACGGCTGACTTGACCGCGCAATCAGGTTCATGGAGATGGCTGCAGTTGGTGAATCGGCACTGGGCGGTCAGGGCCTGCATTTCGGGATAATGGTCGGCCAGGACACATCGGTCCAACTGCCAGAGACCAAGCACCTTGATTCCGGGGGTATCGATGACAAATCCCCCATCGGGCAGATGGAACAACTCGACATAGCTGGTGGTATGGCGACCCTTTCCGGTCGCCTGGGAGATGGTCGAGGTTCGCAGGTTCAACCCCGGCCATAACCGATTGAGCAACGAAGACTTGCCGACACCGGAATGCCCGGAGAGAATCGATCGGTGGTCTTTTAGGCAAGCCCGGAACTCTTCCAGGCCGCGACCATCGACGGCCGAAGTGAGAAGCAATTTGTACCCCAGCCCCCGATAGATGCGAACGATATCATCGACCAGACGATGCGAGGCAAGATCGGCTTTATTGACGACTATGACAGGGGTCAGGCCGCCGACGGCCGCCATTACCAGGAAGCGGTCGATGAGGCCCGGCTTCAAAGGCGGTTCGGCGACCGAAACGACGGCGATCAGGAAATCGATGTTGGCCGCCAAAACCTGTTCGGAGTCTTCCCTGCCGATCATCGGTCGCGACAGAACCGTTCGCCGTGGGCGGACCTCCTCGATAACGCCGCTGCGATCCCCCGCAACGGCGACCAGGACATCATCGCCGACAGCCACCGGCGTGGTCATGTCGGTCGCGAACTTGATTCGCTTGCGAAGGGCACAGGAATAATGAATGTTGCCGGCGAAGACGGTGAAGTGATTGCCGTGACCGCAGGTGACGATACCATCCAGCTTTGATTCTGCCATAGTCTTCCGTTTGCCGGCCGCACTGCCGACGCACAATTCCCCTGACCCGTTTTCTCTGGGGATACCGTGTCTCGGCCTACGGCTGGGCGGAATATAATCCATTGTATGGCGGCGGTCAACGGGGGGAATGAGGGTCGAAAATGCTTGCACTCAACCCCGGCGCGCCGTTACTTGTGGAAGCATAAAGAACCATTTAGCCATAAGTTGACCAATGCCAAACCTGATTGAAAAGATATTCGGGACCAAGCACGACCGGGACGTCAAGAGGCTGCAGCCGATCGTGGCCGAGATTAATGAGCATTTCGCGGCCTTCGAGTCCCTCTCCGAGGATGAATTGACGGCCAAGACGGACGAGTTCAGAACCCGTCTTGAGGCCGGCGAGATGCCGGATGATTTGTTGCCGGAGGCGTTTGCGGTTGTCAAGCAGGTCTGCCAACGGCTGGTGGGGCAATCCTGGGACGTGGCCGGCATCGCCACGACCTGGGACATGGTGCCGTACGACGTCCAGCTCATCGGCGCCGTCGTCCTGCACCAGGGGAAGATCGCCGAGATGGCCACCGGCGAGGGAAAAACGCTGGTGGCGACGATGCCGGTCTACTTGAACGCCCTGACCGGAAAAGGGGTGCATATCGTCACGGTCAACGACTACCTGGCCCTGCGCGACAGTCAATGGATGGGCAAGATCTACACCTCCCTGG
>CAZPEV010000153.1:0-7894 GCA_964585635.1 uncultured Ignavibacteriales bacterium
GACGGTTGCCATTATAATGGCCATCATAGGTTTGCTGGGTAGGGAAGTCTGTAGAATATCTACTCCCCCTCACATATTCGCACCCGGCCGTGTCCACCGCGATGCCATAGCCATCATCTCCATCACCCCCTCCAAGATAGGTGCTATACACCAGCGCGCCACCTGAAACTGACAGCTTGGCGACAAAGGCGTCACGGTTGCCATTATAATCGCCATCATAGGAATTCTGAATAGGGAAATCGGTAGAAGTCGTATACCCCGTCAGATATGCGCAACCAGCATTGTCAACCGCGATACTTTGGCCAACATCGTCATCATTACCCCCAAGGTACGTGCTGTAGGCCAGGGCACTTCCGGAAGCCGACAACTTAGTGACAAAGATGTCATGGCCATACAGCCCGCCGCCATTGTAACTGCCATCATACGGATTCTGGGTAGGAAAATCGGATGAATTTGTAAACCCCGTTAAGTAAGCACACCCAGCGCTATCGACCGCTATACTATAACCCCTTTCACTGATGCCACCTCCTAAGTAGGTACTATACGCCAATGCCGGGTCAATGACGACAGCCAATTCAGGGTCGTACTCATCGCTTAATCTGATACTGAACATGTCGCCCGATTCAAGCCGGTAGGCGCCTTTCAACAACCGCCGTTCGCCGTTCTCCATTTGGTAAACCATCGGGGCAAGTTCGGTAACCGTTCCCCACTCAGTCCCTACCACGAGGTCACCGGCGTCGTTCACGGCCAGCGATTTGGCCCCATCGTATTTCACACATATCTGGTTCGGGTCCGCTCCGGGGGAAACGACAAAATCATACTCCATCTTACGGCCATCGCCGTAGTATTTCAAATCAATCCCAGCATAGATGTTTTCGAATACAATCGCCTGATAATTGGGAACATCCGTGCGCCATTTGGTCGAATCATTGCCGAAGAAGTAGTTGCATTTGTATTCCATCAATCCCTCGCCGTGCATCTGTGGATTCGGATTGGCGCCGACAAAGGTGGCCTTGATCAGCATGGTCTCGAGGCTGTCATCGCGCTGGTGAATCGGATCGTTCGGGCCGGGAAACCCGGCCCCTACATAAATCTCTTCCGATTTCAGAACCCGCCGGGTGAATTGATAATAGACGCCGCCGTCGGTGAACCACATTGTGGCGCCGCCGGCATTGGCGCGAAAGAGTATGCTATCCGCCCATTGGCCGTTGTTTTGGGTGAAGCTCAACGGCATCATATTCATTTTCTGCATGGCTAGGTGGTTCTGGTCAGCGGCAAAGGCCGGCGCCAAAATGCCAAGCAGTATTACTGCGCTTGCGAAAAGAGGCGACTTGTTCATGATAGCACCCCACATTCAGCGAAGACTCGGAATGATCCGGCACTATGCCGGTCGATCTGCTCGAGTCCCTGAAACTCAACCGCTTAAAGATACTCCCAGCGATACATTGCGTAGAGATGTAAAATTGAATTACAGAGCATTCTTCGAATATGTCTTGACTGCTGACAAGATAATAGAACATAACAATATGTCAAGGCGATAATCCCCCAATACCGGCTGATGATCGGGGGACGCAATAAGACGACTAAGGGCGGGAAAAGATCAGTTCGATGCGGCGGTTCTTGGCGCGCCCCTCGGCGGTGTCGTTGGAGGCGAGGAAATTGGTCTCACCCTTGCCCAGCGCCCGCATCCGCCCGCGAGCGATCCCCTGTGACTCAAACCAGTCGCGCATGCGGTTGGCCCGCTTCTGCGACAAGGCCTCGTTGGCCTCCGCCGGGCCGACGTTGTCGGTGAACCCGATGATGTCAAAGGTCACTTCCGGCAGAGCCAGCAGCTTCTTGACCATCGGCTCCAGCTTCTGCCTGGTCTTCTCATCGATTTCAAACGATCCCGGCTGGTAATTGACATATATCCGCATGGTGTCGCGCAAGAAGGAGACATCAAGACATCCCCGTGTGTCAACCTCGACCCCGGGCGGAGTGCCGGGGCAATCGTCCAAGCCGTCGTACACGCCGTCACCGTCGGAATCGATCGGACACCCCAACGAATCGACCACTGCTCCGACCGGGCCTCCGGGGCAGCGATCACGATAATCCGGGATGCCGTCAAAATCGGAATCGATGGGGCATCCGAAGACGTCGACCGTCCCGGCCGCTTCCGGCGGCGTACCGGGGCAATCGTCGCGATTATCGGGGACGCCGTCCCGGTCGCTGTCGCCGGAGACGATACTGACCGGCGGAGGAGAGGGCTTTGCCACGGGCGGCGCTTTCTGCTCCGGCGGAGGCAGCGGCGGGGATGGTTTCGGCGTCTCTTCTTCGGCTTGCTCGGTCACCCAGTCGAACACCGTGACTTCTTTCTCTCTGGCGGCGCCGAACATATACGAAAGCGTAAAACCGGCTCGCATGAGCAATCGCCCGCGATGGCTGTCGGTGGAATCGCTGAACGAGGTGCCGACGCCGGTCAGGTAATCGGCCGCCGTCTTCAGATGCAGGTCCAACCGATGCGACAGCCGGAAGTCGAGGCCGAGCGAACCGGACAGATACATTTCGGCCGCGCTGAAGTCGATCCGGTCATGCTTGTCGCCGATGGTTTGGATAACGGTGTCACCGCGAGGATCGGTTACCTGCCAGATGAGGTATCCCAGCCCGATACCGGCAGTCGGGGAGAACGTCCCCTGCTCGCGGACGCGGTAGTCAAGGTCAATCCCGATCCGGGCCGATTTGAACAGCCGGGCGGCGTTTTTCTTCCCGGAAAAGAAGGTGAAGGGATTGGCGGCGACACTGTCGGTGTAGTTTTTCTGGGAAATGACCGTCAGGGAAAAGGCATAACGGCCGGTTGTGCCGAGCGACATCCCCCAGGCGTTGTTGAAGCTGTAATATGGCTTACCGGTCGTTCCGAGGTTTCCGACGCCGTAATTGAATCCCAGGCGATACTTGGGAATGGCATTTTGCCCCACCAGCAGCGTGCTCGATAACAGAAGCACGGCCACCGCATACACGATCATCCGCCGCATCAATTCATTTTGCAGCAGAGCGTTGGGGAAAGCAATTAAAAATTGCCGGAGTGGCGGTTTATCGGGCGGTCAGGATGTGGCGGGCCGCGCCATAAAGAGGGAGGTGGGAGTCGGTGACGACCTTGACCGGCATCCCGCGCAAGAGTGCTTCGTGGGGGCCTTTATCGGAGAACCGGGCGGCGAAGCGCTCCTTGTCGAGAAGGGGAATCAGTCGCGGTGCTATCCCGCCGCCGATAAATATCCCTCCGCGCGCCAGAATCCTCAGGGCCATATTTCCCGCCTCGGCCGCCAGAATGTCCCAGAATAACTGCACCGCCTGAACGGCAGAGGGGAACCGCTCGTCCAGGGCCAATGATGTGACGGCCAGGCCGGGATCATCGTTTAGCAGCGTGGCCACGCGACCGTCCGGCGCCATTCCATTCTCGGCGGCCAGGAAGTGAAAGATTCTCCCCAGGCCCCGACCGCAAAGAAAATCCTCCACCGCTACTCGTGGCCGGCTTCTCCTCGTGAATTCCCAGAGGCGCCGGGTCGTTCCATCAAAGGGCGCAAAATCGGCATGCCCTCCCTCGCCGGCCAGCGGTTGGTATCTTCCGGACAGGCAGGGGATGATCGCCTCGCCCAGCCCGGTGCCGGGAGATATCAGCGCCCGATTGCCGCCGACCGCCGGGGAAGCGGCGATGATTGTTTCACAGGCGGCTTCCGGCAGGCCGTCGAGGCCGTATCCGGCAGCGACCAGGTCGTTAAGCACGACGGCTTCGGTCAATCGAAAGCGGGTCATCACCTCCCGGCCGTCAACGGTCCAGGGAAGATAGGTCACCCGGCAGCGGTTGTTCTCCACGATGCCGGCGACACCGAGGCAGAGGCGCGGCGCTGAGGTGACAGAAACGTCGGCCAGATACGTCTCGAGGATGGCCTCGAACGACGGGTATTGACCCGATTGGTAACGTCGAATTGACGCCGCTTCGATTCGACCGGAATCTTCCTGGGTCGCGGCCACCACAGTCTTGGTGGCGCCGATATCGGCGACGATTACCACTGGGAGACCTCGATCGGCAGGGTCATGCCGGTCAGGCGGGAAACGGCGGCGCGATCGACCAGCCATAAAATGGAGCCGCTCTCGGGATTGACGCGGGCGGCCGGAAGGGTCTGGCGATGTTCGGGAAAGAATATTTTCTGCAGGGCCTCGGCCTTATTTTCACCGCAAGCGATGAAGAAAATATGGGCGGCGCTGTTGATCAGCGACAGGGTGAAGGTGATCCGATGCTGGTCCCGTTTGGCGACAAAGACCGGAATAACCAGACGGTCGGGATTGAGGCGGAGGCTGTTGAATTCGGGGAAGAGGGAGGCGGTGTGACCGTCCTCGCCCACTCCCAGAAAGATCAAATCGAATCGGGGGCGGTTGTTTCGCCCGCGCGGCAGGTGGCGGGAAACCAGATCGGTGTAGTGGCGGCAGATATCCCGATATGGCCGTCGTTCCCCCTCGATGCGGAAGACGTTGTCCGGCTTGATTCCCAGCGGCTGAAAGAGGTGATCATTGGCCAGTTTATAATTCGAATCCCGATGGTCCGGCCCGACCGGCCGCTCATCGCCAAAAAAGAAGAAAACATTTTCCCAGTCGACGGCGCGGGCATAGGGCGATTCCACCATCGCTTTGTACACGGCCTTGGGGGTTGTGCCCCCTGCCAGGGCGACAAAGAAGCGATGGGCTATTGCCAGGCGACGAAGGGCCAGGCTGTAAAACAGCCGCGCCGCCACGGCGGCGAGCTTGGGAGGATCGGGAACCACGATCATGGCGCGCGAGCCGGTGATGCCCCGCTGCAAGTTGTGCAGCGAAACGGCGGCGCGGTAGGAAGCTCCGTAAGATGACCGCGTGCGATCCTTGCCGCTCTGTTCGACGACAAAGGTGCGGACGTCAAACAGTTTTTTCGGCTCCATGACAGTCTCCCGACCGCCACGCAGCACCGTCACCCGGGAACCGTCCAGCGAAAATTGGAGCGCCTTTCGCGTGCCCTGGAAGTGCATGCTGACGGTTATCGAATCGGGAGGTTTGTCCTTGTGGCCGTGCCATTCGATCGCGAGGCGGAGGCCGGACGGGCTGGCGGCGGAGATTCGTAGGACGCCGGTGGTATCGACCTCCAGTCACAGCGACGATACCAGCCATCCGGCCAAAAGCTGCATCTCGGCCGTGATATGCTCATGAGGCGCGCCATAGTTCAAGACGATGCCATCCAGGTGATCCAGCAATGCCAGCCGCCGTGGGTCATCGAAGAAGGCGCGGATGGCCTCCCGCAACGGATCAATCGTCACCCACTGCAGGCTGTAAACCTGCCGGTTCTTGAACTGTCCGGGAGGAGGCAGCAGCAGGCTGGTGTCGTGTCGGCAATCGACAAAGACGAAGTCGGACAGGCCGTAAAACTGCGGCCGCAGGTCGATCTCCCGTTTAAGGCCATACAGATCGATCAGGACAATTGGGATTTCGCCGCCGGTCATTAGGGATCGCACCAGCCCGGCCAGCTTGGTCATGTCATCGGGGCCGGCTTCAATCGTGACCTGCTCCCAGCAGAGACGGTCGCGCATGCCGTCCATCAAATTGCAGGAGGCCGACACCAGCGCATGGGCCGGCGACGAGGCACCGTCGGCGATCGTAATGGCGATCACTCGAGAAGGCCGACGGGCGGCATAATAGCTGATGATCGCAGCGGCCTCCTCCCGCCCGGCGTCGTCGGCGATAATGATCAGGTTGGAGAGCGTAATCTTGAGATTTCTTGTTTCCTCGTGGCTGTCTTCATATGATTCCCGCCAGATGCGGGCCAGTTCCCGTTCGATTACGGCGGCGTCCAGCGGGAGTCGGGAGGCAACCTCGATCGGTGAGTCGGTCGGGGCCATGTTATAGCCGCCTCCAGTGCCGTCCATGACGGGAAAGCAGAATATCGGCCTCGCGTGGTCCCCAACTGCCCGCCTCATAAGAAGCCAGTGGGAACTCCGGGGTGTTCTCCCAGGCGGCGATGATCGGGTCGGTCAATTCCCACGAAAGGTCGACCTCATCTTCGCGGGCAAAGAGCGTCGTATCCCCCAGAATGGCGTCCAGCAGAAGCCGCTCGTAGGCCTCCGGTGTCGGGACGCCGAAGGAGGTGGCGTAGTTGAACTCCATGCTGACGGGATCGATCTGATACACCTGCCCGGGGCGTTTGCAACTGATATTGAGGGAAATGCCCTCTTCCGGCTGGATTTTGATCCCCAAGACATTCGGCTGAAGCTTTTCGATTCCGGTCTGGGCGAAGATTCGGTGGGGCGGCTCGCGGAAAATAATGTCAACCTCGCTGACTTGTTTGGCCAGCCGCTTGCCGGTGCGGATATAGAAGGGCACGCCGGCCCAGCGCCAATTGTCGACCTCCAATTTAATTGCCAGGTAGGTTTCGGTGGCCGACTGGGGATTGATCCCCGGTTCCTTGCGATAGGCCGCCACCGGCGTACCACCGGCCGATCCGGCGGCATATTGGCCGCGCACCAGAATGTCCGGGAGGCTCTCGACCTCCGGCGGGTGAACCGAGCGCAGAAGCTTGACTTTTTCATCATGGATATGCCCGGCTTCAAACGACGCCGGCGGTTCCATGGCGATCAGCGAGAAGAGCTGCATGATATGGCTTTGCAGCATGTCGCGGGTAATGCCGGCCTGGTCAAAATAGGCCGCCCGGTTCTCGACGCCGAGCGTTTCGGCCACCGTAATCTGAACATGGTCGATATACCGCCGGTTCCAGAGCGGCTCGAAGATGCCGTTCCCCAGGCGAAAGGCCAGAATATTCTGGACGGTCTCCTTGCCCAGGTAGTGGTCGATGCGGTAAACCTGGTCTTCGGCAAAACTGGAATGGACGGCGCCCGTCAGCGTCCAGGCCGATTTCAGGTCCCGTCCGTATGGTTTTTCGATGATGATCCGGGTCCATCCCTCGGGATTGAGGCCGTTTCCGGTCAGTCCGGCCGCCTTGAGATTGCGAATAATCTCGGTAAAGGACTCGGGCGGGGTGGCCAGATAATACAGACGATTGCGCGGCCCGCCCCGTTTTTTCTCGATATCAGACAGATGGTCTTTGAGGGCGGTGAAATCCTCCGGCCGATCGAAGCTGCCGCGCTGATATGATATTCGCCTGAGAAAATCGTTGAGCCCGGCGAAGCGCTCCGGCAAGGACCGCGAATGATCATCCAGCGCCTGATGAAGTCTTTTGCGGAAATCATCGTCATCGTCTTCGCGACGGGCGAAGCCGATGATGCTGAACGGGGTGGTCAGCGCTTCCTCAACGACTAGGTTAAAGAGCGCCGGCACCAATTTTCGCTGCGTTAGGTCGCCGGAGGCGCCGAAAATGACGATGCTGCATGGTTCGGCGTCGGCATGACCGGTCTGATAGCGCCGAAAGGGGTTGACACCGGCCTTCCATGATGGCTGGGGAGTCGTCTTGGGTGGCATCAGTTCCTTTCTTTCACGGGATGGCCGCCGAATTGCCGGCGCAGGGCGGCGAGGACTTTGCCGGAAAATGATTCCGGCTGACGACTGCGAAAACGGGTCATGAGCGCATAGGCCAGGCTGACGGCCGGAACATCCTTGTCAATCGCCTCCTGTACGGTCCATCGCCCCTCGCCGGAATCCTCGACATAATCGGTGATCTTTTCCAGGCCCGGATCCTCGGCGAGGGCCCGTTCCGCCAACTCCAGCAGCCAGCTCCGGACCACGGAGCCATGGTTCCAAAGGCGGCAGACTTCCCGCAGGTCGATATCGTAATCCGATTTCTGGAGCAGTTCCAGCCCCTCGGCGTAGGCCTGCATCAATCCGTACTCGATGCCGTTATGAATCATCTTGACATAATGCCCGGCGCCCGCCGGCCCGACGTGAA
>CAZPEV010000154.1:0-7483 GCA_964585635.1 uncultured Ignavibacteriales bacterium
AATCCGGAACGTTTTTGGCCGCCTTCTGGAAGTCGGCCAGCGACACTTCCAGATTACCCCTGGCCAACTCTATACATCCGAGCACCCACCAGTACAAAAAGACCCGGCTCGTATCTATTGCGCTCCTCACGGTTTCCGCAACCTGAGAAGCTCTGTCGAACTCCTTATTCAGAGCCAAAAGACGAGCGTAGTTTGGCCGACCGGCAACCTTCTCATCAGGGTCAATCCGGCTGTAGATTTCCATGTAGGATTCCATTTCGCGCAACGCCAAATTCAGATTATTCTTCTCCTCATAAATGAACGCCTTCGACAAATGCTTATGCGCACTCCACCGACCTTCTGCTTGCTCAATTCTATCCGCTGCCAGGCCGTCGTCCAGGACTTGCAGGGCGTGGTCGAACTTCCCCTGATAGGTGGGGATATTGGCCAGAGATGTTCGTCCCTGTGATCGCATGGTCTTGTCCTGGCCTGTGGTCAGTTGTCTATAGCAACCGTCCGCTCCTGCGTAGTCTCGTCTCAGGAGATACATATTTCCCAATTTGGTCCCGGTGGAGAAAATTAAAAAGTCGGGTTTTATTTCTAGCGCCCTCTTATAGGATTCAATGGCCTGGTCTAACTTGCCGTTTTCCGCGTAAATATCGCCCCGCGTATCATAGGGATTGGCTTCATCGGGTGCAATGGATATGTATTTATTTATTGCCCACAGGGATTTCTCATAATCGCCTATTCGATTGTAAACGCCGGAAAGATGATTATATGCTAGTTTGTTCAGAGAGTCTAACTCTATGACCTTGTTTAGATATTGTATGGCGTCATCGAATTTTCGAAGATCCTGGTAAGAAAGAACGCCCAACACCAAGAATGCTTCTTTCTCCTCAGGATAGTGTTCGACTATTTTATGCAAATATTCTATCGCCTGCATCGGTTTCCCGGATATATTGGCCTCCTGCATCTTTATGTAATATTTCTCCTTCTGACTGACCTTCTCTGAGTATTGCAGGGCTTTTGATATTAATCTCTTCCCCTCCTTTATGTTCCCGCTTATGAGTTGTAATACGGATAAGCGGTAATAAGCCATGGCAAAAGTGGAATCGCACTGCAGTGCCTTCCGGAAGCTTTCCTCCGCCTGCTGAGTATAAAATTGGTTGAAGTAATCAACTCCTTCAAGATAATATCGATAGGCTTCGGGCGATTTGGTGGTAAGATCGGCGGTCGGTGGTGTAGATTCCTTCAAGGCGGCTTGAGGTAGAGATAGGTCTTTTTTGACTTCCATCGAAAGCCTGTCAATTATGGGAAAAATATTTTCTCCGGCCGTCCCCGTTGTCTTCTGGGAAGCCACAACATTCCCGGTGGCGACATCGATGATTTGACTCGTAAGAATGATCTCCGGACTGACTTGAAGGACACTGCCGAGAAGCATTTGTTTCGCCTTGGCCTTGTTGGCAACCCGCGTGGCCACCGTCCGGTCCACTCGTTTGACCCCCTCCTTGCCGATCAACTTCAGGATGTCATACAACCTTTGACTCGATACGACTTGGAGATACTGCGATTCGGAAAGATTAGTGATCAGCAGGTTTGTCGCGATCTCACCCAATCTGAGGGAATCAGCCGGATCCACCAAATTATCAAAGTACATTATTGCCAGCCGATTTTCCGCCGCCACGGCCTCCTGGGTGGGTTTGATAATGAAATTCCATGGCTTCAGAATGAGAAACGTGGCGACAATGATAGTGAAAACCGACACCGGAATGGCAAACCGAAGCCGTTTCCTTCGTGAAGCGATATCGCTGGGTGGCAAGGCCGACTGGTATGTCGATGAAATTCCCTTCAGGTCGGCCGCCAACTCATCGGCATGTTGGTAACGTAGATTCCTGTCTTTGGCCAAGGCCTTGCTGACGATTTTCTGTAGTTCTTCTGAGACCCCAACCTTATATCTTGCCAGCGGCTCCGGCTCTTCATAGGCGATTGCATACATAATGGCTGGTTCATGCTCGCCCTTGAAGGGCAGTTGGCCGGTGATCATTTCATAAAGGACGACTCCAAAGGAAAAGATGTCAGACCTATTATCTATTTCCTCACCCCGGGTTTGTTCCGGCGACATATAGTTGATCGTCCCCAAGGTTGAACCGGTCTTAGTGAGCTTTTTGTCCCCTTTGATAGCCACCAGCCCAAAATCAAGTATTTTTGCCCGGCCATCCTGATCAATGAGAATATTGGAGGGCTTTATATCTCTATGGATTATCCCTGCTTGATGAGCCTTATTCAGCCCCTCGCAGATTTGAATAGACAAGTCAGTAATCTTTTCAATAGAATGATCACGCTTCTTTATTAAATCAGCCAGCGATTGGCCCTCAATATGCTCCATGGCGAAAAAGGGACGACCATTGAATTCGCCGATTTTAAAGATCGTGACAATATTGGGATGATTCAGCTTGGCCGCCGCCTGGGCTTCACGCCTAAACCGGGCACGGCAGTCGGCGTCCTGACAAAGATGAGGAGGAAGGAACTTGAGCGCTACGCGGCGATTGAGCTCGATATCCTCGGCCAGGAAGACCTCCCCCATCCCTCCGGCGCCGATCTTCTCCACGATGCGATAATGCTCGACCATCGTCCCCGGTCTCAGGATCGAACCGCCCTCGGACATTTCATGATCGGCATCATAGTCTTGCATGATGAGACTTCTCTTTTCGCGGCCAGCGCCAATAGGTTATCAAATGGTCGTCCGCAATCTATGGCTAATCTGCCTCCGACGCAACTGCCAAAAGCGTCGGGCCGGGCAGCCCGACGCGGCCGGAACAAAAAATAACGCCCCCCGTTGCACGGGGGGCGCTGAAAATAACCGTAATCGAAGGAAAAGTGAAAAGGACAAGGAAGGTGTCCGTCTCAGTCCTTCTTCTTTTTCTTCTCCCTCTCCTTGTCCTTTTCTTTCTCCTCGCCGCTGTCTTCTTTCTTCTCCTCGCCTTCGGCTTTGGCTTCGCCCTCGGCTTCCTCGCCCTCGGCCGGCGCCTCGACACCAGCCTCCGCCGCTTCCTCGGCCGCCGACTTGATAACCGTCGGCGCCACCACCGTCACCAGCGTCTGCTTCGGGTCGGACAGGATCGTCACGTTCTCGATCACCAGGTCGGAAACGTGCCGCGATTCGCCGACGTTTAGCTCGCTGATGTCGATCATCGCCTCCTCCGGGATGTGCGCCGGCAGACACGATATTTCGATATCGCGCTGGATATGCTCGACAATCCCGCCGAAGGTCTTCACGCCGATCGGCGTCCCGACCGTATGCACCGGAATCGTCAGCGTGATCGGTTTGTCCATGGCGATATTGTGAAAATCGATATGGACCAGACTGCCGCTGACCGGATCTTTTTGCAGCTCGCGGATGATCACCTTGCGGGCCGGGCCTTCCAGTCCCTCTATGGTCAAGTTAATGAGGGTATTCAGGGGAACGCCGTGCATCAGGCGAAACAGCTTCTGATAATTGATCTTAACCGGAATCGGTTCCGTTCCGGGTCCGTAGACAATCGCCGGGACGTCGCCGCCTTGGCGCAATTGGCGATTGGGCCCTTTTCCGGTTCCCTCCCGTTTCTCCACCGTAAGATTCATCTCTTTCATCTATCGTCACCTCCGAAAAGTGTACCTTGTCACTCGCTAAACATGATCGACACGGACGCATCGCTTTCGATCCGGTCAATCGCTTCGGCCAGTATTTCGGCACAACTCAGAACGACAAACTTGGCGGGAAGGTTCCGCCCGCCGTGATCGATCGAGTCGGATATAATAACCTTCTCAATGGGCGATTTGTCAAGTCGTTCTATGGCCGGTCCGGAAAGAACTCCATGGGCGGCGCAGGCATAAATCTTGCCGCAGCCGTTGTCTTTCAACGCCTTGGCCGCCTCCGCCAGCGTCCCGCCGGTATCAATCATATCGTCCCGAAGGATAACATCCCGACCGGAGACATTGCCGATGATATTGACCGCCTCCGCCTGATTGGCAATCGGGCGACGCTTGTCGACGATGGCCAGGTTGGCCTGCATGGTTTTGGCAAAGGAGCGGGCCACCTTGATCGATCCAACGTCCGGGCTGACCACCACCAAATCGTGCGTGGGAATCTCTCGCAGATACCCGTTGAAAAGAATCGATGAGTAGAGGTGATCAACCGGGATGGTGAAAAATCCCTGTATCTGGGCGGCGTGCAGGTCCATGGTGATAATCCGGTCGGCGCCGGCGATCATCAGCAAATCGGCGATCAACTTGGCCGTAATGCAGACCCGCGGTCTTTCCTTGCGGTCGGCCCGGGCATACCCATAGTACGGAATCACGGCCGTGATATTCTGGGCCGATGCCCGGCGACAGGCCTCGATCAACATCAGCAACTCGAGAAGATTATCCGCCGGGGGATTGGTCGGCTGAATGATGAAGATATGCGCCCCGCGGATATTTTCGTTGATCTGGACAAATAATTCGCCGTCCGAAAATCGGGTGATCTCGGTGTCGCACAACGGAACATTCAACTTCCGCGCGACCGCCTCGCCCAACGGCCGGTTGGCGCTCCCGCTGATCACCCGCACGACCTTGTTCTGCCTCATGCTTTCTCCACCTCATGCCGTCGGCCGACAAAAAACCTGTCGCGGTTTCCCTGAACCCTGACAGGTCTGTCGCACCGTCTGCTGTCAGCTGGGGCGGCAGGATTCGAACCTGCGTATGCAAGCTCCAAAGGCTTGTGTCTTACCGCTTGACGACGCCCCAGGGTACCTTCTTAGGATGTTTCTTTGTTTCCAGAGTTATGACGTTCCTTCTCGTAAGCCTCCAACACTCGGTCTTCTATCATCTGTCGCGTCTCGTTGTTGATCGGGTGGCAGATGTCCTGATGGGTGCCATCCGGCCGCTTGCGGCTGGGCATGGATACAAAAAATCCGGTCGTCCCGGCAATAATCTTCAACCCACGGACAACAAAGGCATTGTCAAAGGTGACGTTGGCAAAACCCCGCAACTTGTCCTCGCTTCGAAGCGTGATGCGAATCTCCGTGATCTCCATAGCTGAACCCTCCCGCTGTCCTTTGGTTCGTTCCTAAGCGGGTAATACAACGGGGCAAGCCTTGGCCCAGCCCCATTCTCCCCCTTCGGTTGCCTGCGCCAAGCGCTCCATGCTTTGGCCCTTATCTCGATAAAGAGCGAACACCGTCGGACCGCTTCCGCTCAACCTGACAATATCCGCTCCGGTTCTCACCAACACTCTCTTGACCCTATCCAAAACCGGATAGGACAGAAGGAGACCCCTCTCCAAGTCATTCGCCATCTTGGAAATAACGCCGATTAACGCATCAACTTGGAGGCGCTCCGGTAAGGTAATTGCATGGACCGTGTCTGTCAAGTCCAAATTCACCTTTCTGTACGCCTCCGCCGCGCGAATCTGAAATCGCGGCGTAACCAAAACCACTTCGTAGTCGGTCGGAAGCCCAATATCTTTGACCGCCTCGCCCCGACCGGTGACTTCAGCCTGTCCGCGGCCGAAGAAGAACGGCACGTCTGAGCCTGCCCGAAGCCCGATTTGGGCCATCTGCTGGCGTGTCAAAGCCAAGCTCAACAGTCGATTGACTCCTTTTATAAAGGCCGCCGCGTCGGACGATCCACCGCCCAACCCCGCTCCAACCGGAATTGCTTTGGTCAGCCTGACCCGAAACCCCATGCGAAGACCGGTTGCCTCTCGAAGCGCCTGGGCCGCCATCGAAATAAGATTATCCGGCCCAGTCGGAACATCAGGATCATCCAAAATGATCTCGATATCGGAATGATCGGCGATCTCAATCTCAAGCCGGTCCACCAGATCGAGCGCCTGAAACCAGGAAAAAATGTCGTGGTAACCGTCCGGCCGTTTCCCCATCACTTTTAGAAAGAGATTTATCTTGGCCGGCGCGGCGATCTGCACCGATTTGCCGTCCTCACGCACCCGCCCCTCAAACGGCACCGCCTCATTGTGTGGCAATCCCATAAAGACAATATAGCAAACCCCCGCCCAACATCAAGGCCGGCCGAAGTATCTGTTGACTTTCGGAACGATTGGCTGTTCTTTTTAAGGTTGTGCCGGTCGCTTTTGGTCAGTGAAGGAGCCCATTGCATGGGTATGAATTTGGCGAAAAAAACCATCTCACCTCACCCCATCGATGGGAAAACGACTCCCGGTCATCGCCGGCCGGCCGGGACCTGGATTCTGCCACAGCGTCAAAGCGTCAGGAATACTGATGACAACAACCTCATCGACTGGGAAGATCGACCCCCTGGGCCGATAGTGTCCGACATCATTGCCACCGGCGCCGACCTGACAGTCAATAATCTGACCAAAGGCGCTGACTTTCCAGTCATCTACAGCCTGACCCCTCGCCAAGCAGCCATCGTCAGGGTCGGAGGCTTATTGAACTACACCCGAGGAGGCGGTAAATGAGTACCGAGCATGACAACCTGAAACGAACTCCCTATACCGATTTCCATATTGCGGCCGGGGCCAAAATGGTGCCGTTCGCGGGATACTATATGCCGGTGCAGTACACCGGGATTATTGAGGAGCACAGAGCGGTCCGCAGCAACGTTGGCCTGTTCGACCTCACCCATATGGGGGAATTCGAGGTCACCGGACCGAAGGCGCTGGAATTCCTGCAACGGGTCACCACCAACGATGTCTCGGCTTTGGCGGTCTACCAGATTCAGTATTCCTGCCTGCCCTATCCCGACGGCGGCATCGTCGATGACCTCCTGGTCTACAACCTGGGCGACCGCTATCTGCTGGTGGTCAACGCCGCCAATCTGGACAAGGATTTTGCCTGGCTGAACGATCACCTGATCTCGGGTGCCGCCCTGACCAACCGTAGCGATGAGATTTCGCTACTGGCCATCCAGGGGCCGAAGGCGCAACGGCTGCTTTCGGAATTAACCTCGTTCGACCTTGGCAGCATCATGTATTACTGGGCAGCTGAAGCGGAAATCGCCGGCAAGAAGATTCTTTTCTCCCGCACCGGATATACCGGCGAGGATGGTTTCGAGTTGTATATCCCCAACCGCGACGGCGCCCATTTCTGGAAGGCCATCAATGAAGCCGGGCGAAAATACGGCCTGACGCTAATCGGGCTGGGCGCCCGCGACTCACTGCGGCTGGAAATGAAGATGGCGCTCTATGGCAACGACATCGATCAGACGACCAACCCGATTGAGGCCGGCCTGGGATGGATCGTCAAGTTGGAAAAAGGACCGTTTATCGGCTCCGATCTGATTGCCAAGGTCAAGGAGGAGGGCCCGTCGCGCCGCTTGGTTTGCCTGGTGCTGGAAGGAAAGGCCTTCCCGCGCCATGGTTATGACGTGTACGAAGAAGGCCGGAAGGTCGGCCAGGTCACATCCGGCACGGTGTCGCCGTCGCTGGGCGTCCCAATCGCCATGGCCTATGTTCCCGCGCGGTTGTCCAAATCGGGAAGCAAGGTCGAAGTCGACGTCCGGGGGA
>CAZPEV010000154.1:7493-7829 GCA_964585635.1 uncultured Ignavibacteriales bacterium
AAACGATTCGCCGCCGAAGTGATCAAACCACCCTTTTACAAAAAAGATAAGTGACCGCCGGCGATGATTGAACTCCATCTTCTGCCGGCCGGAATCCCCGGCGATCTCGACAGGAATCGGCCGGTCGTCATTATAGATATTTTCCGTGTCTCGACCAGTATCACCGCCGCGCTGGCGGCCGGCGCCGCCGGAATATGGGTTGCCGGTTCCGTCGAGGAAGCCGCATCAATCAGGGCGCAATTAGGTCCCAAAGCGGTTCTGGCAGGCGAGCGAGGGGGATTTAAGATCGACGGGTATGACCTCGGAAATTCCCCCGAGGAAATGACCTCGGCGGCG
>CAZPEV010000155.1:0-7746 GCA_964585635.1 uncultured Ignavibacteriales bacterium
CACCGAGCGCCGGCGTTTCTATGACCCTCGGCGCCGCCAAGGTCGAGCCAGGTCGGCCATTT
Source organism: uncultured Ignavibacteriales bacterium (assembly GCA_964585635.1). GTDB lineage: Bacteria > Zixibacteria > MSB-5A5 > GN15 > JAAZOE01 > CAZPEV01. The sequence continues at coordinate 63 of CAZPEV010000155.1, forward strand.
GAGGTCGCGCCGGGGACCTATGACCTGGTCGTTATGACGGGGGAGTATCCGGTCTATACCTATCGCCTGGTGGTCAAACCCGGCGGCGGCAACGACCTGGCACTGGATCTGAAAAGCATATTTGACGCCGCGGCCAAGATCGACCTGCAGATAGCGCTTTCGCCGCCGTCGGACAAACATATCCTGGAATTGTCCCTCAACGGGCGGAAGCGGACGATCACCAAGTTCCCCTATCTGGGCCAGGAGATACTGGCCGGCGTTTGGAATGTCACGGCGCATGTCGTGCCGCTAAATCAGCAATCGTCAAGCACGGCTCGGATCGATTCCTGCGTCGTCTTTCCATATGGGGGTGGTCCACGATCCACGCTCAAGGGCGAGCGCGGCATGGTCAGGCTGGGCGGAAATCAGGGCGAGGCGATCACGACCGCTCCACTGGTGATCTATTGGTCTGAACATTAAAGAAATCATTCGATAGAGGAGGCCTTATGCCAAGAAACCATATCTTCTTCCGGGTCACGGCGGTGGCGCTGCTGGCGTGTTTTATTCATCTGGCGGTGCTGCCGACGATGTCCCAGGCACAGGCGCCCGATTGCCAGTACGATCGCACCAAACCGTCGCTGGACAGCGCCCGAATCGCCTTCAAATCGCTCAATTATAAGTGCGCCGAGCAGGAAATCCAGGATGCCCTTGGTCAGGGAACCTTGAGCATCGAGGAGAAGGCTGACGCCCACGTGCTTTTGGCCGCGGTCTACTATGCCATGCTGAAGAACGATTCCCAGAAGCGCAACCGGGTGATTGAGCAATTCAAGGCCGCCTTTCAGGCGTACCGTGAATGGCGCGGCGAGTTGGATATCAGTTCCTCCGAGTTCATCGATCTGATGAACGAGGCGCAACAACAGGTCGACAAGGAAGCGAAACAAATCCAGACGCCTCCGCCGCCTCCGATTGAGCAATCCCAAGACACGACCAAGAAGGTGGTTGCGGCGCCGCCTCCGGCCGTAGCGCCCGCGGTCGCGGAAGGCGGCGGCAAGCCGTTCTATACCAAGTGGTGGGCGATCGTGCTCGGCGTCGGCTTGGTGGCCGGAGCGGTCGTTTTGGCGACCGGCGGCGGCGACAACGGTGGGGGCGGAACGACGTTCGACACGTTAGGGTCCATCCCCAATCCACCGGTCGGAAAGAAGTAATCGCCATGGAGAGTATCATTTGCCCAGAAGAAACAGGACAGGATACAAATAGAGCAAAAGATAGACAAAGGAGTCAAGGTATGCGAAAAGGGGTACTGCACAAAGTGCTGCCGGTGCTGGCGATGATCCTACTGGCCGCCGCGCCGATAACCGCTCAGGCGCCCAATACGATCCTCTATCAGGGACGGCTGACTACCAGCGCCGGGGTATCGATCAACGATACCGTCACCGTCCTCTTCTCAATTTACACCGCCTCCACGGGCGGCTCCCCCATCTGGTCGACCTCGTACACCGTGTCGGCTGACGTCAATGGGGTATTCACTCAGGAACTGGGGCCGATACCCGCCAACGTGTTTGACGGCAATAAGCGGTACATGGCCCTCAAAGCCCGCACGGATAATGAAATGACCCCGCGGCAACTTCTAACTTCCGCCCCCTACGCCTACTACGCCACCGGCGTCGGACCTAATTCCGTGGGCACAACCAATATCGTCGACGGTTCTATTGCCAATATTGATCTGGCCGCCAACGCCGTCACCGCCGCCAAAATCGCCGATGAACCAGGCATTGCGTGGGGTTATAGCAGCAGCTACATAACCCTCAGCACAAGCGATCAGGTATTGGATTCGGCCATCATTACGGTACCTTCGGCAGGTTATATCGTCACCATAGCTTCACTCACCTTCCGACCGCTGCATGTCTATGGTACGCGCGACATCGGACGCTTTTCTATTTCGTTGAATAGCAAACTCCTGGCATATGCCTACTCCAGCATGTTTACCATATCTGCCGTTGATGCGAGCGATATCGATCATCCCATGCCTATTGCCCTGAACCGTACCGATATTGCCGGGGCAGCGGGTACGTACCGATACTATTTTGTGGGCGACCTGTACAGCGGGGCCGGAGAGGTGACGAACTTCAACATCACGGCTATGTTCTTCCCGACCGCGTATGGATCCGTCGGCAAGGCGGCCGTGCTGCCCCCGCCGGGTTTCACTCCTGACCCGAATCTCACGGACGGTGGCTATTCCAAACTGGCATCTCAGCCGCAGCAATAGGCGTGGAGAAGGATTAGATGACGCCGAATGAGATGTCAAAAGACAGGAGTGTGACGGATGAATAGATGCAGATATGGCGCGCTGCTGATCCTGCTGGCTCTGGCAATGGCAGGCAATGCCTTGGCGCAGAGCGGCAGCGCCAATTTCAAACTGACAGCCGGATGGATCGCCGCCGGAGGGGGCGGTGCTTCATCGGCGTCATTCAATAACGTCGGCCAAGTGCCCCTGACGACCGGAGCCTCATCAGAGGCCACCGCCTACAAAATGTTCGGTGGTATCATCGGGGCATTCTCCGGCGCAGCCGCTTTTACCGCCGCCTATGCCGGCGCCGCCGATCAGGTCGTGCCGATTGCGGCCATGACGCTCAAGGTTGCCTTCGCCGGCGGCACCGGAACCGCGACGGGGGCATTTTTCTATCGCTTCGGAGGCGAGACCCCCTGGCAGCAAAGTCCCATGACGGCCGGCGCCGGCGATACCCTGGTGTTTCAATTGACAACCACCATGCTCACCGTGCGCGGGCTGGAATACTATTTCTTCGTTCAACGCGGGGCGAATGCGGCCATGGTCGGCTCGGCCGTGGCGCCATACATATTTCGGGTGCAGTTGACCAACGCCCAGGCGCAACGACCGGCCGCCCTCCCAGATGCCCAGTACCGCATTATCGGCCTCCCGGTAGCCGCCACGAGCAACACCATGTCGGCCGTCTTTGTCGACGATCTCGGCGCCGCTGATAAGACCCTATGGCGCTTGGGACGGTACGAGGCAACTCTCGCCGAGAATATCGAGTATCCCCCCGATTCACGGTCGGTCACCCCCGGCACGGGATTCTGGCTGATCGCCCGGGGGGGGAAGAAGTACGGTGCGGCCGGGGTATCCATCTACCCCAATCGAGAATATGGCGGTGCAAAGTATTTGGAGGTGCCGCTCGACTCAGGATGGAACGAGATCGCCAACCCGTTTCCGTTCAGCATTGCCTGGTCGGACGTGCTCTTTGACGACAACGGCGCCGTCGTTGTCGGCCATCCCGCCTCGATTCTCGATGACGTCGCCTATTCATATTCCGGTACTGGCTATAGCGCCATCACCACCATCCCCGGCTGGGATGGCGCCTTCGTCAGAATTAAGAAACGAAACGTGACAGCCCTCTACCCATTTGTCGAAGCCGGGCAGACGCTGGCCCGGTCGTTGAAGGAGCTTGTCGCGTCGCCCTCGCCCGACAACTGGAACATCAACGTGGCCCTGGAGGCCGGCGGGCTTTCCGACGACGGCAATCTGGCCGGAGTGCGGCCGGATGCGTCGGCCGGCGAAGACAACTACGACTTTTCCGATCCCCCACCGGCGCCGGATGGACCATCCCTGGCTTTCAAGATGACCGATGTTCCCAATGATCCGAAACGAATCGATTTCCGAGCTCCGTTCGCGGATGGCGCCACCTGGACACTGGCTGTTTCCAAGGCCCCGGGGCGGCAACTGACGATCACCGGGGTGTACCAGATTCCGCAGGGGATGAAAGCGGTTCTGATTCCGGAAGACGGTGTCCCGGTGACGCTGACCGAAAGCATTCGAATACCGCTTTCGGACAACGTCACCTCGGCCCGGCTGCTGATCGGCACGGAGGTCTACCTGGCCGGCGAGGTTAGCCCGATACCGACCGACTATGCCCTCTATCAGAACTATCCCAATCCGTTTAACCCGACCACGACGATCCGCTTTGCCCTGCCGACCGCCGGGCATGTCCGCCTGGAGGTCTACAACATTCTGGGGCAAATCGTCGCGACTTTGATCGACGACAACCTGGGCGTCGGGTACCACACTTTGATTTGGGACGGCGATGACGCCCTGGGAAGACCGGTCGCCAGCGGCATCTATTTCTATCGCCTGGTTTCCGGCAACTACACCCAGAGTCGGAAGATGGTGCTCGTAAAGTAAATGCGCCGGAGACAGCGACCCCTATGCAAAAGCCCCGAAGAAACCTTCGGGGCTTTTTGCTTTTCACTCATCGCCGGAGGCTAGCGTTTCGGCGGTGGGCCGGGATACGGCGGCAACACTACCGGCTCCTCTTTGATCTTCTTCATCAAATACGAGACCGCCTGAATCAACTGGTCGTCGTACCCACGCGCCCTCCGGTCCGGCGGATTGTCGACCTCGATATCGGGAACGACACCGACCCCTTCGATGATCCATTTGCCCTCACGGCCGTACTCGGTAAACTCCGGTACCGTCACAAAGCCGCCGTCAGACAGCGGGCGAAACCCGCGGATGCCGACCACTCCGCCCCAGGTCCGTTTTCCCATCAGGGGACCAAGTTTGTACTCGCGGAAGTAGTAGGGGAAATTATCGCCATCCGAGACCGAGAACTCGTTCTGCAACGTCAGCATGTGCGCCATGACGGCGTTATCCGGGAACGGTCCGGGGGCGAAGTTGCGCGAAACCGCCACGCTGGCCAGCGTCTGCCGCAGGCGATCCAGGACCAACTGCGAGACAAACCCGCCGCCGTTCCAGCGGACGTCGATGATCAGGCCCTCTTTGCGAAGCTGGTGATAGAACATCTCCATAAAGCGAACCAACCCGACCCCATCCATATCCGGAATATGGATGTATCCCACCTTGCCGCCGGAGGCTGAGTCGACGAAGGCTCGGTTCCGCTCCACCCAGTTGTAGTAGCGCAGATCGGTCTCGGACGCCAGCGGTTTGATCGTAATGTCATGAGCCCCCTGCTTGGTCGGCTTGTCGTTGACCGTCAGCGTGACCAGCTTGCCCGCCGTGCTGACAGTCAGGGAATAAGGATCAATCGCCGCCGTGACCTCCTGCCCGTTGATGGCCAACAGATAGTCGCCCGCTTTGACCGCCAGTCCCGGCTCCTGCAGCGGCGAGCGCAAGCCCTCGTTCCAGTTTCTCCCTTCCAGGATACGGGCGATCTTGACCCTATTATTCGCCCGGTCGACCGCAAAGTCGACCGCTAAAAGCCCGACGCCGCTGGGAGCGATCCGTGGCAAATCACCGCCGCCGACATAAGTGTGGGAACAGGACAACTCGCTGATCATCTCGCCGATAACATAGGTCAGATCGAAGCGGTTGGCGACATATGGCACCAGAACCTGGTACTTTTCCCGCATCTTGGGCCAGTCGACGCCATGCATATTGGCATCATAGAAGTAATCCCGGTCCAGCCGCCAGGCTTCATTGAACATCTGGGCAAACTCGGCCCGGCGGTCGAGCCACATTTCCATCCGCGATAAATCCAGACGGTTGTCCTCGAAGCCGGCCTTGGGATCACCGACATTGACGATATGGTAGCTGCCCTCGCGATTAATCAGCATCTTCTCGCGCTTGGCCGACAGCGCATACCCAGTCACGCCTGAAGCAAACTCGGTATCCTTTTTGTCCTTGATGACATACTTGTGCAGAATGGTTTCGCCCTGGCCGATCGGCCCCAACAAGCCGCCTATCGGATTAGAAAAATAAAACACCGCTCCCGAAATGGCAGATAGGCCGCCATAATTCCCGGCAGGGACATCAATGGCGATTTGACGATCGAAGATACCGTCAAAGTCGATTTTGACCTTGGGCGTCTCTTCTTTGGCTTTGGCCCCTTCTTTCTTGTCCTCGGCCTTCCCCTTTCCCTCCTTGGCTTCCGCTCCTTTGGCCGCCGTATCGGCCAGCGCTACTTCATCGCTGGTCGGCGCAAAGGGTGACTTCTCGTCTTTGGTCAGGAGAGTCAAATAGAGATTTGAGATGCCGCTGTTGACGTACTGGAATTCGTACGATCCCAGAAGGGGGTTGAAATTCCGTTCCGACAGAAAATACAGATACTTGCCGTCGGGATCAAAAGCCGGCGAGTAGTCGTTGGTGGTTCCCGGCGTCATCTGATGAATGGTGCCGTCGTCGAAGCAATACACAAAGATGGTCGTCATGCGGTTGTCGATGTCCTTGAGATAGGCCACGTAGCGACTGTCGGGCGACCAGGAGTAGTTGCGGAACTCGCTGTACTTGGCCTTGTCGATCTGGACCGTCTTCTTGGTGTCAACCTCGACATAATACAGCTTCAAATCCTTATCCGAGAAGACCAGCTTCTTGCTGTCCGGCGACCATTCCATATTATATCGCCGGCAATGGCCGTCGGTCGTCAACCGGGTCTTATTGGCACCGTCCTGGTCGATCAAATAGATTTCCTCTTCACCGGACTCGTCGGAGATATAGGCAATCCACTTGCCGTCGGGTGACCAGACCGGCTGCTTGTCGTTGGCGCCGGAGCTCTTGGTCAGATTGCGGGTATTCCCGTCCTTGGCCGGGACGGTAAAGATCTCTCCACGTGCTGAGAACACCGCTCGCTTGCCATCGGGTGAAATCTCGCCGTCGGTGGCCTTGTCCGACACCTTGACGAATTCGGACCGCATCGCCGGCAGATCGATCGTCATCTCCACCGCAACCTTATGCATCGTCTCGGACGGCAGGTCCATGACATAGACGTAGCCGCCGTTCTCGAAGGCGATGGCATCCGGCCCCAGGCTCGGCCAACGAACGTCAAAGTCGGTGAAAGTCGTTACCTGCCGGGTCTGACCGGTCTTCTGATCGTAGCAGTAGAGGTTGAGGGTGCCGGTGCGGTCGGAATTGAAATAAATCCGATCCTGATACCACATCGGCATATTGTCGGTTCCAACCCAGTCGGTGATCTTCTTGTTCTCATATGTGGTCAGATCGAAAATCCAAACGTCCTGAGCCATGCCCCCCTTGTACCGCTTCCAGGTTCGGAAGTCGCGAAAGATTGGGCAATAGGCGACCTTCTTGCCGTCCGGCGAGAAGCTGGTGTAGCCGGCCACGCCCATCGGCAATGGCTCGGCCATGCCGCCCTCCATGGGAACCAGGTAGGCACGGCCGTCCCAGGCGTCCTGACTCTCTTTGCGGCCGCGGAATAGCACCGATTTGCCGTCGCGCGACCACCCCATGACGATGTTGTCAAAGGCGTTCCGTTCGGCCATACCGACGATGCCGGGATGGTAGCTCAACCGCTTGGGTTCGCCGCCGGTAATCGGCACGGTAAAGACCGACATGTCGCCGTCGTACTGGCCGGAGAAGGCGAGATAGCGGCCGTCCGGCGAGAATTTCGGAAACAGCTCCAGCCCCGGATGGCTGGTCAGGCGCATCGCCTGCCCGCCGGTTCGGGGGGCAATATAGATGTCACCGGCGTAGGCAAAGGCGATCTTGTCTTTGCTGACGTCGGGAAAACGAAGCAGCCGGCCCTCTTCCGCTGTCGCCAGGCCGCCCAAAAGCAGTATTCCGGCCAGTAACAGGCCGCAGAATGTCTTCATCGTCCCTCCTATTGACTCCAATAGATAAATGTGGGTTGCCATATCATACCTAACAAATTGATAGACGAGACAAACCAGTTATCAGTTGCAGTTAGTCTGTGGCCCCGAATCTATGCAATTTCGTCCGACT
>CAZPEV010000156.1:0-7727 GCA_964585635.1 uncultured Ignavibacteriales bacterium
TCATGGGACGCTCCGGGCTCTCACCGTCTATCACCTCAACCTGATTGCGGCGGGTGTATTTCCCACGGCCGGGGGCGTTTTGGCCAATCGTATCGCTGCGTGGGACGGCGCTTCCTGGTCGCCGCTCAGCGGGGGGATGCCCGGGTGGGCCTATGCTCTCACGGTCTATGCCAACAAGCTGATCGCGGGGGGGAGCTTTACCACGGCAGGGGGCGTTTCGGTCCATAAAATTGCTGCCTGGAACGGCTCTTCCTGGTCGCGGCTCGGCTCGGGAATGAATGGTTATGTCGGCGCTCTCGCTGCCTATCACAATAAGCTAATTGCTGGGGGAAGCTTTAGCGCGGCAGGGGGCAAGGTCTCTGCGTTCCTCGCCCAGTGGACCAAATGGGCGCCTGTCTGGGTCGACTCCGATAATGACGGCGTGTCCGATCAAATGGATAACTGCCCTACTATATCCAACCCCACCCAAGCCGATGCGGACTAAGACGGAAATGGTGATGGCTGTGACAATTGTCCGACTATCAGTAACCCCAATCAACAGAATAGCGACGGTGACACCTTTGGTGACGCCTGTGACAATTGTCCGAATGTCAATAACCCCAGCCAAGCCGACGCGGACAACGATGGCAGAGGTGACGCCTGCGACAATTGTCCGACTGTTAGTAATCCCGCTCAGCAGGATGCCGATGGTGATGGGAAGGGGGATTTGTGCGACAATTGTCCGACTGTCAGTAACCTTAATCAGCAAGACATCGATGGTGATGGGAGGGGGGATTTGTGCGACAATTGCCAGACTATCGCCAACCCCGATCAAAAGGATATCGATGGAGATGGTATCGGTAATGTCTGCGATGATTGTACCGATACCGATGGCGATGGTTATGGCAATCCGGGGTATCCCGTCAACACCTGTGCCCGCGACAACTGCCCAACCGTTTATAATCCCGGCCAGGAGGACTCTAATGGCGACGGAGTTGGGGATAGCTGCCTTGCTAATCCAATTTTGTTCCAACCCGCGGCTTACTATTCATCTACATCTCTTAACAGCATAATGGACCTTGTCGCCGCTGACTTTGATGACGACGGATTGCAGGATCTGGCCGCCGCCAATAGTCTATATAAAGGATCGGGCGAAAAAGCCGTCGTTCTATTCGAGAATATCGGGAATGGCATAATGAATGAATCCGGGAGTTGCTTGTGGCAAGACGGATCTCGATCACTATGCGCTGCTCGCAGAGAACAAGGAGGCCGTATCGATTTGGCCGCAGTAATCCACGATTGGGGTTATAGCGAGGGTGGCAATTTTGTTGCGACTTGGCAAAACAATGGGAACTGGTGGTTTCAGCATTTGACTGACGACGACCCGGTTCCGTATGCCGCCGATATCGTCTCCAGTGATTTCGGTCGCGATGGGTACGCCGACTTCGTCGTCTCTTCACACGATAGTATCTTTTATTTCAACGGCGCATTGCTCTGGTGGCAGGTGATCGGATATCCCTCAGGCCTGAACGGGTATTATGGGAGTGGCTGCCTATTTGTGGGAGATCTAAATGGCGATAATTACCCAGATATTGCCACCGGGAACACGGGCAATCTATGCATCCTGATGTCCGACACAGACGGCGGCGGCCTCTGGCAGGGCTTCAAAACTCCAGTGTGCTATGACTACTTGGATATTCGTTCAATTGCCGGCACCGACCTGGATAACGACGGGGATACTGACCTATTCTTGGGACAAACGCATTCCATGACTGTCCTCAAGAATAATGGTCTTGGATCCTTTTCTTTGGACCATGTTTATTCTCTAAAGAGAGACGACGACAGGTCCTTATTAACGGCTGACCTTAATGGAGATGGCAGAGCAGAAATTATCCTTACCGACTCCAACCGTGTGGCTATATGGCAAAATCGTGGAGCTGATACGTTGGAACTAGTTAGAGAGCTGCAATTCCAGGGAGATCCCGGATCCCTGGTAGCCTCTGATCTTAATAACGACGGGTTGAATGATCTCGCAGTGGCTATCGACCTCGTCGGAAGCGATCAGGTGGCGGTTCTCATGAACTACTGTTTCGACCTGCCGCCTAGCCCGTTTTCCTTGACTTTGCCATTGGACAAGGCCACCATCGCGAGTCACCAGGTTGACTTTGCCTGGGAGCAAACCACTGATCCCGAGGGCGATCCTTTCGCATATGCTTTATATCTGAGCCGGGATTCCTTGTTCAACCTGGATTCGACGACCGTCTATCCTGGTCTGTCTCAAAACTCCCATAGCGTCAGTCTTACTCCAGCGACATATTATTGGAAGGTGAGAGCGTATGACTCCGTAGGCGCAGAGAGATGGTCGACCCAAGTTCGAAGTGTTACTATCGCCTTCTGCTGCAACAAGCCGGGCGACGCCAATAATGACAATGCCGTCAACGTAGGCGATGCTGTGTACATCATTAACTACATCTTCAAGGGTGGTCCGGCGCCGAGCTGCATGTGCGAAGGCGATGCCAACTGTGATTTCGGTGTCAACATTGGGGAGGCCTTCTATATCATTAACTACGTCTTCAAGAGTGGTCCGCCGCCGTGGTGCAACCTGTTATGCCCAATCTGCTTGTTTTAAGGCAGCACGGCGAAATTGACGGGTACCCCATCCCCTCCGGGGGGTGGGGTCTTCCCGCCGCCGCGTTAATGCCCTCCCTACGAACGTTTTGGTTGGCGTACGCCCTCGTGCGCGAGGGCCTTGCTTTTTCTACATCAAGACATATAATACGGCATGCCCGAAGGTAAACGAAGCATTGGGTTGCCAGACCGTCCGGCATAGGGCCACCCCGCAATTGAGCATGGTGAGAGCATGAACATAGACACCGACACCTTGACTATCCGGCCTTTTGATGAGGCGGTCGATTCGATTGACGAACTGACCGGGCTGCTCCATCGCGCCTATAAGGCTCTGGCCGACATGGGCCTCAAATACCTGGCCACCTACCAGGACACCGCCACCACCCGCCGTCGGATTTCGAACGGCACCTGCTTTGTCGTCCTCCATGACGGCCGAATAATCGGTACCATCACCTTCAAAATGCCGCATGACGGCCATGGCTCCGCCTGGCTTGACCGAGCCGATGTCGGCCATGTCAGCCAGATGGCGGTCGAACCGGCTTTTCAGGGGCGGGGAATCGGCGGCCGGCTAATACACCACGCCGAGGATTACGCCCGGCGGCAAGGCCTGACCGAACTGGCTCTCGACACCTCCGAAAAAGCCGCTCATCTGATCTCCTGGTACGAGCGTCTCGGGTACCGATTCATCGATTATGTCCAGTGGGACGTCACCAACTATCGCAGCGTGGTGATGAGCAAGACGCTGAACGGGATGGGCGATAGCTGAAGATTGGCCGGTCATGGCCGCCGGACCTCTCGGATCATGACCTCCCCTGGAAAGTTTTTCTTTGCCATCTACCGCCCCATCATTATAGATTATCCCGGAATTACCGGGTTGGAGAGGCTGGGCTGTTGAGGAGATTCCAGCACTTTCAAATGACAGAACCCGCTCACCTGGCAGGTGGGCTCCGATAGAAAAATGAAGCGCGAATCTTGAAGAAAACCCAAGGAGGAAACCATGAGACATCTGCTGATCGGTATCCTGGCAGCGATAATGCTCTGCGCGAGCGCTACAGCGCAGGTGCAAAAGGGGGACAAGGAAGTTCAGTTTCTCGGCTCCATAGTCTCGGTCGAGTCGATTACCATTTTCATGGCGCAACTGACCTACGGAGTGATGGTCACACCCAACCTGGAACTGGGTGTGGGGCCGACAATCACTCATATGTCGTTCGGCGGCCTGAGCGACACTCGACTGAGCGCGGCATTTTTCGGCCGCTATAACTTCTCGGTTGCGACCAAGACGGTCCCGTATGTCTCGGGCCAGTGGTACCAACTTGATTTCTCGCCGGATGAACCGCTCAGCTTCACCGACGCCTCATATGTTCAGTTCGGCGGCGGGGTCAAATATTTCGTCAATCCCCACGTCGCCTACGATTTCTCCGGCAACTTGGGATTCGCCCTTGCCGGCGGCTCCGGTGTCCTGATGTTGCTGGGAGGCCTGTCGTACTTTTTCTAAGCGGACGGCCTCAGACGGTCGGAGTCGAAAAGGCTCTCCACTAACAAAGGATATGGGCATGAGACTATCTTACCTGTTGCCGTTGGCTTTCTATCTTGCTACACCGGCGGCGGCGCAGCTTAATCAATACTTTGAGCGTGAGATCCCGGTGGCGACGTCGGAAGTCACCGCGGCCAGGTTCAGCGACGACGGTCGGCTTCTGGCCTATGGCACAAAGGAGGGCCGCCTTTTTATCTGGGATATCAAGGCCGCGACGCTCGCCGGCGAGATGGCGTACCACAAGAGCAAGGTAACGGCCCTGGCGTTTGATGCCGCCGGCCGCTACCTCGTGTCCGGCTCGGACGACAAAGATATCGTCGTCTGGGACTTGCAGACCTATAAGCCGCAGACGGTCATCAAGGATTTCAAATCCTCCATCCGGCAGCTCGACCTCAGCCCCAACGGCAAACTGCTGGCGGCCTGCGGCGCCAAGAAGGAGATGCTCTGCTGGGAGTTTCCCTCCGGCTACTTCCGAGGTCGGCTGACGGGGCATGGTAAGGACGTCGTTTTTTGCGCTTTCAACGACCGTAGCGATCAATTGGTCTCCGTCGGCCAAGTCAGGAAGATAATCGTCTGGAACGCCGGCACGCTTCGGCCGGTCCGCGAAAACGAAATCTCCGTTCACACCCTGGCCAATTCGGGCAATGAAATATCGTCGGCTGCCCTCAGCGCCGACCGGCGGTTTTTGGCCGTCGGGGTCGAGGAACATGTCCTGGCCAAAGGGGGTGACCGGATGGAATTCCGCTACCATACCGCCTTCTATGATTGGGCCGACGGCACCCTGCTTAAAGTCCTGGAGGGGAACGAGCGGGCCGTCGATAGGTTGTCTCTGTCGCCTGACGTGACGTATCTTTTGACAGATAATTCCACGCTGCGGGAGCATCGTATCTCGTTTTGGGATATTCTGGGCGGCGTGGTCGAAAAGAATTACCCGATCGAGGGGGCCATCACCTCCTTTGATCTTTCGCTGGACGGCGAATGGCTGGCGGTCGCCATCGCCGGGAGCGGATCGCGGCGGGAAGCTGTTCTGGCATTGTGGAAGTTGCAGGGTATCAATGCCTATACTCCTATGCCTGAGCCATCGTTGACGCCGGTGGCCGAGGCCGGCTTTGGCGGCAAGATCAGTCTGACGGGACCGGCGGAGCCGTTGCTCTCGCCTGACCAACCGCGGGTCATGGCGGTCATGTATCTGGAACCGCTTGGTATCGATTCGGGGGTGGCGCGGTTTATCACCGAGGATATTGAAAGCCGGTTGGTCAATCATAGCTCCTTTGTCAAAGTGGTCGAGCGCAACCAGATCGACCAGATCGTGCGGGAACTGAAATATGTCCAGTCGGGGATGACCCAAGCGCAGGCGATCGAGATCGGCAAGCATCTGGCGGCGGCGTATCTGATCATCGGCAGCGTGCAGAAGATCGGGCACGATCTGACGGTCATGGTCAAGCTGGTCAACGTGGAGACATCGGCCATCGTCGGGACGCGGGGGGTCATCTGCACCAACGCCTCGATGCGGGATATTTTCAATATGGTTTCCATCCTTGCCCCGACGATTGCGAAGCTCGATAAATAAGGATGTTCCTTCTGACGAAATTTCCTGGTAACATCATGACATTAATGGAAATGCCGGGGATTGGGTTCGTTCGATCATTTTTGTGAGGCGGGCCGCCCTCACCCCAGACCCCTCTCCCACGGGGAGAGGGGCTGCGGAAGGCGTAACCAAGTTCTTTGCCCAAAATGAACCCAAGTTTTGGCCGCGCGTTGAAATGGAGAGGTTGGCGCCATTCATATGCCACACAAGCAGATACGGGCGTCGGAGTCGGAGTAAATTGGGTTCGTTTTATCATTTTAGGGGGCCCCACGTTTTTGTCACCCGGCTCCGCTATCGTATCGGCCCTCCCCCTTCCCCTCCCGACGGAGGGGAGATTTGCGGCAGTTTGATCCTGCCTCTGTCCATCCCTCCCCCTTCCCCTCCCGAAGGAGGGGAGATTTGCGCCTGCGGATTTGGCTTATAGGCATAATTATAGACTCCACGGGGCTTCCCCCAATAAAGCCGGTGCGGTAGCGTTTAGCATCGATGTTGTAGCGATGTCGCGTTTGATTGGATTTGGCATGAGATGTCGACCTGCTCACTGCGCGACTCATCAGCCCTAAGGTATATGTTTTGGCACACGAGAGCGTGCGCCAAGCACGACAATATGTTGTAGGTCGTCGGGTTACATCGCCGCTTCGCGTCGGGGAGACCTGACGAAACGGTGAAAATGGACTTATGGGACAGCCTCTGGACATCTGCCACGCACTGATTTGTTCTCCTACTAAAAGGGAGCGGGGTGAGAATCTGCAGTGAAATGGTAGTGGTTTTGTGGTCAAATTGGCTGGTTCTTTGGAGTCGGCCCCGGTGAACGTGTAATGCATGTCCGCGATCTGCAAGTACTTACCCCCGGCGAGGGAATATTTATGATATGAAGATCATGACACCTGCGCACGCCGCCCCGACAGTGACAAATGGTAAAGGACGTAGGGGTCGGGTCACCCGACCCGGATTCTCTGCCTGGTGCCATTCGCCCACGTCAGAGCTGTGGGTCACGCGTTATGAGCTTTACTGCTCCCGGAAAAGTGTTCGCATTTCCTCTAAGCTGTAAGCAGGTATACGACAATGAACTACAGCATGGCAATTTGGGCATACAGGGCGCAAATCAGCAATTGGGTCAACGACATACTCATTACCAATGTCAGACAGCTGACGAAGATGATGAACATGTATATATCCAGAAGCCGCTTTCCCATATACTGCCTCAAAGTTGAATCCGCAAATATAGCAACTCGTGCCGTAATGCTCAATACACTGGCGACGCGCTATTGGATTGCGTTCGTATGCGTTTACCGCAATGTTACGAACCGCCCCCTCAAGTAAGTCAGCTGTATTTTCGATTTCCTCAGGCAATAGCTCTCCTTTTGCTGGGCCTTCCATTAGTGAGTCGTCTTGATCTGAAAGATTATCAATCACTTCGCCAGAATAGTTTGAAATGATTTCGAAGTGCCCCGGATCAACTGAGATGCGCGGATATTTATATTTCGGCTTCACCCCGAACCAAGCGCAATACACCTCGTACCGATTTTCACCCCTGACGAGTTGTGGAAGTTCGCTGACAAGTTCGAAAACCCCAGCGAGTGGGCGGCATTTTCTGTATGTGGCACTTTGAACACGTATTGCCAATACCCCCTTTACATAACGCCATCTGGTGGGTTTAGCGTTTGGATGCGTACGGTATATATTATCACTGTCAGTCCAATTTGGATAATTAGCTGGCATATTGCCACCTCACAATAATTTATAGCCCGATAACGCTCTAGGTTAGTTACCGCTGCCGATAGGGATGTCGGAGCACACGGGACACTATTCGTGGCTGGTACGCATCCTCGGGAGCGGCATCTTATTTCTTGGCATACCCTTGGTGCACAATGTCGTTAGTCAAGCACATACCGGCCCAGAGCAGAGCTGTGGGTTACCCGTTTCGCGAAATCCTGCGACTACCGCCCTTGTATGTTGATTTCCGGATAATCTTTATATTACAGCGGGCCGGGATGA
>CAZPEV010000157.1:0-7713 GCA_964585635.1 uncultured Ignavibacteriales bacterium
CGCGCCCCCTATTATAGGATGAACACTCTCACTCTATACATATGCCCGGCCGCATCAGGCCTTTCGTGCCCGGCCCAGACGCCCCGGCGCGCTAGCGGCGATGTGAGGATTCGTGGTAAACGAGGGCGTCCATCACGCGCCAATGCCGCAAAACCAAAAAATGAGGGAACAGACCCAATTCCCGGCAAACCCAACTCCGCCATATTAGTCCAACGAAATTTTGCGTCAATCAGCGGATACGGCCGCCTAAATCTCCGGCGGGACGATTCCCAAGATTCGCAGATACTGGTTGATCTGACTGCGGTGATGGATGTCGTGTTCCAACAGATGCGTGAACAGCCAGTGGCCATTCCACCTTTCGGTTTTGCCGCCGCGGGTAACGGAATACGATTCGGAAAGCGTTTCCGGCGGCTTGGCGAAGAGCTCATCGAGGCGGCTCCAATGGGCATCCAGGAGCATAGCAATGGTGGTCTTGGGCGGGCAGGGGCCGCCGGCCAGTTCCATCGCCGGGCTTCCCCGCATCACCTCGCCGTACCACCAGTCGGAGCATTCGGAGATGTGCAGGAAGATATTGCCCAGGGAGATCATGCCCGGCGCCGGCGACCAGTCGAGCCGGTCATCCGGAACCAGCGCCAGCGCGCGATTGATGGTCGGCCGAATCTGTTCTCTCCAGAGCGTGATCTGCGACTGCACCAGGGCATTGCCGTTAGACAACATAACTCCCCCGATCGAATCGATGTCTGGAACATCTTATATTACGACAATTCGGATGACAATGCAAACGGATTTTATCGCTTGCCGGTCAAGGCCCGGTGCCATAACCAAAAGGGCGCCGTACAAGGCGCCCTGAAAACAAAATTTCGATCTATGCTAAATATCCGCCCCTTCGTATTTCCTCACCCAGCGGGAGTAGATGAGGATCCCGATGGCGGAGGCAAAGCCGACCGCCGCAAACTGGTACCAGAGCGTATACGGGTGGTAGGCATTCCAAAGCAGACTGGTGGCGTCGGTTGCGTTCAAATTCAACACCGCCTGCAGCTTTTCAAACGCCACGGTACGGTCGACGCCGGTGACCTGGGCATGTTCGGCCAGGTACCGGATGGCCAGGTTGGCTTTGTCCCCCATCTGATCGTAGACCTGCCCGCCGCGCAGCGAGCCGTAAAACCAGCCGATGGCCAGGGGAATGTTGGCGTATCCCATGTAGAGCGCCTTTTGTCCCTCAGGAGCGATGACCCCCAGGTAATCGTTCATCTTGGGGGACGACAGCATTTCCCCGACCGAGAAGCACATGATTCCCAGAATACACAACACCCCGGCGGTGGTGAAGCCGGCCAGGACAAGGCCGATCGACGAGATCGTGATCCCGATCAGAATCGAGTGGACGCGGCGCATCCGCGCCACCAGAAAGGAAACATAGACGACCAGAAGGACGATAAGGCCCGAATTGACGTTGATCATCCACTCCTGGGCGATTTGGGTGCCGCGCGGGGTGTCGACGGTCATAATCCCCGGCAGGTGCAGAGCGGCGACGATGGCGGAGGAGTCGACCCAGTCGACGATGAAGTTGGGCAGCATATCGAACAACTGATTGAACATGAGCCAGAAGCCGGACATGATTAGGATGAAGACGACCAGCCGGGGCTGCATCATGTTGCGAAACGTGATCTTGATGACCTCGAGGACGCCGGCGCTCTTATCGGTGCCCGATTCCACCTCTTTGTAGGTGAAGAGCATTAGAAAGTTGAGCGACAGGATGGCGGCGCAGCCATAGAAGACCATCGGCCAGGAGATGCCATAGAGGAAATGGGCCAGGGGCGGGCCGAGAAACCCGCCGATGTTGACCAACATGTAGAAGGTGCCCCAGCCGATGGAGGAATCCTCGTTGCGCAAGGTGCGGGCCAAAGTCCCCTGCACGCCCGGCTTGAAAATCGCCACGCCGACCGATAGGATGCAGCAGCCGAAGAGAAACGGCCAAAAGGTCCGCTGCGTGGCCATGATCAGGTAACCGATGATGTAAATGGTAATGGAAAAGGCGATGGATCGTTTGTAGCCGTAGCGGTCGGCGAAACCGCCCGAAAAGACGGGGACCAACGATTCGATCAAAGCCCAGACAGCGAAGATGATCCCTTTGTCGGTTTGGGAGAAGTGGAGGCCGCCGGGGCTGTCGGCCTGAGCGATATAGATCGGGATGACGACGCGGACGCCATAGTAGGCGAGGCGTTCGAGCATCTCGATCAAGTTGACCATCCAGAAAGCCCTGGGGAAGCGGGCCAGTTGGGTGAACATGCCCGGTTGTTGGTGACTCTGTGTGGTGACAGTCATGAGATGGTCCTTATTCTATCATGTATGGCCTTGGGCGGTCCGTCGGAAACAACGATGACGGCAGGTCACAATTCCAACTTCGTCGGAATTAAGACCTGCCGCAAAACAAAAATGTCGGGAGCGCGGGGCTCCCGACCTACTATTTCGTTATATGTCGGCCGCCTCGTACTTCCTCACCCAGCGTGAGTAAAAGAAAATCCCGATCGCCGAGGCAAAACCGATTGCCGCAAACTGATACCAGAGCTGGTAGGGGTGGTAGGTGTTCCATAACAACGTCGTGGCGTCGCTGGCGTTCATGTTGACCGCCGTGCACAACCGTTGGAATGCATCGGTACGCGGGATGGCCTCGGTGATATTCAGGCGTTCGCCCATATACCGGATGGCCAGATTGGCCTTGTCACCCATTTGGTCGTAGATTATCCCGCCGCGCAGCGAGCCATACGACCAGCCGATCGCCAGCGGGATGTTGGCATACCCCATGTACAAGGCTTTCTGGCCCTCGGGTGCAATGACGCCGAGGTACTCGTTCATCTTGGGCGAGGCCAGCATCTCCCCGATGGAGAAGCAGAAGATGCCCAGGATGCAGAACAGGCCCGTCAGGGTGAAGCCGGCCAGGATCAGCCCGACCGAGGAGATGGTGATGCCCATCAGAATGGAATGGACGCGGCGCATATGCGATACCAGATAGGTGACATAGACCACAAAGAAAATAATCAGCCCGGAATTGGCGTTGATCATCCATTCCTGCGCGATCATCGTTCCGCGCGGGGTATTGACGGTCATGATGCCCGGCAAGTGCAGGGCCTTGACGATGGCGGAGGAATCGACCCAATCAACGATGAAATTCGGCAGCATGTCAAACAACTGCATGAACATCAGCCAGAAGCCGGACATGATGAGGATGAACAGCAGGAGGCGGGGTTTGAAGATATTGCGCAAGGTGGTCTTGGCGATCAGAATAACACCACCCTTCTTTTCCGTGCCCGATTCGACCCCCTTGTAAGTGAACAGCATCAGGTAGTTGAGCGACAGGATGGCGGCGCAGCCGTAGAAGACCGCCGGCCAGGAGATGCCATAGAGGAAGTGGGCGAAGGGCGGGCCAAGGAATCCGCCGATGTTGACCACCATGTAAAACATGCCCCAGCCGACGGAGGAGGTTTCCTTCGTCAACGAGCGCACCAGGGTTCCCTGGACGCCCGGTTTGAAGATCGCCACGCCGGTGGCCAGGACGCAGCAGCTTAACAGAAAGGGCCAGAATTCACGCTGGTTGGCCATCATCAGATAGCCGATGATGTAGATGGTGATGGAGGTGGCGATGCTTCGTTTGTAGCCATACCGGTCGGCGAAACCGCCTGAAAAGACCGGTACCAGCGTTTGCACCAGCGCCCAGACGAAGAAGATGGTTCCTTTCTCGGTCTGGGTGAAATGGAGTCCGCCCGGGCTGTCGGCCTGGGCGATGTAGATAGGAATGACGACCCGGACGCCATAGTAGGCCAGCCGTTCGAGCATCTCGATGAAATTGAGCATCCAGAAGGCTCGAGGGAACTGGCCGAGCTGGGCGAACATGCCCGGTCGTTTGGTAGCCTGAGTGGTTGCTTCCACGCGTCAGTCCTCGCGTAAAAGGTGAACTGTCAGCCAGCACTGGATAAATAATATGTTGGCAGGAAAATACTGCTTTTGGAAGCAAATAGTCAATAGAATCGGAGTGTAAAGTTGGATGGTTCTGGCGCCCGGATTCGGCTTGACAGGGGACGGCAGCATGTTATCTTGATTTTGGAGCGATCATACTCTGTTGTGGCGGCCAAGGACATGAAAAATCGAACACGATTGCTATATTGTAATAACGCCCAAATGGCAGCGTTATGGGTCTTCGTCGTTCTTTTGTATAGCTCTACTGCACTAACTCAGCCGTTGCAGCTAATAGATATCAAACAGGGAGAAAAATCGGCTGATCGGTTGGGGTGGACGGTTGAGGGATTGGGTGACATTAATGGCGACGGGTTTACGGATTTTCTTTTCAGCCAGCATTACAATCCGCAACGGACTTTCTTGTATTTGGGTGGTCCTCATCCCTTTGCTGATTCGGCAGCCCTAGAAATCAGCTTGTATGTTTATCCCGCATCCGTCGGTGACATTGATTGTGATGGAGTCCAAGACTTCTTTGTCTTCTTTGACAGAGGTGACACCGCCCGGTTATATACAGACATTGAATCCATGAATCCGAATGGATATATGATATTTTACCCTGACGCGGACCCGCTTAAGTCTTGGAATTATTATGTGGGCGGTGGCGGCGATAATGATGCTGATGGCAGGCCGGAGTTTTGGGTATACCGATATGAACAGCCTATTGATAGTCTCATTTTTGGTTACCATGGCTGTGACTTGCTTGATACTATACCTGATGATACTATTATCTTATCCATAAATCCCGATTATCACTATGGTGGATTCAGCCGAAAGTTATGTACGACCTGTGACTTGAACGGTGATTCGGTTCCGGATATTATCTATGGCCAGCGAACAGCATATAATGAATATCCCGGCCGTGTATGCATTACCTGGGGTGGGCCAAATTTGTCATCAAAACCAGATCTTGTATTTTATGCTCCCGGAATGGGGGCTATTGATGATTACGGTTTTGGCAGTGACATCGCCTGCCTGGGGGATATCAGCGGCGATGGAATCGATGACTTATGGGTGCGGCAGGGTGGGCGGAGCTATATCTACCACGGCGGCAGGCCGTTTGATACGCTGGTGGACTTGGCTTTGGATTATTCATATACCGAAAAAGTGGAGATGGTCGGCGACGTCAATCATGATGGGTGGAACGATGTTATGCTGGTCTATGATCTGGACATTGGCAGCCGGATCGCCATCATGTATTGTGGTCCGGATATGGATACGATTACCGACGTGCGATTCACCGAAGGGGATTTCAATGACGCCACGTCGGCGGCTGGGTTCGGTGGGGATGTCCAAGAGGTCGGTCGGGGCTGTTCCTGGGTAGGAGATGTCAACGGTGACGACCGAGATGATATTCTACTTGGTGCATCCACAAGCAGTAATTCGAATTGGGACCATGGCTGGGTATTTATCGTTTCGGGACGGGGGGATTCGGGGACGGCGGCAAATGAGAACCCGCATTCAGGGTTATCAGATAGGCTGGCGCTGAGACAGAATTACCCCAACCCCTTCAATCCTGCCACGACGATAGAATTCTCGCTTCCACGATCAGGCCAGGTCGAATTGAAAATATATAACCTATTGGGTGAGGTCGTGGCCGAGCCTGTGCATGGTATGATGTCGGCGGGAGAGCATCAAGTTCGTTGGGATGGCATGGCGAACGGCCGCCCGGCGGCGACAGGCATATATTTCTATCGGATCACCTGCGGCGATTATGCCATGACACGCAAAATGGTGTTGATGAAGTGACCGGCATCGCTGTGGCTGAATATCAAACGCCGTCTGCAATCTCCTGTAAATTCCCTCCAAAGTTGATTTCCCAAAATCTGTCGGTGATGTATATTGAAGGCGAGGATGAGAAGACCAGGACGCAAAAAAGGGAAAGCCCCGACGAAACCGGCAGCGATCGTGGCCCGTATCGCCGAATCGATTGCGGCATACCGGCTTATCGCGCCCGGCCAGGCGGTGTTGGTCGCTTTGTCGGGCGGGCCGGATTCAGTGGCATTGCTGCATATTCTAGGCCGACTGCGGCCAAAACTCGGCATTTCAGTTGGGGCGATTTATATCAACCATCGCCTGCGCCCGCGCGCTGCGGCCGCCGAGGCTCGATTCTGCGAGGAGCTGTGCCTGAAATTGAAAATTAGGTTTTATCACGAGGAAGTGGATATTCCCGCCATGGCCGCGAGGGAGAAATCGGGAATCGAGGAGGCCGCCCGGCGGCACCGGTACCGGATACTGGAGCAACTGGCACAATCCGAAGGGTACGACAAGGTCGCGTTGGGACACCATCGTGACGACCGGGTGGAGACGATCCTGTTCAACCTGATTCGCGGGGCGGGGCGGCACGGCCTGGCCGGGATGCCCCGTCAGCGAGGCAGGTTCATTCGGCCGCTCTATGATGTGAGCCGCGAGGAGATTCTGGCCTATTTGAAATCCCATCACTTGAGCTATATGACCGATCGATCCAATTCTAGCCGGGAGTACACCCGCAACCGTATCCGCCATGATATTCTGCCGCGCTTGGAACAGGCGGTTTCGGGGCGGGCGGCGGAGCATATTATCCGGTTGGCCGAAATTATCGGGGACGAAGAGGCCTTCCTGAGTCAGCAGGCGGCGCGAGTTTATCAAAAACTTGTCGCCAGAACGCCCGGCGGCAAGTTAATGCTTGATTTGACCGGTGCGGAGCGGTATGATAAATGGCTAAGGCGGCGGCTGATTATTTTTCTCCTGGACGAGGCCGGTTTGACCGGCGCCGAATTCGCCGAAGTTGAGCGGATGGTTGCGTTGTTCGATATAACTTCAATGGCGCGGATGTCCTTACGCGACGGCGCAATGGCCGAGAGATCCGGGAAGACCCTTTTTGTGTATCGCTCCGAACGGATCAGATCGCAGGAGGAGTTGCCGGTTCCGGGGAAAGTACGGCTGGAATATCCCCGGGTGCGAATCGTCGCCAAACGGGCCAAAGCGGCGGATGCGAGCCGGGTGATGAAAGCGTCGTCACGCGTCGCTTATGTCGACGCGGCCAGGTTGGATGGACCGCTGCACGTGGCCGGGGTGAAACCGGGCGCGAAGTTTCATCCATTCGGGCGTCCGGGGACCAAGAAGGTCGGGGATTTTTTGACGGATCGGAAGTATCCCCGGCCGTTGCGCGACGAGTTGCCGGTAGTGTATGACCGGCAAGGGATTGTTTGGCTGGTGGGAATAGAGATCGATCACAGGGTATGTATAGATATGCAGACCAAGGAGGCGGTTAAACTTGAAGTACATCGATATTGATCTCAAGGCACAACCGTTTGAACTTTTATTTACCCAGGATCGTATTGAACAAAGGATACGCGAGTTGGGTCGGCGGATTTCCCAGGACTACACGGGAAAAAACCTGGTCATCCTGGGTGTGCTCAAGGGATGTTTCATATTTGTCGCCGATTTGGTGCGCACGATCACGGTGCCGTTCATGGTAGAATTTATCTCGGCCGACAGCTACGGCGACGCGATGAATCCCGGCCAGGTGATCCTGTCCGGCGGTCCGGTCAAATCGCTGAAAGGGCGACATGTCCTATTGGTAGAGGGGGTGGTTGACACCGGCCGGACGGCGTTGACGGTCATGGGCGCGCTGAAAAGACTGGAACCGAGCAGCGTCGAGATTGTTACACTGTTGAACAAAGTGAGTCGGCGGGAAGTCCACCTCGACGTAAAATACTCCGG
>CAZPEV010000158.1:0-2551 GCA_964585635.1 uncultured Ignavibacteriales bacterium
ACCGGCAATGAGACTTTTTCCCGAATGAGATGGGTCGCAAAGGTGTGACGAAAGGTATGAGGGGTGACCTTCTTTCGTATTCCCGCCTTGACTATATACGACCGAATAAGTTTCCACATGCCAACCCGACTGAACCCGCCTCCCCGTTGCGTGATAAACAAACGGTTGCTTTCCCGTTTGCCCGCGGCCAGAGTGGGGCGGGACTCGTTCAGATATCGGTCAACGGCGGCAATGGCGAACCGGCCCAGCGGCACCAGCCGCTCCTTGTTCCCCTTGCCGGTGACCATGATATACGCTATCTCCGGCACATAGACCGACTGGTCCAGACCGATCAGTTCCGATATCCGCAACCCCGTGGCGTACAGCATTTCCAGGATCGCCGCGTCCCGGATCCGGCGTATATTATTCTTATCGGGAACCGCAAGGATCTTCTCCACTTCCTTGATGGAAAGAACGACGGGCAGACGCCGGGCCAGCCGGGGTCCGCGAATATCGGTCATCCGAGACCCGCTCCCCTGATAAAAGCGAAGGTACTGCTTGATCGCCGACAGGCGGCGGTTAACCGTGGTGGGAGTAAGCCCGCAGGCATAGAGGGCGTTCAGGTATCTGGTTATGTCTGATTTGGTGATTGTCTCGGCCGATTTGCCGCCCACGAAACCGATAAAGTCCCGCAAATCGCGGCGGTAGGCTTCCAGCGTATTTCGGGACAGCCCCGCTTCAAGGGCAGCCGCCTGAAGGTACTGCTCCATCTGCAAAGTCTTATCACGTTCGCCGGCGGCTCGGGAGACCATATCAGCATATTTAGGGTCTTCGACCGTAAAGGCAATATATTTTATGCCGCCGCCGCCACGGCCGCCAGAACCCGGACCGCCCCGGCAACGGTCAGCACCCTGACGACCTCGCGCAAGGTGGCGCCGGTCGTGGTAATGTCATCGACCAGCAGGATTCCCCGGCCGGCCAGCCTTCCCTGGGGATCATTCACCCCGTAGGCGCCCCTGATATTGGCCTCCCGCTCCTCGGCCGCGAGCTTGGCCTGCTGGTGGGTTTTCCGCGTCAAGTACAGGATTTCAGACTCCACCGGCAAATTCAAAGGGCGGCCAATGGCACAGGCTATTTCCCCCGCCTGGTTGAATCCCCGTTTCCAAAGGCGGCTGTCGTGAAGCGGCACGGGAATGATCAAATCCAGACCAAGCTCCCTCCGCCCGGCCTGTAGCCGTTCGGCCAGCTTCCGGCCGATGGTTGCGGCCAACGGCTTTAGCCCGGCGAACTTAAGGTCGTGCAGTATCTTCTTGAGCGGGCCATCATACGGTCCGATCGAAAAGACGACGATCGTTGGCGGCGGACAGGTGCAGGTAAGGGTGCCGACCAGGTATCGACGGCAGGTCAGGCAGAACGGCTCCGGAGGACCTTCCCCCAGACTCCAGCAGGAACGGCAGATCAGACGATCGGGCGAATCGGCTTGATGGCCGCAGATACCGCAGGCGGGAGGGTAGATTAGATCCAATATCCCCTCGCCCTGCTGAACCAGCAGATCTTTGGCGAATCGCATTATTCTCATCATAGGCCAATTACTACCCGCACGGGGATGATTATTGCGAAATGGTGCCGCGATTCAACATACCTCATTGTCGGTCGCAGCGCAAGGGGGATGACAGGTCGAAGGGGCCATCTCCCCGCTCATCAGCGGGGATTATTCGGCGGGGGAGTCGGTGACTTTACTTGCCCGATGGCATCGCCTGAAGAAGCGATTCCACCCGATGCCGCAGCTGATCCGGAGCCCCTTCGTCCACCAGTTGCTGCCACCATTGCCGGGCCTGGGCCGAGTCCCCCAAATCGGCATAGGCGATCCCCAGATTGAACTTGGCAATCTTGTGAGCCGGATCATACTCCAGTCCCTTCTTGAAATTGGCGATCGCCTCCTGAAACTGCCCCAGCGCGTGCTGGCAGGAGCCGAGATCGACCAGCACGTCGGCCGCCTGGGGATGTAGCTGCAACGCCCGACGATAACATTCGACGGCCATGGCGAACTGCCCTTGATCCATGAGGGCGTTGCCCATCGAGACCAACGGTTCAAATTCCGTGGGGAGCGAGGCGATAAACGTCGCCATATTGGTCGGCGGCGAAGTCCCGGCGTTTTCCGCTCGTTCCGACGCCGGACGGGAAGGCCCGTTCCGGCTCGGCCCCACCCCACGCCAGATCATATACACCGCGGCCGCCACCAGCAGAATGACAATAATGATAACCTGATCTTTGGCCGAATAGCGCCCGAGGGGACGCTTCCCCCCCAGCGGATAGCCGCAGGCGGGGCAGAACCTGGCGTCGCCGGTGATCAGTCCGCCGCACTTGGGACATTGTTTTATGGCCATAATGGCAACTCCGCGCCTTTTTCTTTACTTCATGATACGTTGCCGTCGCCGGGCCCGGCAAATGATTCCAGATCGGCCCCCTTGGCCCGTTCGATGGCAATGACGCCCTTCACCTTTTTCACCTTGTCGATGACGCGATTGAGGTGGGAGAGGTTCTTGATCTCAACCACGAACGATCCGACACC
>CAZPEV010000158.1:2561-7690 GCA_964585635.1 uncultured Ignavibacteriales bacterium
CCCCCCCCTGGCCCGAAATCTCCGCGCCCCGGACGTTGGCGTCCGCGTCCGCAATCACCTGGGTGATGTCCCGGAGCATGTTCTTGCGGTCTTCCAGAAACATGTCGAGCTTGACGATAAACGACTGATCTTTATCGACATCCCACTCGACCGGCACCACCCGCTCCGGGTTTTGCGATAACTCCTGGGCGGTGCTGCAGTCGGCACGGTGGATGGTAATGCCGCGACCGCGCGTGACGAAACCGATGATATGCTCCCCGGGAACCGGCTGGCAGCAGCCGGCGAATCGAAACATCATGTTCCCCATGCCCTGAATCTTGATCCCGCGTCCGCCGCGCGCCGTGTCGATGAAGCGCTTGACCAGCGATTGCTTGACCTCCGGCATCTGCTCCGGGTTGATCTTGGTCAGTACGTGCTGGACCGAGAGCGAACCGGAACCGACTGCCGCCAGCATGGCCTCGGTCGAAAGAAATCCCATCCCTTGGGCGATATCCTCCAGAATCGACGGGGCCGGAAGATTCAGGTGAATCTTCTTCAGCTCCCGCTCCAGCATCTCATTTCCAAGACTAAGCGATTGCTCAAAACCCTGCTGCTTGAGCCAGCGCTTGATCTTGGAACGGGCCCGCGACGTCCGCGCCATCCGCAGCCAGTCGTGCGAGGGCGTCTGATTGGGATTGGTGAGAATGGAAACCTCGTCCCCCGAATTGAGCGTCGTCCCCAGAGGCACAATCTTTCCATTGATCTTGGCCCCCGAGGTCTTGAGGCCGATCTGGCTGTGAATGGCAAAGGCGAAGTCTAAGGCGCTCGATCCCGCCGGTAGGTGCACCAGATCACCCCCCGGCGTAAAGACATATATATCTTCCTGAAAGAGGTCTATTTTGAGGTACTCCAAAAACTCCGAGGGATTGGTCATGTCCTTCTGCCAGTCGAGGACTTCCCGCAGCCAGCTCATCTGCTTGTCGGCCTTGTCCATCTCCTGCCGCCCCTCTTTATAGAGCCAGTGGGCGGCGATGCCGTATTCCGATACGTGGTGCATGGCATGCGTGCGAATCTGGATTTCCAGCATCCGCTCCCCGGGGCCGAAAACGGTCGTGTGCAAGGATTGGTATCCGTTTGGCTTGGGATTGGCGATATAATCGTGAAAGCGATTTGGCACCGGCTTCCACAGGGTATGGATCACGCCCAGGACCTCGTAACACTCCCGTTTGGTCGAGACCAGGATGCGGATGGCCAGAAGGTCGTAAATCTCTTCCAGCGGAAGGCTGCGCGATTTCATCTTGCGGAAGATGCTGTCAAAATGCTTGGCCCGGCCCGATATCGCCACCTTGATGCCTTCTTCGATCAGCGCTTTTCTGATCGGCCCGCTGACCTGCTCGATATACTCCTCCCGCTCTTGCCGGGTCATTTCAATCTTTCGGGCGATCTCCTCGAATTCCGCCGGATAGAGAAAGCGAAAGGCCAGGTCCTCAAGCTCCGTCCTGATCCGGGCAATGCCAAACCGGTTGGCCAAGGGCGCGTAGACCTCTTTCGTTTCGGTGGCGATACGAAGGCGGCGTTCCTGGTCGATGAATTGCAGGGTCCGCATGTTGTGAAGGCGGTCGGCCAGCTTGATCAGGATGACCCGGATGTCACGGGCCATCGACAGCAGCATCTTGCGGAAGAACTCCACCTGCTCTTCTTCACGGGACAGAAATTTGACCTGACCCAGCTTGGTGACGCCGTCGACCAACAGGGCGATCTCATCGCCGAATTCCTTGCGGATATCCTCAATTGTGACCGGGGTATCCTCGACGACGTCATGAATCAGCCCGGCCGCGATCGTCGTCGAGTCGAGATGCTGCTCGGCCAGGATAAAAGCCACTTCCAGACAATGGGTAATGTATGGCTCGCCCGATTCCCGCTTCTGGCCGGCGTGGGCTTTGTCGGAAAATTCATACGCCTTGCGGATCAATGGGATGTTGACATTGGCGTTGAACGATTCAATCTGGATAATGAATTCGGCCAAGTTGAGCATATGATGATAATATACGTTTTCGGTTTATTCCCCAAGCACTCTCTTGTAGAGATCGACCGTTTTGGGGATTGTCTTCCGGAGGTCAAATTCAGCCGCTTTTTCACGGGCATGCGCCGCCATGGCACGGCGCTTTTCCTCATGGCTGAGCAGATCGATCATGGCATCCGCAAATGATTGCGGCTGACCGGGATAGCAGGTAATGCCGTTGAAGTTGTGTGCGGCTATTTCGGGCAATCCTCCGACCTTGGACACCACCAGCGGCAAACCGCAGGCCGCCGCCTCGATTGCCGCGCTGCCCAAGCCCTCGCTGATTGAAGTCAACAGAAACAGATGACAGGCCTTAAGAATCGGCGCCAATGGTTCCTGCTGTCCGAAAAGATAGACGTTCGGGATTTGCCGGTCGACGATCATTTCCACCAGCCTGCCTCCCTGCGGCCCTTCCCCAAAGATCAGCAAGGCCGCCCCGGGTACGCTCCCCAGAACCAATTCAAACGCTTCTATCGCGGTGGCAAAATCCTTTTCCCTGGTCAAGGCTCCGGCGGTAACGATGAGATACCGATGTTTAGGGATGATATCGGTAATCAGCGGGCAGCCGGTCGGCGCCGAATGGATGGCCTCCAGGTCGAAGGCGGAGTGGATCAACGTTATTCTACCGGCCGGTATGCCGATCCCCCGCAGCGATGCCGCCACCGCTTCACTGATGGCGATATAGTGATCGACCGCGCGACGGTACTTGAACCGCGCGCTCAGGAGGCTTGATACGGGAAACACCACCCGGCGGGTGACAACCAGGCGGATTTCCCGCCTGGCCGATTTCGCCAGCAGTCCCAGGGTGTGCGCCTCCCCGTCATGCGCATGAACGATGTTGACCTCATGGTCGGCCATGGCCCCCACGAGGCGACGAAAATGCAGTTTGCGAATGAGAGAATAGGGCGATAGTGCGATGACCGGAATCCCGGTGATTCTCTTGGTAAGCTCACTGCCCCGCGGGCAGGCGACGGCCTGCCGTATCCCTCGGTCACGCAATTGCTCGACCAAAAGCAGCACCTGCCGTTGGCCGCCGCGAAAGGCAGACCCCGTATCGATATGCAGGATCGACGGTTCAGTCATAATTCCTATGGGCCGGATGATGGCATTTTCCGGGAATCAAGATAGAGCGACCGCAGCTTGGCGTACCTCAGCATCGTGCCGGTGGCCGTGAGATAGGCGATGAGAAATCCCTCCCAGCCGTCACGCCACCCTTTCTGGAAGATCAACTTGCGCACAAATGAAAACACGGGCTTGGTGATCAACTGGAAGGGATGGAAGCGCACGCCGGCCGCGAATAGCTCCCTGGCGCCCAGCGTCGAGTACTGATCCAGCTTATGCGCATAATCCTCAAGGGTGGGGTAGGAATAATGCATCAGGGGATTGCTCAGCCTTCCGACCTCGCCGTCGATTTCGACCTTTTCATGAACCAGCGCCTGGGTGAAGCGGCCGGATCTCCTGCGAAAGAGCCGTAAGACATAATCGGGATACCAGCCGGAATGCAAAATCCAGCGGCCGAGAAACTGAGTCTTGCGGGGTATCAGGTAGCCGTCGCGGGGGGAATCATTTTCCAGCACCTGCTTGATCTCATTTTTCAACGTGAAGGATACTTCCTCGTCGGCGTCGATCGACAGCACCCAATCCCCAGTCGCCTGGTCGAGAGCGTACTGCTTGGCCGGACCGAATCCTGTCCACTCCGGACGATACACCCGCGCCTTCAGACCGCGGGCTATCTCGACCGTGGCGTCGGTCGATTCGGAGTCGACGACGATGATTTCATCGACCCAGGCCACCGAGCGCAGGCAGCGCTCGATATTGGCCTCCTCGTTCTTGGTTATGAGTATGGCCGAGAGTCTGGTCATGGCTTTCCCGTCGGCATCAGGGCGGCGGCGGTGTCAAACACCTCCTCGACCTCGATGTCAAAGATGTTATAGTCGTTCCCGGAAATGACGGTCCCGCCATCTTGATCGAATGGCCGCCAGAGTTCATAGTTCTTCCCAAACCGGGTGTACAGGCCGACCACGGGGACATGAAAAGCGCGAGCGATATGCACCAGCGAGGTATCCGGCGTAATCAACAGCGACAACCGGCTGATGATGGCGGAAACCTCAAGCAGATCCAGACCGGGCGGAATCGGCCTGACTCGCGACCGAAACCGGGACGCCAGGGCCACCGCCCGGTCATGCTCGTGGGGATCGGCGCTGATAACCGCCCGGCAGTGGGGAAAACGGTCGAGCAAGAGGCCGATGAGTCGCTCGTTTTTCTCCGACTGCCATACGCGCGTCGGCCGACCGGCGGAAATATTAAGGCCGATGATGCCATCCGCTGCGGCACCCTCTATCGAAGTCAAGAATCGATCGGCGGTTTCTCGGGCCGATACCGGCAGGGTTGGCGGCACGTGCCGCTCCAGACGCTCGGTGTCGATGCCGAAGGCCGTCAGAAGCTTCAGCGTGTTGTCAATGACGTGAGCGCCATCGCCCATCCGGTACTCATAGTTAAAATCATAGTAATCCCGGAAGCGCCGCTTGCCGACGCCGATTCGCCAGGCCGACGGGGAACTGATCTGGCTGAGCAGCAGCGCCGTCACGGAATCATCGCAGATCATGTCAACCACGGCGTCGGCCTTCAGCCGGCGAATGCGCCGCAGGGCAGCCAGGTCCCGCCACAGCCGCTTGGTGTAGAGAAAATGGCCGGCCAGGCGACTGTCGCCGCGGATGATGGCGACGTTGCGCGGCGAACAGATGATGTACAACTCGAGGTGCGGGTACAATCGCTTGAGATTCTCAAAGACCGGCAGCGAGATGATCATATCCCCCAGCTTTTCGGGGCGGATGAACAGCACCCGCCGCAGAGCGGCTGCATCGATGACGGTGAAGTCGCGGCGCCCCTTTCGGAGCATCAGCGAGGCGACGGCAAAGACGCAGCGCTTAAAGCCATGCTCCAGCGCTTTGGCGAATTCCCGCATCATCCGCCGGCCACCATCCGCAACGTTTCCTCAATCCGTTCAATCATCATATCCAGCCGGAAATGGGTCAGGAAGCGCCGATGACCTGCCTCCCCCAGATCTTGCCGGCGCTGGTGGTCAGTA
>CAZPEV010000159.1:0-7653 GCA_964585635.1 uncultured Ignavibacteriales bacterium
TTCGGGTCAATACCAGGTGTTGAAAACCCCTGCAATATTTAGGCCATTTCTTTCGTAGGGGCCGGGTTGCCCGGCCCGTCTTGCCGGATCTGTTCTTTCCGCCGTCCTTTCCGGCTCATCATTCGTCGCCTGACCAATAATTAATTGACACATGACCTATAGTCGTATATTATTGTGCCGCCAGTACGGGCGGGACGCCAATGCCATCTAAACGAGACATGATGCCAAAGCGGAAATTGATCAGACTTCGGGAATTCGACTACTCTGCCCCAGGCGCTTATTTTGTCACTATATGCACCAACAATCACGCCTCCGTGCTCGGTCAAATTGCGAATGGTACCATGACGCTGACCCTCGAAGGTGAGTTGGTCGATATGGTTCTTCAGGAGACGGAACAGCGGTTCCCCGATATGAAAATGGACACTAAGGTCATAATGCCGAATCATATTCATTGTATATTCGTGATTATTGGAGAAGGCAGCCCCGATCCCCAGTTGTGCAGCAAGAGGTCAACCGTGGGACGAATCGTCGCATATTCAAAATATGTATCAACTAAGCGGATAAATGGCATTTTGGGCACAGTCGGCAGAAGGATTTGGCAACGAAACTATTATGAACATGTTATCCGCAACGACAAGGATTTGAATCGGGCCCGCGAATATATTATCAACAATCCCGCCAGGTGGGTCAGCGATGAATATAATCTCGATGCGTAGGAATGCGGGCGCGGAAACCGCGCGCCTGCCGGATTTCGGGTCAATACCAGGTGTTGAAAACCCCTGCAATATTTAGGCCATTTCTTTCGCAGGGGCCGGGTTGCCCGGACCGCATGAACCAACAATCACATCCAAGACCGCATGACCCCGCCAAGGCGATTTCCCACCGGGCGCGGAAACCGCGCCCCTACGAATAGAATTACAATAATTCATTAATTAGACAAGGGGTGGTTGCATATTCCCCAGTTTCTGCCGCGCGGCCGGCCAGCCGGTGGGGGCTTCCCGACGGCAATTCATTTGCTGGGCGTAAGGAAAGGGTTCTGACGCCGCAGGAATCATCACAAGCCTCCATTCTGTCATTCCCGCGTCAAGCGGGAAACCATCTTTTCTAGGTAGATTTCCCTGGACTCCCGCGGGCGGGCCTGTTGAAAAACCTCAAACTCGTCATCGCGAGACCCGCCCGTGGCGGGTCGTGGCGATCTCGGTTCCCCTATGAAAATGGAGATTGCCACGTCGTCCCGCAAGAAGCGGGGCTCCTCGCAAAGACGCTGGGGGGATATTTTCAACACTCCCGTGCGCGGGAGTGAAATGGTATGAGTCTTGTGTGCAGCGGACGAGGATCCGGCGAGGCGGACCGCACACGAAAACGTTTGCCATCACCAAGCCTGTCTGGGAATGTCTGTCATTCCTTCCCGGCCCGGAGGGCCGGGGCACCCCATTCGTGGTGGATGGGGGATTTCATTCGGTGATCGTTTTTCTTATTGTGCAACTATGACGGATGCCGGCCGTATAGGAAGGATTGCGGCGTTGCGGGTCACGTCCTCGCAGCGGACGAAATAATACGAAACCTCAACAGACGATGACCGTACCGTATGGTATAGTGAGAAAGGAATCCCCATCATGAAACCAAGCAGAATAACGGCGGCCTTGGGAGTGGCTCTTATCGCGCTGGGCATCTGGGGCATTATCGGTTCCATGAGCATCGGCGGCATCGTGCCGTTGGTCATCGGCGCGGCGTTGGTTTATCTGGCCCTTAACCCCGGCCGCGTGTCGACGCTGGTCTTCGGTCATAGCTGCATTGTCATCGGCGCGTACCTGATTACCTGGGGAATTTTCCTATTGCCCCATTCCGAGCCGACCCTGGCGAATATCTTCGGTCGCCCGCTGTTTTGGGGTATCTTTTCGCTGATGGGCGGCGTCTGCGCCATATTCCATGGCTTCTGCCGCTGCGTCTCCAAACAATGGGAGCAGCATGAGGGGATATCGCTGAACAACAGACTCCTGGTCAAGTGAACCGGGGCGCTGCGCCCCTCCTCCCCGATTCGAGTGTCGCAGGTTTTTCGGGCATGCAGCGAGGCCGCGTCTATGGCGCCGAGACGCCGATCCGCCAGATTTCGGTGACGCTCCCCATAGCCGTATCGCGTCGTTCGAAATAGAGGACGCGCGAATCGGAGCCCCAGGCCGGGCAAGGCCCATATCTTCTCCACAATGATAGCCTTTGTATGTTGTCGGACGGCGGCAGGTCACACGCCACTGGCGGACCCTCAGCGGCGCAAGCCCTGTCACAACTGCACCAGCAAGGTTTTTCAACAGGACCCTCGTTTGGAGACGGCTGTTATTCCTTCTCGGCCCGGACGGCCCGCCCGGCAGGAGCCTATCTTCTTGCCGATCAATATATTGTGTTTTTTATCGTCGTTCAAATCGCCCGATGCGTATAACTCCGTACGTCCGAAGATTTGATAAGCTTGTTTATTACAGTATAGAACGATAACCAGGAGTGCTATCATGAAGAAATCGCATCTGATTCCAGCCATTGTCGGCATCATGCTTATTGCATCCGCGAGCATCTTCGCCGCCGAAGCGGCCAAGGATATCGCCAAGGCTGCACCCAAGCAGCTCAAGCCACAGACCCAATGCCCGGTTATGGGCGGCAAAATAGATTCAACCGTCTATGTTGACCTGCAAGGTCAGCGAGTTTACTTCTGCTGCAGCAAGTGCCCGCCGAAGTTTAAGGCCGATCCCGACACCTATTTCAAGAAGGCGGCCGAACAGGGGGTGCTGTTCGAAAACATCCAGACCACCTGCCCGGTGTCGGGAGAGAAGCTGGAGAATAAGTCTATCTTTGTCGACTACCAGGGACGGCGTATCTACTTTTGCTGCAAGAAGTGCGTTGCCGATTTCGACAAAGACCCCAAGGGTTACTTGGCCAAGATGGACAAGCCGGCCGCGCCCGACACCAAGCCCAGCATGAAGTAGGAAATGATTTGGCAGGGATGCCATTCGGAACGGTCGGGCCTACGGCAAGATATAGGATTTCCGCCCGAGGGTACGGCGGCTGCGGGAGAAGCGGCCGTTTTTGCTTGTTCCGCGGCGCCGAATAGATATATCTTTCCGGAGGCGGCTTTGAACCGGCATCAGTGGAATATGAAAGAGACATAATCTTGCGGAGGCGATTATGAGGTCAAGCTTCGAAAAGCAGTCAGCTCTTGTCATGGGCTTGCTTCTCCTTTTGACTCTTATGTTGGGCGTTCTTTGCGATCCTATATTGGCCAATGAATACTGCCCGGTGCTGACCGACCAGAAGGTCGATTCGACGATCTTCGTCGATTATCAAGGGAGCCGGGTTTACTTCTGCTGCACCAAATGCCGCCGTCAGTTCCTGGCCGATCCCGGCGCATATTTGGCCAATCTGCCGGAATTCAAAGCCTCCACCCCGAATCCAAACTCTCTCCCCGGCCGGGCAGACACGGTCAGGCCGGACATGTCCGGTATGGCGATGACGGCGTCGCCGAATCGTCCCGCAAGCGGCGGCGGCGAGCCGTACCTGATTCGGTTGGCCGGGAAGCTTCATCCGCTCGTGATCCATTTTCCGATCGCGCTGATCATCAGCGCGGCCTTCTTTTCGCTGCTGGCGATCTCTCGAAAGAAGCCTGTCTATGATACCATCTCGATTCGGCTCATCTACCTCGCCCTTGCCTCGGCCGTCGTGGCTGTGCTGTTCGGGCAGTCGGCGGAGGCGACGTCGTCGTTCCCCGCCATCCTGGCCGACTACGTCGAATGGCACGGATCGTTCGCGCTGTGGACCGGCGCCTGCACGCTGCTGTCGGCGGCGCTGGGTTACCTGAGCGAGCGCCCCGGCCGGGAGGGGCTTAAGCGATGGTATCATCTGGCGCTGCTGGTGAATGCCATCCTGGTCGGCATCACCGGGCATTTCGGGGCGACGCTGGTTTACGGTCCCAGCTATTTCAAGATGTGATCCGGGGATGTATCGCCCTCGCATCTTGACAGTCGGCCGGCTTTCGCATACATTCTGCATAATAGACCGATTCAACAATAAGGAATGACTGTATGCCATCCATAAAAGATAAGATCGCCTTTATCACCGGGACGTCGGCCGGGATCGGATTGGCCTGCGCCGAGCTTTTCGCGCGCGAGGGAGCCAAACTGATCCTCTGCGCCCGCCGCGAGGAACGGGTGAAGAAGCTGGGGCAGGCGCTTTTGGCCAAGTTTGGAACTGAGAGCTATTGCTTCGGCCTTGACGTTCGCAACCAGAAAGAGGTCGAGGCCAAGATCAACGCCTTCCCACCACAATGGCAGGCGGTCGATATCCTGGTCAACAACGCCGGGCTGAGCCGCGGCCTGTGCAAACTGCACGAGGGGATGTTGTCCGACTGGGAGGAGATGATCGACACCAATGTCAAGGGGTTGCTGTATGTCAGCCGGGTGGTGATTCCCGGCATGGTGAAGCGGGGACATGGCGACATTGTCAACATCGGCTCGATTGCGGGGCATGAGGTTTATCCCGGCGGGAACGTTTATTGCGCCACCAAATTTGCGGTCGATGCCATCACCAAAGGGATGCAGATTGACCTGGTGGATACGCCTATCCGCGTCTCGACGGTCGATCCGGGGATGATCGAAACCGAATTTTCCATCGTCCGCTTTCATGGCGACACCGTCCGGGCCAAGAAGACCTACGAGGGCATCACGCCCTTGACCGGGGCCGACGTCGCCGAGGCGATTCTGTTTTGCGTGACGCGGCCGCCGCATGTGAATATCCATCAGGTGCGGATCATGCCGACGGCGCAGGCCGGTGTGATGGTGACGCATAGGAGGAACAAGTAGAGGTCGGGTGACAAAAAGGGAATCTCACCCGTCGTTCGCCTGCGGCGGGCCACGCACAGAATGCTTTGGCAGATCACCCCCAAGCCGAAGCTTGTGGGTGCCACCCAGAGGTTATGTTTGAAAATATGGCAACCACCAGCCGCGCACAATGACCTCGCACAGTAACCGACTCCGATTGCAAAGAAGGTTGAATCGATGGAAGTTTCGCATCGACTTGCGCCGGGATTTGATGCGAAATTTCGTTGGACTATTATGGCGGTGTTGGAGTTATCGGGAATTGGGTCCGTTTGCTCATTTCTCTGTCTTTTGTAGTTCGGTCTGCTGTCATGGCGATGATTTTGCGGGGTTGTTTGGCCCCGGAATGACCATTTCCGGCAGACATGATTATAGCCACTGGTGAAGGCACCCATATATATAGGGGCGGCGTAGCGATCACCATCGATTCTGTGGCGAAATCGAGATTAAGCAATAACCGGCCCGCCCGCCGTCGGGCCATCCGGCGATCACCGAACCAGGGGGTTGAAAATCCCGGGGCACCCGCCTCAATGATCTCTGTTCTTTGCAGTCCACTGTATTTCATCATAGCCGGAATTCTGATTTCTGATCAGTTCAACAAGATAATGTTTGAAGTATTTTTCTTCCGGATAGCTTTCATTCAATCTATTAACCCAAGCTTCTCGTGCATCAAATATTGATACGGTTAGAAGATATTTCGAAAGATATTGACTTCTAATGGCTTCCGCCAAATGAACAACTTCTGCTTTATTGGCCTTTTCATCAACTAGTATTTCCATACCAAAGCCATTGTTAGGGATATCCCATTGGCGCAGGACCTCGAATTGGATATTGCTCTTATTTGCTTTTATTGCAGATAGTGCGGAGATATTCGATTCACTTTCAACCAATTTTGCTGAACGATTGTTATTTTGATTTATTTGTCCTATCACTATCAAGAGTAAAGATAAGCCAAATAAAATACCGATTATTGTCAATGCTATACCTAAGCATCCGACGCCTTTGGATAATTTTGCACCGCAATGTGGGCATGTCTTTGCGGTATCACTTATTTCTTTGCCGCATTCTTTGCACTTTAGTAACGCCATATTGTCCTCCGTTTGGGCCCAACAATAATTCCTAGCTGGCGCGCGCCCTCGTGTACCAGCGCCTTGCATACAGGCATATCCTTGACGCACGCGGGTGTGCGCCAAGCACAGTATTCATTGTCTTCCGGTAAGTTCATCCCGCTTGTCAAGCCATGTCGAAATGTTGAGAGGCAAGAAATGCCGGGCAGAATCCAAAAATAATTGAATGTCTGCGCGATCCAGGCAGACAACGTGCTCACTTGTTGACGTGCTGGTATATCCCGCTGGGCTGAACAAGTAGAACTTGTAGGGCTTGGCCGGGAAGTCATAGTAATTGTTTGGATTAAGTTTGATGTCGCCGCTCTTTACTTGAACGTATGCCGGTGGCCCCGATTTGGCATCTACAAGCTGATATTCGTAAAATGGGGTCGTATTTTGCCTAGACCGAGAACTTGGAACGAATAACAACCCCTTCGTGTGCTGAAGGTACAACCCGATAACGTCTTCCAAATCTACATCTGAGAGGAGGCTGAAGATATCAATCTTCGGTGGCCGTATATATGGAAGATCGCCATCAGTCAATTGGTTATAAACGATGGTCGAAAATAGTTTCGAAGTGTCATCGTGTATTTGTTGAACTGTTGCTGATGGCCTGAAGCAATTGACGATCTTTCCGGCAATAATGGTTGCAACGAGGAAGAATTCGCAGGAACGAACATTGATAATGTCAGCCTCCAAGTTTTCAGGATCATCACGGTATTCCCATTCGCCCGATATTCTTCCAAGATAGTACGCACCGCAAAAATCTCGAACCCAGACAAGATCGCCAACAGCCATCCTCAACCCTATGGCATTGGCCGCTTTGTACCAACCGGCATCACCATATTCCTTTCTTCCAAGAGATAAGTATGCATCAATATCAGCGGGCTTCGCAGAAACACGCCAGCCAATCCCAACAACCTTTTGCCGAAGACAAAATTCAACAGGATCAATCTTGTTTGCATCGGGACGCAAATGGACACGCCAAACCGTCATATCATTCCCTCCTACAAACTAATAATCATTTCGCAGCCGGTGCACGAGCGCATTGTCATTAAGCACATCGCTGGCGCACAAGGGCGTGTGCTTGTCACAAACAACTTCCATGGGTTGCGTCAAAGCCTATCCACAGGACTGCTAACGACCGCCAGTTCATGGCTGAGGACATGGGTATAGATTGTCGTTCAGTGCCCGGTGCGAACCCGCCCACAGCAAGGCTATGAGTTACTCCTTTAAGATAAGACCCCAATATCAGGTGTCAAGGACAGAATTCGCACGGGGGCGTGCGGCAAGCACAAAGCCAAGACCTTTTCGGGCAAATGTGGGTGTCGGGTTTCTCGTCCCGCCAAGTGGCGGGACTCGGAACGCCGACCTACCCGCAGCCCGAACAGCTAAAGCGAGATTGCCACGTCGTCCTGCCTGGGGCGGGACTCCTCGCAATGACGGTGGGGGACTTTTTCAACACTCCCTGAATGATGGGGTGCCCGGCCTTGGCGCACGAGGGCGTGCGCCAAGCACAATTTGAGGTTTTTCAATAGGCCCTAAATGATGAGGTACCCGGCCTTGGCGCATGAGGGCGTGCAGCAAGCACAAATGATCAAGATTGCCACGTCGTCCCCCCAGGGGGGGGGCGCCGAGCAATAGCGAAATTTAGGGTTTTGAAAAAGGCCCCAAAGATAGGTAACACACCC
>CAZPEV010000160.1:0-4309 GCA_964585635.1 uncultured Ignavibacteriales bacterium
CGCAGCATCTCCGACAACTTGGTCCGGCTGAAGATATGCGCCAGCCATTTGGGATACTTCTGCAGTTCGCCGGTGATCAGGGTTTCGATCCATTGACCGGTACTGTCAGACGTTCCCAAAAGCCTGCTTTCCAATGACCAGTAGAGAGAATCGGGACGAGCCGCATCGTCCTTCGAAAGGTAATAGTCCAGATAATAGAAAAGGGTCACCTGGCGGATACGGAATATTGTCTGCCAGCGTTCAAAGACGGCACAACGGCTGACCAGCGGGGACGGGACGGCCAATCGATCCACCAGAAAGGCGCTGTCGAGCGCGATCTGCTCGAAGGTCGCCGTCAGCATTTCCTCAGTGCCCAAGGGATAGTCGCGCAACAGGGATGGCAGCGCGCTGTCGGCAAAGACCCAGGGCAACGCCCGGGCCGCCTCCGTCACCAGGCGGCGATAGAATTCAAATCCGCCGCCGGCACCTTCGAGCAGACGGGTGCGGTACGGCGGATCGACTCGCACGGCCACCGCCTCCCATGAGGCGGAATCGACCACCGTGAGGGTCAGCCGCCCCAGAAGTGAATCCAGACCGCAGCGCCTGAAGATGGCCGCGACAGCCGTGTCAACCTTGGCAACGGTAAAGAAACTATCG
Source organism: uncultured Ignavibacteriales bacterium (assembly GCA_964585635.1). Classification (GTDB taxonomy): domain Bacteria; phylum Zixibacteria; class MSB-5A5; order GN15; family JAAZOE01; genus CAZPEV01. Next base: position 637 of record CAZPEV010000160.1, read on the forward strand.
GGCAGTTGCGCCCCCTCATGCAGATACCGGTCAATTTCAAACAAGGCCGGATCGCTCCGGCCGCTGTGCGCCCGAAAAGACTCCAGGCAGCGGCCGTACTCCGCCTCAGTCAATCTTGTCAGCGAATCGGCGACGACGAGCCAGGTCGACGGCGCCAAAGCATATCGAGACAGGGTAAAGTCCAGCGACGTCCGAAAACCGTGGCTTTGGCCCATGCGATTGTACATCCGGTAGAGCTGGGCGGCAGGGCCGCCCAAGGTCCTGGCGGAATCATTCTGTAATCGATATAATCGGCGGGCGAGGTCGCTGCCGGCGCTGTCGGCAATGATGCCGGCCGCCTGCCGGGCGTCAAACCGTTTTTGATCCACGGAGAAGACAAAACCGTAGAGCCGATCGGCGATACTGCGCGCCAGTTCGGCCGCGTCACGGATCACCGCCGGATCGACCTGCCGTTCTTCATATTGCTGAAGGACAAGATCGATGAACGCGCCGTCCGTCGAGTCGGCGATCGTCCCCCGCCAGTCGGCGAGCTTCTTGAACAGGAAGCCGTCCGTCATGATTGTCCGATAGCGATCCTCAAGCCCCTGGCGAAAATCGCGCGAGACGGCGGAGTCGCCCGGCGCCCGGAGAAACTCCTCCACCTGCCGGCAGGAGATGACCGCCAGTTCGTGGTCAAGGGCCGTGACCAGGTTATGCAACGAGGCGGCATCGGTAACGGTCGTATAATCGAATTGGAAGGGCGATTGCAGAAAGCGCTCCATGGCCGTGTCGGAGACGTTCAGGGGAGCAGCCGCAAGCCCGGTGGCCGACACCAGCGCCGCCAGGACGATGCCGCCGACATAACGGGTTGTCACCCCCGACACTTACTTCTCCGGCTTCCGGGCGAAAATTTTCGCCGAAGCGATCTTGCCCGCCAGGCTTTCCAACGGAGGAACCGCCGCTTCGCTCTTGGTTCCGCAACTGCAGCAGCCGCTTATAAAAGCCGTCAACTGCTGCCGGTCATACAGGAATCGGTCCACGACGTGGACTTCGGCAAGACCGGCAATCCCGGCCTGATCGAGGAACTCCCCTTCATCCAGGGCGCCGGCGATACATCCGGCCCAAAGCCTCATATCGGTACGGACGGCCTCGGAGAGTTGGCCGATTGTAACGATGTCCGACACCAGCATCCGCCCCCCCGGCCGCAACACCCGGAAAATCTCGGCAAATACCCGGCCTTTGTCCGGCGACAGATTTACCACACAGTTGGACATGACCCAGTCGACGCTGCCGTCGTCGACCGGCAAATGCTCCATTTCCCCCTGGCGCACCTCGATATTGGCGGCGCCGACGGCGGCGACATTCGCGCGCGCGCGGGCGATCATGGCCGGGGTCATATCGACGCCGATCACCCGTCCGTTCGAGCCGACTTTATTCGCCGCCAGAAAGAGATCCAGTCCGGTGCCGCAGCCGAGATCCAGTACGGTTTCGCCCGGTTTGATCTTCATAAAGTCGACCGGATTGCCGCAGCCAAATGAGGTCAGGGTCAACCCTTTCGGCAAATCCGCCAGCCGCCGATCGGAATAGTGAGCCGGGTCGGCCTTTATGCCGGCTGGGGGCAGGCCGCCGCAACACCCGGCGCCTTCGGGCGGGGTAACCTTTTCCCCATAAAACCGTTTCACCTCGTCTTTGATCTTTGTTTTATCATCGGGTTGTGCCATAACCATCCCTCCGGTTTGTCGTTACCATAATTTACAACGAAGAGGGCCGGTCTGGCAATAATTCCCTTGCTTTTTTGGAGGCCGCAAATATATTGTCGTTCGATGTAATGACATAAAAGAAAGCCGTTGGGGGTGGCCGTCTGGCCTGAGAACAAACCCTCACGACCTGATCCGGGTAATGCCGGCGGAGGGAAACGGCGCCAGATTTCTTCAAACTGCCTGCCGTAATCCCTCCCCTGCAACGGCGGGCGGTTTTCTTTTTGGGAATAGGCTTGAGTATCCGTTGGGGGTGGCCTGACCGGCCTGAGATCATACCCCCGGAACCTGATCCGGATAATACCGGCGTAGGGAAATGGATTGGGTTGCCTCGGCAGCCTGCACCGCTTTCTTCACCAGTTATCCGGGTTGGCGGCTTGTGTCAATGAAAGGAGAACGCCATGAAACGATTGTGCATCCTTTCGGCGCTTGTGCTTCTGACCGCCGCCTGCCCCGACCGACTTCCGGCGCAACGCCTGCTGCATGGGCAGGTGCTCGACAAGGACAGGCAGCCGATCAGCCATGTGACCGTCCAGTCTTCGGCCATGAACAGCCCCCTGGAAACCGACCTTGACGGCCGCTTCAGCGCCGACCTTTCCTCGGGCGGTTCACATCCGCTGACCTTTTCACACGTGGGCTATGTTCCCCGGACAATCCGGGTCGGCGCCGACCAGGATTCCATCGTCGTCGTCCTGGTGGAGCAGGTTTATCCCATGCAGGGGATCACCGTCACCGCCGGACGGGCGATTGAGAAGCAGACGCCGATCGCCTTCGCCACCGTCGATCGCAATGAGATTCAACGCGACTTCGACATCGGCGAGATGCCGGCTCTCTTGGAAACGACTCCCAACCTCTACGCCTATTCCGACGCCGGCGGGGGATTGGGATACAGCTATCTCAAAATCCGCGGCTTCGACGCCCGCCGGACGCCGGTCTATATCAACGGCATTCCCTTGAACGACCCGGAAGACCAGGCCCTGTATTTCGTCGATCTGCCCGATTTCGCCGCCAGCGTCGATAACATTCAGATTCAGCGCGGTTCCGGCGGCTCGCTGTACGGTGAGGCGGCCTTTGGCGGCGCCATCAATATGCTGACCAGCCCTTTGTCGCGCGAACGCCAGTTTGTCGGCGAGTTCGGGTACGGCGGCTTTTTGCAGCAGGGAACGACGATCGGTCTGATGCGCAAATCATCGGTGGCCTATTCCACCGGCCTGCTCGACAACGGCTGGTCGCTGTCGGGGCGTTGGATTCAGCAGTTCTCCGACGGGTATCGGAAAAAATCCTGGTACGACGGCACCGCCTATTACCTGTCGATCGGCAGAGTCGACCCCAAGATGATAACGACGCTGAACCTGTACGGCGGCCCGATGAAAACCCACGCCGCCTGGGACGGCATCACCCGCGCCACCGAAAGGACCGACCGCCGCGCCAACCCCTACGATTACGACAACGAAACCGACAACTTCAGCCAGCCGCATTTCGAACTACACAATATCTACAACTTCACCGACCGGCTGACACTCTACAACACCCTCTATTACATCCGGGGATCGGGATACTATGAGCAATTGAAAACCGCCGATGATCTGTACGCCTACAACCTGAGCGACTCCAGCCTGACCAGCGACCTGGTTCGCCGCAAATGGGTGGTCAAGGGGCAGCAGGGTCTGTCCAGCCAGGCGGCTCTGACCGGAGATCGCTTTCGCAGCGCTCTGGGCGGCTCGTATTACTTTTTTCAATCGGAGCATTGGGGTGAAGTAATCTGGGCCTCCGCCCTCGATCCGTCGCTTCGGGATATTCATCAGCCGGGGCGATACTACGAACATTTCGGCAAATATCAGAATCTGGCCGGTTATGCTTCCCACATGCAGCAGGTGACCGACCGTCTCAGCTTGGGCGCCAACCTTCAAATTCGCTATCTGCATATCAACGTTCAC
>CAZPEV010000160.1:4319-7653 GCA_964585635.1 uncultured Ignavibacteriales bacterium
CCATACCTCTGTTGGTATCTATCCGCGGCGGATCTACAGCATCCATTGTCTGTTCCTGTCGCGCCGCCTTGGCGCCACCTATGCCCTCAGCGACCGGCTCTCGGCCTTCGGCGGATTTTCGATCGCCTCGCACGAGCCAAACGATGACATGATCGACGACACCGATGATCCCGGCGACCATCCCCGGCTGGAGGTCTTGGGAGAGAAGGATGGCCTGATCCTCTACGGCAATCCGACCGTCAAAGCTGAGCGGCTGTACGACTGCGAACTGGGGTTCAATTATCGCTCTACCCGCCTGGCGCTGGACGCCAACCTGTTTTGGATGGAATATCGACACGAAATCGTGCCGGACGGCGGCCTGACCGATGACGGCTTCCCGACCTATGGCAACGCCGACCGCTCGCTTCATCGCGGCATCGAAACCGCCCTGGCAGTCACGCTTCGGCACGACCTGAAGATCGAAGCCAACTACTCCTTCAACGACAACTGGATCAAGAAGTACGACCAGATTCTGTACGATTGGTCCACCGGGCAGACCTCGGTCGTTCATCGGCGCGACGTCGCCGTGCCGCAATTTCCGACCTATCTGGCCAACCTCAAGCTCGACTACACCTATGGCTCGGTCGCGGCCATATATTGCCTGCGGGCGGTCGGCCGGCAGTTTCCCTACCTCGACGGCCGCTTTGCCGACCGGGGCGGATGGCGGGAGGATGTTTCGCTGGCGCCGTACACGGTCTCCTCGCTGAAAGGGATAATCAAGCTCGGCTCCGTCATGGACGATGGAGAATTGGCGCTGGAAGGACGGATCGACAACTTGTTCAATCAAAGATTCGAGACCTTCGGTTATTATGCCTCGTGGGATGACCAGTATCTGTACTGGCCGGGGGCGGAGCGAAGCTGGTTTGCGCGGCTGAGGCTGACCATTTGATATTGAGCTGGCTTGACCTTCTGCCGCTGGCGATTTACCTCGCCATCCTGGTCGCGATAGGGCTGTGGGGCCTGCGCTGGCGGGCGAAATCGCAAGAAAGCCTTATTTTGGCCGGACGGCAACTGACCCTCCCGGCCTTCGTCGCCTCGCTGGTGTCGACCTGGTACGGCGGCATCCTCGGTGTGGGGGAGTTTTCCTATAAGTACGGTCTGTCCAATTGGCTGGTCTTCGGCGTCCCCTATTATATGGCGGCGGCAATCTTCGCCATGTTCATCGTCCGCCGGGCCCGTTCGTCACCCGAGATGACCATCCCGGATCGCCTGTTTAAATCGTATGGCCCGGCCGCCGCCGCCGCCGGGTCATCGGTTCTGGTCATCGTCACCCTGCCGGTGGCCAACGCCTTGATGCTCGGCATCCTGGGCCATCAGTTGTTCGGCGTTCCGGTCTGGATCGGCATCATTTGCGGCGTCGTCTTTTCCGTCTTCCATGTCATGACCGGCGGCTTCCGCGCCGTCGTCTGGACCGATATCCTGCAGTTTTCGCTGATGTACCTCGGCTTCATTATCCTCTTTGCCTTTGCCGCGGTCAAGCTGGGAGGATTGATTTACCTGCAGTCCCATCTGCCGCAGACCCATTTCTCCGCCACCGGCGGGAATCCCCCCGGCTATATCGCCATCTGGTATATCATCGCCTTGACAACGCTGGTCGATCCGGCCTTTTATCAGCGCTGTTTCGCCTCGAAATCGGTCGCGGTGGCTCGCCGGGGAATCTGGATTTCGATCCTGTTTTGGTTTTGCTTCGACTTTATGACCACCAGTTGCGGGCTGTACGCCCGGGCGCTGCTGCCCAATCTGGACAGCCCGGTGGCGGCCTACCCGGCCCTGGCCAAGGAACTCCTTCCGACCGGGCTGTTGGGCTTGTTTTTTCTTTCGATCGTGGCCACGGTCATGTCGACCGTCGATTCGTACATCTTCCTGACCGGTACCACCATCAGCCATGACCTGGTCTGGCGCTACAAGAAATTTCAGGATACTCGGATCAAGCATTTTACCGTCATCGGGCTGACTATTTCCGGTCTGGCCACTATTTTCATTGCCTTGTCATCGGAATCGGTGGTCAATATCTGGCACGACTTCGGATCGGTCGGAACGTCGGCCCTTCTGCTTCCGCTCATGACCTCCTATTGGGGTCGCTACCAATACTCCGGACGGGGAGCATTGGTGTCAATCATCCTGTCGGCCGCCCTGACGGCCCTGGCCCTGCTTTATCCGCAGTGTACCGCTGAGGGGAAATACCTCTTGGGCGTCGAGCCGATCTTCATCGGACTGGGGGTTTCGGCCGCCGCCTTTGCTTTGGCCCATACCACGAAACCGGCTTTGCTCATACCCTTCAGCCCCGGCCAGGCCGGCCGGTAGCGGTTAATATTTCCTCCCGTATCTCCGATAATTGAATACATAAATGGTCGGTTTGCCGGTCTGAAAATGCCTAATTTTATCAGCGAACATGTGCAGCGGGAAGTCGCGGCCGATATCGGCCTGCTCCTCCGGGATATGCTGAAGCTGATCAAAGCTTTAACCCTCTATCCGCCCGACAATCCCCTGCCGGCCAAAATGCGCGCGTCGGTCGGGGCGCGCTTTGTCGACCTGGTGGCCCAGTACGATGGCCTTCGCTTCGGCATCCGTTCCGGAGAAATACTCTGCCAGGATTCGGTCGTCTTCGCCGACAAGAGCCGGGAAGAGGCGCTGGCGGGGCTGTTTCACGAGGCCGGAATCATCGATTTGGAATTCCGCCGGGGTCTGACCCTGACCGACTTTGCCGCCTTTCTCGACAGCATCAGGACCTATCTCAATGACCGCTCTCCCGATCGCGACCTGGTATCGCTCTTGTGGCAGGAGCAATGTCCGACCATCGCCTTCCGTACCATCGAGGATGTCGCCCTCAACGCCGATGATGGCATTTCAATTCAGGAGATCGGTCCATCGTTCTCGGCCGACGACACCCCCGGGACCGGTATCGTCTACGGCAATATCCTGCTGGAGGAGCGTCACAGCCGGGAGGATGAGGCCGCCCCGGCGGAATCGAACCAGGATAATGACGAAGCGCGCCGGCAGATGGGCATATCATTGGCTTCCCCTCCCAATCAGCCCGATCCGATGGCGCTACTGGCCCATGCCGGCGGGCGTCTGGCGGAGGAGGATGAGGTCGAAATCAAAGCCCTGGTCGAGGAAAACCGCTTCTTTGATCCCCATCGGGCGGCCGTGAAAATATCGCTGGATCTGCTGCAGATATGGCCGGACCATAAGCCGGCTCTGGATACCATTGAGATTTGCGAAAAATTGCTTGATGAGCTTTTGACCGCCGGCGCCTTTGCCGTCGCGGCCGATTTCGTTCACGCCATGCGCGGTC
>CAZPEV010000161.1:0-7473 GCA_964585635.1 uncultured Ignavibacteriales bacterium
AAAATCGAGATTGCCACGTCGTCCCGCAAGAAGCGGGGCTCCTCGCAAAGACGGTGCGAACTTCTTCAACACTCCCTAGGGGGTAGGGCGCCCCGGCCCCGGTTGACGACAGGCAACCTTTGGATCGGTCTTATCGTCAAACAAATAGCAAATCAACGGGAATATCCACGCGCGAAAAACTTATGGCGTTACCATAAACGGAGGTTATTATGAAACGTAGCGCACTTGCCGCCCTGTTGCTGATCCTGGCCGTGGTTATCGGCGCGGCCTACGGGTCGAGTGGGAAAGAGCGAGACATTACGCGATCATTTGAGAAGAAAGAGCGGATCAAGATCGAGACGGTCAGCGCCAGTGTCGAGATTACGGGGGCCAAGACGGACAAGATTCAGATTGAAGTCCAAAATCGGTATACCCCGGCGGAAGATGTTGAGACTGACTTCAAGGAGAGCGGTAAGACGCTCCGTCTGACCGAACATATCCTGGGGAACACCAACGGCAACGCGACCTGGATATTGACCGTGCCGGAAAGCATTGAGGTTGATTTCTCCACTGCTTCGGGCGATCTGCAATTGAGCGATCTGACGGGAGGCTTTACCGCCAGCACCGCTTCGGGTGAGATCACGATGTCCAACTGCAAAGGATATTTTCGTATCAGCTCAGCCTCGGGAAACGTAACGGCCAAGGAGTGTTCGGGCGAATTCGAATTGTCGTCAGCGTCGGGGGACGTGCGGGGCTTGGCGGTTGCGATCGACGATGTCAGTTCTTTCTCGTCGGCTTCAGGCGGGGTGGATGTTCGGCTGGCTCGCAGCCCGGAGTTCGATCTGGACCTGGGGTCGGCTTCCGGGTCGGCGCTGTTGGATTTTGCCGGAAATCAGGTCACGGGGACCTTTAAATTTGAGGCCAAAATCCATGACGGCGTAATCGAGGCTCCCTACGCATTTGACAGCGAAGAGAATTTCCGGCGGAGTGGGGATCGGTATGTCAGGAAAATATTCACCAAGGGGACAAACGGCCCCAAAATCCGTATCGGGACTGCCACCGGCGAGGCGGTACTGAAAGAATAGTAATAGGGTGGGGTCTTGGGAGGCAAAAGGGAAATTTGCCGCCCAAGACCGGGCCGGCCGATTTGTTGCCAAACATCGGCCTTGACATCCGCGTTTCAAATCCATATAGATGACAATAAGGCTAATTTTCCGGAAGGCCTCGTTTTTGACAGCCGTATGTACCTTTCGCCACCAAAGGAGGTGAGGGAATGTTTTACCTAATTGATCCTATTCCAGGGTTGGAGGATCGGAGTCTGTGCCGCATCAGAGTCTGCGGCCGGCTGACCATTCTGCCGGTGTGCCCGCCGAAGGCATAGGGGGCGGGAACGCCAAGCGAGCCGTGAGTGGCACGGCTTTTCCTGCGAATAATGGAAGCGGTCGCTCAGGCGACCGCTTTCGCATTTAGGTCATCTGCCCGGTCGCGACGTTCTGGTTTCGGACGGGGGCCTGATGTATTGATATGTGAGTGAGTCATTCAGCAACAATTGTGTCGGCAGGCCGGCTGCTTCGAGGCACGACCGGCCGGAGCTTCTGTCCATCAAAGGAAGTCTTCATGGGCAGGATGGTGATCTTCGGCGTTCGATTTGCCTGATAATCCAAAAAGGGGAGGCCATTCTATCGGACGCGAACGGGGAGGACAACCATCGTTTTTCCCTCCCAGAGCAGCCGCCGCTGGATAGAAAAGGCGGTCTGGTTGTGCAGTAATCGATGATACCATGATTCCTGCTGGAAGACCAATTGCCCGGCGAAAAAGGTTGTCTTGGGGAATTCCTTGGCCACCGTGGAGCACAGGTTGGTGGCCTCATCAACGACATCGGTTCCCAGAGCCAGGCGATAGGTGGCGGGGTACCCCAGGTAGTTCGCCAGCTTGACATATTTCTGCAAGGCTTCTTCCGAATGATGGCGCAAGGCCTCGATCTGCTCCGCTCCCTTCATCTCGCCGGAATCGATAACGCCGACGCTCAGAAAGACGATATTGCTGAATTGTTCCGGGAAGACATGCATGACATTTGTCAGAGTATGGAATCCCAGGCCACTATAGCCGCTGACCAGGACCGCAGCGGTCGGCCTCTCGGGATCGAGGGGCCACGTCGGCAGGCTGACACCGTCGACGGGCAGGCCGGCGAAATCCTCATTTAGGCGGGCCAGACGTACCGACACGGCGCGATAGTGCGCCCGAATGGCAAAGCAAATGGTCACCAGGAGCCCGGTCACGACCACCGTCAGCCATCCCCCTTGGGTGAATTTCTCCAGGATGGTGATGACCAGCACCGCAGCGCACAGGATAAAACCGACGGTATACAGGGTCACGCGCCGCTTCCGATGCGTCTTTCCCTTGCGACCGTACCAAAGGCGCAGCATGCCGAACATCGACAGAGAAAAGGTCAGAAAGACGTTGATGCTGTACATGACCACGAGATGATGGATATTGCCCCTGGTATAGAGCACCAGCACGAGGGCGGCCAAACCCATCAGGACAATCCCGTTTTGCGTGGTGAGTCGGTCCGATAGCGTGGCAAAGCGGCGCGGCACCCAGGAATCGACGGCCATGTTGGCCAACACCCGCGGACCGTCGATGAATCCCGCCTGCGCCGCCACCACCAGTAAGGCGCCGACGGCAATCAGGGTCAGAATCACAAACGACCCGCCCATCGGAAGTGTAGCCGCGACCCGCTCGGCGAGGACAGCGATCATGGTTTTGCCGGGTTCCGGCGTGATGCCCCAGAGCATATAGCAGGCGATCAAGCCGGCCGCCGTCAGGGAAAGAGAAACCGCCATGTACAACATCGTTCGACGGGCGGTATGGATACGCGGCTCGCGCATGATGGGCATGCCGTTGGAAACCGCTTCGATGCCGGTGTAGGTGCCGCCGCCCATGGAGTAGGCGTGGAAAAATATCGACACCAGGGCGAATAGACCGATCGCGTGGTAATCACGATTGAAGGCCTGCGTGCCCTGCGAGATGATTTCCGGCATGGTGCCGATGTGGGCGAAAAAACCGACCCCGATCAAAATTGCATGGGTCACCAGAAATAAAATGAAGATCGGAGTTAGGGCGATGACCGACTCGCGCACGCCACGGATGTTGAGGATGGTCAGGCCCAATATCAGGGCCATGGTCAGCGGTAGGCGGACAAACTGCCATTCCAATGGCAGAAGACTGAACAGGGCGTCACCGGCGGCGGTGATCGATACCGCGATGGTCAGGGCATAATCGACCAGCAGGGCGCTGCCCGATATCACGCCCAGCTTTTCACCCAGCAGTTTTGACGCGACCAAGTATCCGCCGCCGCCGGAGGGAAATTCCTCGATTATGCGGCTATAAGCGGCGGCGATGATGATGACGGTGAGCGCCGTCATGATCGCCAGACCGAAAGCCAGGTAAGTGTGATCCCCCAAGGCCCGGAACGCCTCTTCCGGGCCGTAAGCCGATGACGAAAGACCGTCGGATCCCAAACCAACCCAGGCCAGGATCGGGATCAGGGTCAACCGGTGAAAAATGGACGATTCAGTAATGTCGCGCGGCTTTCCGAAGAGGAATTGGCGCAGGCGTGGCCAGAATCGCGGCGACTCCTCGCCGTCGGGGGAAGGAAGGTTGTCAGTGTCCTCTGACATATCAGTTCTATCAGGTCTTATCGGCCGAGAATCCATCATCTCGCGGCCCGAATAGGCGCAAAGATACCTGATCCTGTATTTCTTAGCAAGCCATTACTTTGTCAACGGATAGACCCGGCGGGAGGTTTATTTGTTGACTGTCAACGCCTTACGAGGCACGCGAAGGATTTGAGGTAGGAACCTTCGGGAAAATACAGCGACACGGGATGGTCCGGGCCTTGCCGGATGATTTTGAGAACGATTAGTTCAACACCGACTTGCTCGGAGGCCCGCCGCAGGGTTATAGCCAAGTCTTCCTCGGTGAAGAAGGCAGAACAACTGGATGTGACCAGAATCCCTCCGTCACGTATCAGGCGGAGGGCGGCCCGGTTGAGGAAATGGTATCCCCGGCGGCCGGCGTCGGCATGCCGCCGTGATTTGATCAATGCCGGCGGGTCTATTGTCACCAGATCATATTCCGGATCCGTTCGGGAGGCCAGCCATTGGAAGACATCGCCGGCTTCGCAGGTCAGGCGGGAATCATCGACGGCGTTCAAACGGATTTGCCTCAGGCCGAGGTCCAGCGCGGCCGCTGACGAATCAACGCAATGAACGGACGCTGCCCCTCCGGTCAAGGCCGCCAGTCCGCACGAGCCGGTGTAGGAGAATAGGTCCAACATCTTTCGCCCGGCGGCCAGGCGATGGATTTCCTGCCTTAAATCCCGCTGGTCAAGATAGAAGCCGGTCTTCTGCCCATTTCGCAAATCAGCCAGATGGCGACGGCTGTTTTCCCGGAATTCAACGACATCGGGCGGGTCACCATAACAGGGTCCCGCCGCAGGTGGAAGCCCCTCTTCGGCGCGCGAGGGTAATTCGCTCTTTTCATAGATGGCGGTCGGCTTAAACAGGTCGACCAGGACGTTGATAATCTCCTCGCGAAGCCGTTCCATGCCGAGCGTTGAAAACTGAATGACCAAAATGTCGGCATAGCGGTCGACCACCAAACCGGGCAGGGAATCGGCCTCGCCGAACACCACCCGATATCCGGTCGTCCCGGGATCGCCGCCAATCCCGAGCAGGAGTCGACGGCGGTGAGCGTGGTCGATGCGAGCGGCCAGCCAGGAGCGGTCAATTTGGGCGTCGTCGAAATGAAGGATACGGACCGCGATCATCGATCGCGATGAATAGGTTCCGATGGCGGCCACCCGGCCGCTCAATGATATCAGCTTGACCAAATCGCCGTGAGCGATATCATCGGGAACCGCCTCGAGCGCGCCGGAATAGACCCACGGGTGACGGGAGAGAAGTGATGCCTCTCGCCCTTTCTTCAGACGAATTGTCGGATACATACCCTGCCCAAAGCTTGTCTCATCTCGATATGTCGCAATCTATGAAGATTCTGGAACTCAACCAAATGGAATTACCGGGAAGGGGTCGGGCTGGACAAGGCCATAGTCGCCGGGACCAGGCCACAGGGAGAACCTTGAGGATAATTTTCCGCGCGGATAACCGAAGCCATGATGGTCGGGTGATGAATTATCGGGACGGGGCGAAGGCGTTATCATCGACAAAATCGGGGTGAGAGGATTTGAACCTCCGACATCTTGCTCCCAAAGCAAGCGCGCTAACCGGGCTGCGCTACACCCCGAATCAATCACCCAATTTAGGCCCGAATCCCGGCCGTGTCAATATGGTATCTGATTCTGCAGGGGGAGGATGGAAATCGGCGGATCCGTCACTTCCCCCGGCGCTGCTCCAGGAGTGTCCTCGTCAGGCGCAGTGCCCGCCCCCGGTGCGAGACCTGGTTCTTGTCGTTCAGGGAGAGGTCGGCGAAGGTTGTTCCCAGCGGGGGATAGTAGAAAACCGGATCGTACCCGAAGCCGTTTAGAGATTCGCTTTTCTTCTCGGCGATATATCCGTCCACCGTTCCCTCGACCATTTCCGTGTCTCCATCACCAAAGCAGACGGCGATGACGCACCGAAACCTGGCTTTCCTTTTCTTGCCTGAAACGCCTGCCAGCGCCGCAAGCAGCTTGCGGTTGTTGTCGTCGTAGGTGCATCCCGGGCTGGCGTAGCGGGACGACAAGACGCCGGGCGCGCCGCCCAAAAAATCGACCTCCAGCCCGGAATCGTCGGCCAAGGCTGGCAGACCAGTGGCGCGATAGATGCCTTCCGCCTTAAGGACGGCGTTTTCCTCCAGCGTCTCACCGGTTTCCTCGATTTCGGGAAAATCCGGAAAATCGGCGGCGGTCAGAATTTCAATCTTCAGTCCCGCCAAAAGTTCCCGAATCTCGCGAATCTTATCCCGGTTGTTGGTAGCCAGAACCAGCTTGGTCAACATGGCACAGCCCTCGCCTATGGTGTCAGGATTCGCCGAGCAATGGTCCCGGCGGATTACTCGTTTTCGATTACCACGGCCGTACCGTAGCAGAGCAGCTCCGCCGCCCCCCGCATCATGGAGGTGGTGACGAAGCGGACGGTCACGACGGCGTTGGCGCCCAGTTGGGTGGCGTCTTCCACCATCCGGTCGATCGATTGCTCCCGGGCTTCGGCGAAGACCTTGGTATAATCGGTGATTTCCCCACCGATCATATTGCGGATGACGGCGGCGAGGTCGTGACCGACGTGCGTGGCGCGGATGGTGTTTCCTTTAACCAGACCAATTGTCTTGACAATCCGCTTTCCCGGAATTGTGTCGGAGGTCGCCAGAATCATCGCTGCACCTCCCGGTACCGATCCCGACGATAGGCGAAGAGCCGCTCTCTGATCAGCGAGGTGAGCAGGCAGATCCCGCCCAAGAGCAGGCCGCCGACGCCGAGCTTGGCCAGAATCGGAACCAGCGGATTGAAGAAGAAATCGCGAGTGAGGTGGAACAGCCCGAGGGCGGCCAGGATGATGGCCCCGATCGACATGAATATCCAACCCAGTCCGCGTTCGATCCGGCGATACAGATCGTGCCAGTATCTTTCCCAGACCTCCAGAGGCAAGTCTTTGTACTGCACCCTTCCCGTAACCTCCTTGACTTTTTCCAGCCGCGCCAGCTCCCGACGGCAGGTCTCGCATTCCGCCAGATGCCGCTGGACGGCTTCCTGTTGGCAGGCCTCCAGTTCCCCGTCCTGGTACCCTGCCAGCAGTTCTTTGATCTCATCACAGGTCATGTTTACCTAACCCTCATCCATCAACTCTGCCAGCCGTTTTCTGGCATAGTAGAGGCGCGACATCACCGTCCCTTTGGGGATATGCAAAAGGGAGGCGATTTCCTCGTAACTCATCATGCGGAAATGATTAAGGTTAATGATTTCGCGGTCTGCGAAGTTTAGCTGACGCAGCGCCCGAAACAATCGTTTTTTCTCGTCCTTTTCCAAAAGCTCGCTTTCCGGCGTTTGCCGATCGGTCAGCAGGTTGTCAACCTCGTCGATATCGACCGCCCGTCCGGCGGCCGACCGGCGTTGGCGCAGAAGGTTGCGGCAAAGGTTGGCGACGATCGAGTAGAACCAGGGGAAGAACCGCTGCGATTCATCGAACGTCTTGGCTGCCTGATAGACCCTCAAGAACGCCTCCTGAGAAATATCGTAGGCGTCGTCGGAATTGCCGACCATCCCGAGCGCCAGGAAGTAGGCCTGTTTCTTGTACTTATGAACCAGCCCAGACAGCGCTTTGGTCTTGCCCCGTTTGAGCTGGGCCATTAAGACGGTGTCATCATCGGTCATATGCCTGTTCAATATACCGGCTTCAACCGGAAATATTCAAGATGTTTCGCGGGCGGGGATGAGAAGGATTCTGTCAATCACTTTGTGTAATTTGGGTCACGGGCATATCCGGTGGGTGGTTTAGG
>CAZPEV010000162.1:0-7462 GCA_964585635.1 uncultured Ignavibacteriales bacterium
GTCGCGTTCACTCAATCGGGGTAGGAATTCCGCCAGGCGGCGGTCGAATGCCTCCAGCCCTCGGGCGAAGGAAATATAATCGTTGCGGTGCCCCCAGAGCATGTCAAAGTCGACCAGGTTGACCATCACCAGGCCTTTCTCCATATGGTCGACGATGGCAATCAGGTTGTCCATGGTATCCATATTGCCGGAAGCCGGTACGGTCCGGGTAATTCCCCGTCCGGCCATGATGTCATAAATCTTCCCAATTGCCACGACTTCATGGCCGGCCTCGATCAACCCTTCCGACACGAACGGCGCCGGAGGGGAAATCGAAAAGTCCTTGCGGCGGGCCGTACGGGTGAAGGCCCCTATTTCTCCCTCGAACGGTCTCGCGATGACCCGCCCGACGCCATGCTTGCCCTGCAGCAATCCTCGGGCGATTCGACAGATGCGATAAAGCTCTTCCGGCGGGACCAGGGCCTCATGGGCGGCGATTTGAAAGACCGAGTCAGCCGAGGTATAGACGATCACGCGGCCACTACGCAAATGCTCCTCCCCAAGGCGGGCGATGATTTCGGTTCCGGAAGCCGGTTCATTTCCGATTACCCCATAACCCGTCTGCCGAGTGAATTCATCAATGATTTCCTGCGGAAAGCCCTTGGGGTAAAGCGGAAAAGGTTGGCGAAGCACTACCCCGAAATGCTCCCAATGCCCGCTTGTGGAATCTTTGCCGGCCGAGGCTTCGGCCATCTTACCAAAGGCCGCCCGTGTCAGGCAGGCATTATCGACGCCGGCGATCGAGACGATTTTACCCAGGCCGAGTCGTTCCAGGTGCGGTAGATTCAGACCGCCGACGGCTGCCGCGACATGGGGCAATGTGGCCGATCCAGAATCGCCGTAGGAGGCTGCGTCGGGAAGCTCGCCGACGCCGCAAGCGTCGAGGACGATAAAGAAGACACGCATAAATGATTGCATACGGGTCAAGCTACGTCTTGCCGCCGTGCCTGTAAAGCGAATTATAGGGCGCCGGTTCGGTCCAGCGAATAACTGATGATTTCTTCAAACTGGGCCTTTCGATGCACGCTTTTCCCAGCGGAAATAAAACTGCGGTCAATCATAAGCCGGCGTCGCTCCTCGGCGTTAACCGAGATGCCGGCAACATAGGCAAAATAAATGAGACCATTCATCTCGATCCGGTCAATCCCCTCAAGAGCGGTCGTATCGCTGGAATCGCGGGTGATCGGCAGAATAAGGTTCCCTTTGTACTCGATGATGGCGCAGTCGTACCCCATCTTGACCGCCGTCCCCTTGACCCGATAAGAAGTGCTGGTCGATGTCTGCGACCCATCCGGCAGTTTGACGGCGGCCGATTGCGTCCAGGTATCGCCGATGGTTACTGCCTTCTCGGGAAAGACCGGGACCGCTTGGTCATAGAAGTTCTTCGTATAATTATCCTCGGATGGGGATGGTTCTCCCAGGATGGTGAAAGCCACGATCCGGCCGGTCGGAGCAACTTCCTGGCGGATCGAAACCTCCCTGGTGCTCCGTTTCACCTGCCCCGAATCACCCACAGGCGCGTCCCAGTAGTAACGGGTTTCCTCGAGTACGATCGTATTGCCATTGGCAAGGATCTTCTGGGTGGTATAGACGACATCCGCCTCGACTTTGGAATCGACCTTTTGGGCCGGGCCGCCGTTATCCTGCTTTTCGCCGGAACGATGCGAGGTCAGCGAATACGCCAGAACCTTGCCGATCGGTTCATATTTGGCTCGGAGGAAGAACGAACTTGGCTTTTGGGCACAGCTGGCGAGGCCGAAGGCCATCATGGCGGCGACCAGAATGACAGATAAGACTCGCAGTGTGAGGGAACTGCTCGTAAACATGTGCGCTCCTTGCATTCCTGTTTCTCGGCTGCCCGCATCGGGTGGATGGCCGGGCGAGCTATTTCTCAGGCTTGGGAATCGAATCGGCTGGAGGGGTCGTCAGCGATGGAGATCCGATTCCATTAATACCCGTCTGGGGATCATTCGGGGCGACCAACGACGATGCCGGCTCGGTTTGGGCATATCGGCTTCCCGCCTTTCCCGGTATCCATTTCCTCGATCCATTTCCCTGCCTGACATCGGAAAGGTAAAAGGCCCCGAACAATAGCGTGATCACGGCCGCCAGACGAATTAATGCTCTAAGGACAGGCCGGGTCTCCCGGAAATAGGCGGGCGGCCTGGGGAAGCTGGCGGCATCGGTCGCAGCCAGACGGCCGTTGATCATTTCGGCCTGGTTGTCAAAAAAGGCTTGTCCCGGATCAGGAACCTCGATTTGCTTCAGGAGGGTGGTGATCCGCCGCAGGCGTTCCAAGTCGGTGCGACAATCGGGGCAGGCGGCGATATGGCGGTCTACCTCGGCCGCGCATTCGGGTGAAAGCCCTCGATCAAGATAATCCCCGTGCAAGGGGGTGGTGTGGCGGTATATCATTTTTGCGTCCTCGGCTTCCGTCGCCTACATCAGCGATTTCCCGAGCTTCTTCTTCAGCTTGGTGCGCGCAATATGAAGGTTTGTCCGGACGGTGGCTTCCGGGCATCCCATGATTCTGGCCACCTCTTCCTTCGACAATCCTTCAATGTCGTGAAGAACCAGGGTCATTCTCTGGCGCGGTGGAAGCTCTTCTGCTGCTTTCAGTATCTTGGCCAGTAACTCCTTGTTTTCCAGAGCCTTATCCGGGCTGGTCACCCGCGAGGACAGATCCATTTGGATCGATCCGGGAAGCTCCGTTTCCTCCGGCATCGCCACCATTCGCCCCTTGCGCTTGCGCAGGATGTCAATGGCGTAGTTGGTCGCGATCCGATAGACAAAAGCGTCAAAGTGCATGGGCGACTTGAGCTGGTCAATGCGGCCGAAAACCCTGACGAAAGTCTCCTGGGTCACATCATCCGCTTCCAAGTGGTCCAGAAGCATCCTAAAGGCCAGGGCATACACCTTCTTTTGAAAGGCTTTGACCAGCGCCGCAAACGCCTGCCGATCGCCCTTCTGAAAAAGCTGCACGAGGCGAATGATGTCATCCGTCATCTGGACAGCTTTCTCTTTCGTCTATCTTCTGACGAACCAACGTCTGAATTGTTTAGCCCAAACGTGCTCAATCTTGAAAACCGATTGTCGGTAGGTTATGTTGACAGAGGCTGTTTGTCAACGGATTTCTGTTCCGTGACCGACCGCCGGGTGACCATGGCGACTGACTACCGGGTACACCGGGGCGGTACCGTTTCCTGCAGGTCGGCGGCCAAGCCGCGTTGATTGCCACCCTTGACACCTCAATCGTCAATGTCAGCCTGCCGATCCTTTCCCGTACCTTGGCCATATCGGTCGGCTTCGTCGCCTGGGCGATGCCGGCCTAGGCGCTGACCATAACGGCCACTCTCCTCGGATTTCGGGCGCTCGCCGCTCAGGTGATCTCGCAACTCCGAATGGGGATCCCGGCCAAGGGGACCTGGATTCGCGGAGAGCGAGGGGAGGGGCAGGCAATCCACCAAACTTAACGCTTGACAGGATGACAATGGGGTTTATATTAGCCTGACTATGGCGTGGGGCTGTAGTTCAGTTGGGAGAACGCATGACTGGCAGTCATGAGGTCAGGGGTTCGACTCCCCTCAGCTCCACCAGATAATAAACAAGCTCTCTCAAAGCCCCGGTTCAGCCCTCCCCCTCCCCAGAACCGGGGCATTTTTTTCTCCACGATATGCTTCCGGGACCAGCGGATTTTGCAGCAGATTCAGCCTCATACCTATCAGTTATTCTCCGTGGCCGGATAAATCGCGATAATGATTGAGCCATTCATAAAGACATAGCGCCAATGCCTTACATCAGTTATATCATCGGTAACAGCACAAGCGTTATCACCCGGTTTGGCAATCGGAGGGATGATGCGGCAGCCAAAAGCAGGTTTAAGGACGCCCGTGCCGGGGGTCTGCAATCTATCGCTCGTCTTAATCGTCTGCCTCCTGGTTATGGCGATCGCGGCCAAAACGGCCGAGAAGCAACCATTTCCCGCGCTTGTCATCCCTGACGGCCTCGGCGTCAATATCCATTTTCAGGGAGATCCTCCGGACCTTGATCTTATCGCCCAAGCCGGATTCAGAATGATCAGGATGGATATGAGCTGGCGTAAGATCGAGACCGTCCGAGGCCGATACGATTTCGTCTCGACCGGCTATGACAGTCTTACCGAGGCCTGCTCCCGGCGCAATCTCCGCATTCTGTATATCATTGACTACGGCAATACGCTCTATGAGCCCGATCGTTCGGTCCGCACGGCCGAGGGACGGCTTGCCTTTGCCTCCTTTGCTGAGGTTGCCGCGGAGCGATATGCCGGACACGGCGTCATGTGGGAAATCTGGAATGAACCGAACGTCAGCCCCTTCTGGGAGCCCAAGGCCGACGCGTCCGAATACTGCCGTCTGGTCGAGATCGCCGCCCCTTACATCGGGAGGGCGGACAGCACGGCCCTGATTGTGGCCCCGGCCGCCTCGACCATACCGCTTCTCTGGATCGAACAATGTTTCCAGCATGGTCTCCTGAAATGGATCGACGCCGTTTCGGTTCATCCCTATCGGAAACAGCCTCCGGAAACGGTGCTTGACGATTATCGAGCGCTGAAAATCCTGGTGAGTCGCTATGCCTCCGGCGACCGGGAAATCCCGATCATCTCCAGCGAATGGGGCTACTCCCTTATCAATTGGGACAATACTCCCTTGAGCGCCCTGGACCAGGCCCAATATCTTATCCGGTCTTATCTCCTGAATCTCTATCAAGCTGTCCCCGTGACTATCTGGTACGACTGGAAAGACGACGGCGTCGACCCCGGCAACCGGGAACACCATTTTGGAACCGTCGAGCATGACCTTACCCCGAAGCCGGCCTATACCGCCGTCGGCACGCTCGTCCGCTATCTCGGCGGGTACGCCATCGACAAGCGCTTGGAGACCGAGTCCAGGGATGATTATCTGCTGCTGTTGACCAAAGGTCCGGACACGGCTTTAGTAGTGTGGACGAGCCGCGGCCCGCGCGAAGCCACGCTCCCCTTATCAATAAGTCGGGGGATACTGGTCGGCATGCTGGGTGACACGACCGTCGTTTCCGGCCGGGACGGCAGTATAAGATTGCCTTTGTCGTCCGCGCCGCAATACCTGATAATCGGCCGCCGATGATGCCGCCGACCCAGGGCGTCCTTTTCATACAAAATCGCTTTGAAAAATTGTCGTCGTGCCTCATATTATTATGACGAATGCCTTAAATCGTGGAGAGGAATATGGCCAAGCCCGTGCGTCTGTCGACCGTCGCTGTCTATGCGATGACAATTCTGCTGACCATCTTGACATCATCATGCTCCAAACTCGGCGGTGGGGGCGGCGGGGTGGACGTTGACGACGGCGAATCCCCGTCGCAGGTCTTGGATCTGGCCGTGACGGCGGTCACGCTTACAAGTGTTTCGCTCAGTTGGACGGCGCCGGGGGACGACAGCACCGTCGGACGGGCGGCGGCGTATGACCTGCGCTACTGGAACCGCGAGATCACCTGGCAGAATATGGATTCGGCCTGGCACGTAACCGGGATGCGGAAACCCGGTCCGGCCGGCTCGACCGATACGGTCACGATCACCGGCCTGATGACCGATTCGACCTATTATTTCGCCATTACTACGGGCGATGAAGCCGACAACTGGTCGTGGCTGTCCAACTGCGTCATGGCCGTTTGTTTTAACGACTTCGAGGTCACCTTCCCCGATCCGCGGCTTGATGCCAAGATCCGCACCATCATCAGCAAGCCGACCGGCGCCATTTACCGTTCCGACCTGCTGCCGGTTCAGTTCATCGATGCCAATGACGACTCCATCGCCGACCTCTCCGGGATCGAGCATTGCATCAATCTCAACGGGCTTCTTCTGTGGAATAACCGGGTCAGTAATCTGACGCCTCTGGCCGGCCTGACCAAATTGACCGGGCTGGGGTTGGGCCAGAACCGAATCAGCGATATTAGCCCATTGGCGGGATTGGTGAATCTCCAGCAGCTTCATCTTCATAGCAATTCGATCACCGATATCTCCGCCATGACCAACATGACCAAATTGACCGACGTCGCATTGGCCAATAACTCGATCACCAGCATCGCCGCCCTGGCCGGCAAGACGCTGATAGCGAACATCACCCTGGATAATAACGACATTTCTGATATCAGTCCCCTGTCCGGATTCACCATCATCCATTCGCTGGATTTGAGCGGCAACCAGATTGTAAATGTCACCCCCTTGTCCGGGTTGACCCAACTGTCCTCGCTTAGTCTCTATAACAATCAGGTCGTCGACGTTTCGCCCTTGGCCGGTCTGACCAACCTCACCATGCTGAACCTGTGGAACAATGAAGTCAACAGTGTCGCCTCGCTGACGGGCCTGACCAAATTGACATATCTGGCGCTCATCAATAATCATGTTCCCTCCATAAGCGCCCTTTCCGGCCTGACGCACCTTCAATGGCTGTACATTTCCTATAATCCGGTTTCCGATATCAGCCCGGTGGCCGGCTTGACGGCGTTGACTGATCTTCAGCTTCAGTATTGCCAGGTGGTCGATATTTCCGCGCTGGCTGGGCTGATCAATCTCCAGAAACTGGTGCTGTACTATAATCAGATCACCGATATTACCCCGCTGGTGGATAACGTTGGTCTCGGTACGGGGGATATCATCTATCTCAGGGGAAACCCATTGTCCACGCATTCGGCGAATGACCTCCTCCCGGTGATTCGCGCGCGGGGCGTGACCGTGGATTATTGATTTGACAAGGGATCGCAAGGCGGTAGGAACCGATTCCTGCCGCCGCGATGCTGCCGGCCACGGTTGGCCGCCGAACCCGGCTTCGCTCAAAAAATCTCCCTCGCATTCGATCCGGAGTGTATAATAATAATGATCGGTTCTATTTTGGCGGCAAGGCCGTGTCATGGAGGATAAACGGGGTATGTCTCTGAGAAGATGGTTATTCGGCGGGGCCGGCATATTAGTGTCCCTCATAATATCTTTTGCTCCATCGGCGAACGGGGCGGATATCAAGATCAATTCGCTCTGGGCTCTGACGTCGATCCGGGTCGACGGGGTCCGGTCCGACTGGCCGGAGGGGGGGATGACCCTTCTGAGCGAGCAGGAAGTCTCGGTCGGGGTGTGCAATGACAGCAGCCGAGTCTATGTCATGCTTTGCTTCAACAAGCCGGAATGGGCACGCCTGATACGCCGGGCCGGATTGACGATCTGGCTCGACCAGAAGGGAAAGAAGGGGAAAGATTTCAGGCTCCATTTTGTCGGCGGGCCATCGATGAAGCAGATCGTGGAAGTCTCGGGACAAAAGGGGGAAGAACCGGGCAGGCGTATGCCGCCGGAGATGCGGGAGCGAATGCGGGAACGTGATGAGCGGGCGGAAGACTCTTTTAGCTGCTACCAGAAGGA
>CAZPEV010000163.1:0-4571 GCA_964585635.1 uncultured Ignavibacteriales bacterium
GAGTATAATCCGATTTACGCGGTGGTGGTGGATCCTGCGCTCACCTACAGCTCCTATTTTGGGGGAAATGGAGATGAATACGCTTGCTCCATCAGTGCCGACGATTCCGGCTACGTCTATCTGGCCGGCTCTACGATTTCAGCCGATTTCCCGACATTAAATGCCTTCGACGCGACCCTGAATAGTTCCCGGGACATCACCATCACGAAGTTTACGGCCGACCTTCACACTATGGTCTACAGCACCTATTTCGGCGGGGCTTCCGATGAAGCTTGGTGCATGGCCGCCGTT
Organism: uncultured Ignavibacteriales bacterium; assembly: GCA_964585635.1. Lineage (GTDB taxonomy): Bacteria > Zixibacteria > MSB-5A5 > GN15 > JAAZOE01 > CAZPEV01. Next base: position 292 of record CAZPEV010000163.1, read on the forward strand.
GATTCCCTGGGGAACACATTCGTGGCCGGAGACACGCGATCCTCGGATTTCCCACTCAAGAACGCGTACGACGGCACCTTCAAAGGTATAAACCAGATTGATGCCTTTCTGGCCAAGTTTGACGGCAGCGGAGGGTTGGTGTTCAGCACGTTCTTTGGCGGAACGGGGGATGACGAGAACCTCCGCCTGACGGTCGACCGTTTCGGCTGTCCGTATATTGGTGGAACGACGCGATCGACGAACCTGCCGACCCGGAATGCATTTCAGAGTAATCTCTTGGGCTACGAAGATATGTTTGTGGCAAAGTTCTCCTCGGACGGACAAGCTCTGCTTTACAGCTCGTATCTGGGCGGGGGCGGCGCTCAAATCGACAATTTGCTCGGATTGGCAGTGGATACCGGTGGCTGTCTGTATGTGACGGGACACACTTCGTCCCCGACGTATCCAACGACAGCCGGCGCCTACGACAGAACCTACGGCGGAGGATATGATTGCCCGGTCACCAAGCTGGCCGCGGACGGCGGGAGTCTGATATACAGTACGTTCGTCGGGGGCGGTGCCTACGACGGCGGGCATTGCATCGCAGTCGACCGTGACGGCCATGCCTATGTCAGCGGCGGCACCGCCAGCAGCGACTTTCCGACCGTTAACGCTTTCGACAGCACGCTTAGCGGCGTACCGTCGACCGGCAGTTGGGCCGATGGCTTCGTGTTCAAACTCTCTCAGGCGGGCGACAGCCTCGAATACTCAACTTTCATCGGCGGCAGTACCGGCGACGTGCTCGGAACGCTTGTCGTCGATGATTATGGCCGAGTGATCTCCTCGGGACAGACCCAGGCGGCAGATTATCCGACGAAGTACGCATACGAATCCACCTATAACGGCGGGTGGGACCGTACGCTGCAAATTCTCAGCAGCGGCGGGAACAAGCTCGAATACGGCACATACCTGGGGGGTACGGGGGACGATAACCCATGGCCAATCGCAGTCGACTATGACGGCAACATCTTCCTGGCTGGATCGACCTCTTCGCCCAATTTCCCGCTGGTTGATCCCGTACAGAGTGGCCGCAACGGCGCCACGGATATGTTCATCATGAAATTCATGTGCGATATGGACAGCGATGGTCTGTGCGATGCGGTCGACAATTGCCCGATGGCGCCCAATCCCGATCAACTTGATGCCGACGGGGACGGGGTCGGAGACCTGTGCGACAATTGTCCCAGCGTGTATAATCCGGGCCAGGAAGATGGCAATGGAAACGGCAAGGGCGATGTCTGCGAATTTGTCTGCGGCGATGCCAACCATGACGGCGTCATCAATGTCGGCGATGCCGTCTATGTCATTAATTACATCTTCAAGGGGGGGGCCGAACCGACTCCGGTCAAGGACGCCGGCGATGCCAATTGCGACCATGCGGTGAACGTGGGTGATGCGGTGTACGTCATCAATTACATTTTCAAGGGAGGCCTGACGCCGTGCTGTCCGTGACCAATAATCTCTTCGGGCGGGCGGCGCCTTGTGTCAACAGAGGGAATGGAAGAATACTAACGATTAGGGGAATCTAATATGAGGAAGATGAGCGCATCAGCAGCAGAACAGACGGAAGACGCAGAACCCGCCCGTTTTATCTTCTCCGTCGCGTTGGCTTTGTGGGTAACGGTGATGGCTTTGTCGATTCCAGTCTCGGCTTTTTCTCAGGCGATAGAAGGCGGGGGCAAAAGAAATTACGGCACCATTCCCATTACGCTTGAAAACGTTAATAACGTCGGACTTCTTCAAACCCTCACCGGCCATTCTGACCGGGCTTGGACAGTCGCCTTTAGTCCCGACGGGAGATTGCTGGCATCCTGTGGGCAGGATGGCAAAGTCCTGGTTCGCGATATTGACTCGCTCTTGGTAACCAAGCAAATGGGAAGCTTTCCGTACTGGATCGTTGGCTTGGCGTTCAGCCCCGACGGCCACTATTTGGCTTACGGCGGGGCCAATGGTTTCTCGAGCCCCGTGGGGCCGATCGGATTATGGAATGTTGCCGCCGATAGTTTGGAGCGCGTCATGAACGGCCACAGCGGGGGATGCTGGAGTCTGGATTTCCAGGAAAGTTCCGGTATCCTTGCCTCCGGAGGATTTGATGGCGTAGTGAATATGTGGGATCCACAAACCGGGACGCTGCTCAAAACATTGATTGGTCACACCGGGGCGGTCTTGTCGGTCGACTTCAACCCCCACCAAAACCTGCTGGCCTCCTCCGCCACCGACTATACCGTTCGCCTATGGGACAGCCAGACGGGCAACCGGGTGTGTGTCCTCCGGGGGCATACGGGGAATGTGGGCTATGTGAAGTTCAGCCCCGATGGTTTGACGGTGGCCTCCTCGGCCGATGACGGGACCGTTCGGCTCTGGAACGTAGCCGATAGCAGTTTGATCTGGTCGGTCAACGCCGGGCAGGGCTGGGTCAACTGTGTCAATTTCAACCCCGACGGCAGCCTGATGGTGACGTGCGGGCATGATGGGTCGGTGGTGTTGCGCGACGCCGCGACCGGTCTTCAACTCAAGCGATTAGCCGGCCATATTGCTTCGGTCATTCGCGCCGCTTTCAATCCGGCCGGCACCCTGGTGGCCACTGCGGCTTGGGACAATACCGTTCGTCTCTGGGGGATTGAGATCGACACCGACGCGGACGGCGTACCTGATGATCGCGACAACTGCCCGACCATTCCCAACCCCGATCAACTCGATATCGACCAGGATGGGGTCGGGGGCCTGTGCGACAATTGTCCCGGCATTTATAATCCGGGCCAGGAAGATGGTGATGGCAACGGCACGGGCGATGTATGCGATTATAAATGCGGCGAGGCCAATGGCGACGGCATTATCAATGTCGGTGACGCGGTCTACGTCATTAATTACATCTTCAAGAGCGGCCCGGCCCCGATTCCCCGTGATGCCGGTGACGCCAACTGTGACCGTGCGGTGTATGTGGGGGACGCCGTCTACCTGATCAACTACATCTTCAAGAGCGGCCCGGCGCCCTGCTGCCCAAATACGGTGCCGATATTGATTACCGCCGATATCGGTGAAATAACTCAAGCAACGGCACAATGCGGCGGAACCGTCACTTCAGATAATGGGGGCGCCGTTGCCGCTCGCGGAGTCTGCTGGAGCACGGGTTTGACGCCCACGGTGGCGGATGATAAGACCATTGATGGCATCGGGATAGGCAGTTTTGCCAGCTCCATCACTGGATTGGCGGGCAAGACCACGTATCATGTGGCCGCCTATGCCACCAATAGCGTCGGTACCGGTTATGGCAGTATTAGATCATTCACCACGGTTGATTCGACGGGAACGGTGACGGATATAGACGGCAACACCTATCGAACGGTAAAGACAGGCGATCAATGGTGGATGGCGGAAAATCTGAAAGTGACGCACTACCGCAATGGCGACCCTGTTCCCAATGTGACCGATAGCTCTAGTTGGACAAGTTTGACGACCGGGGCTTATTGCAATTTCAACAATGATGTTGCCAATGTCGCTACATATGGCCGCTTATATAACTGGTATGCAGCGAGTGACGGTCGGGACATTGCGCCCGCCGGCTGGCATGTGCCCAGTGACGCCGAATGGCAGACGTTAGTCAATTATCTTGGGGGCGATGCGGCGGCAGGCTGGAGGATCAAAGAAGTCGGAACGGCACATTGGCTTCCCCCCAACGCGGGCGGTACCAATGAATGCGGATTTACCGCGTTGCCCGGCGGCTACCGTGGCAGCAGCTATGGAATTTTCGCCGATTTGGGTAACTACGCTTGCTTTTGGACTTCTTCGGTGAGCAGTTCCACCAATGCCTGGTACCGGAGCCTGAGTTATGATTATCCCGAAGTCAGTCATTACGACAGCAAGAAGCACTACGGTTTCTCGATTCGCTGTGTCAGGGATTAAGACGGCGGCAGGGGCGGGCGGAGCGGATCTTTAGATCCGGTATTGGGTGATCTAACAACCCGGCTTCTCTCTGCTATGCAGCCCGGCGCCAATTACGGTCTGGCATTTCTATTGGAGGGGGCCCGCCGAAGGCAGACAAAGCCTCGACCCGAGGGGCATTCGTCGCCGATAATTTGATTCTCCCACCGTATCCCTTCATGGATAGGTGAACGCGGTCAATCTTCATCGCGAATTCGGCACGGCAGCCACTCGGGGCAACAAACAAAACACCCGGATTCCCGCGGGGAGAGTCCGGGTGGAGGATTAAGATCGTTGATGTGGTGGGAGTCCTATTTTTT
>CAZPEV010000163.1:4581-7416 GCA_964585635.1 uncultured Ignavibacteriales bacterium
CGTTCAGCTCGTCGATCTTCTTTTCGGACTTGGCCAGCTTCTTCATCTGCTCCTCGCAGAGTTTGGCCGCATCGGCCGGAGGTATGCTGGCCAGCTTCTTGTGGCATTCCTCGCTGCAGCAAGCGTACTCTTTCCCTTCGTAGGTGAATGTCTTGGTGTTCTGATTCGGGACGAACACTTTGCCGCAGCCGCAGACCGCGACGGTATTGGCAAATTTCTGGTGAGTCGCCGGCTGGGCGGCAACCGCCTTACCGGCCGCTTCTTTGCCTGCCTGAGCAGAAGCGGCGACCACGAGGGTCAGCGAGAACGCCACGATGACGAGCAGCAGGACAAGGATTTTCTTGTACATACGATCCTCCGTGAAAAGTGGTTTTGGATGATGATCGGCACGATCATCGTCGCTTTCCATTCGTGTCCATACCTAGATACGGTTCGTGACTTCCAACGATTGCCGGATTTTACATTTCCCGACACGGATGGTTCCCATACATTTTTTGAAGGTTCAGAATGCTGCCGCTTGCGGCGATTGCATGGGAGCGCAAAACGGAGGTCACGACAACCATTGAAAGGCGAGGCGCGGTCGGCCTATAAGTGATTCGGCGACAACGCATTACGCATAGCCGGTGGTGCCGGGTGGGTAAGGTGGGCACCAAGCCGTTCCGCTTCCCGAAGCGGCTGCCCGGCGAGGTCAGGCGACTCCGCCGGCAAATGTCCGACGCCTATATCGGCCGGCATTACTGTTGTGAAATCTGATGCGTCTTTGACGGACGGGGGAAATGGAAGACAAAGGTGGCGCCTTGGCCGGGGGTGCTTTCAACATCGACCGTGCCCTGATGATTGGCGATGATCTTGGAGCACGTCACCAGGCCGTAGCCGTGGCCGGTCTTTTTGGTGGTAAGGTGCTCCTTGAACAGTCTTTCTTTGACATCCGGGGCAATGCCGACGCCGTTGTCCGATATCGAGAGCATCACCTGCGTATCATCGTGGCGGGTCGTGACGATGATTCGCCCGTCATGACGCTTTGTCTCGGCAATCGCATCGGCGGCGTTGTTGAGGAGGTTAATGAGCAATTGCGATAATTGATCGCCGTCCATGTCCAGGTCGGGCAGGTCGGGGTCAAGGCCGGTTTGGACCTCGATCCGGGTGAATCGCCTTTGCACGGCTATAAACGACATGACGTCGGCCAGAACGGCGTTAAGGTCGCCTTTTTGCTTCTTGGTATCCTGCCGGGAATAATCCATCAAGCCGGCGGTAAACCGCGCCATCTTGTCCACGTTCGCTTTCAGTTTCTCGAGGGTATCTGGAAGGACAGGCAGGGCTCCCCGTTCGATATGCAGTTGCATCATTTCGAGGCCGCCCATGATGACGCCGAGGAAGTTGTTAAGCTCATGGGCAATTGATGAGGCCATCATTCCTTTTTCCGCGAACCGTTCCAAATCGAATAGATGCTGCTCGACATCCTTTTGCGCGGTCATGTCATGGAGGGTTACGATGGTATCGCTTCGACCGGCGGTTGAACCGGGAACGGTCCCGACCGTGACCGAGAAGATCCGTTCTGAGCCATTCATTCGGGCGATCAGGTTTTCCGTCTCGGTGGGTATGCCCCATGAACCGTCGCGGGAAAGCCGCTTAAGCCATCCGGGGATAGCCTCTTCGCCGAACACCCGGCTGATCGATAGGCCGACCGGGGAGGCGTCATGGCCGGCGGCGGGGGAGATGCCCTCCAGAATTTCGCGGCCCACGGTATTGATCGTGCGGATGATTCCGTTCTCGTCTATTACCAGGACCGCCTGCTTGACGTTATTGAGAATATCCAGATACCAGGCGTTCAGATAGGATATTTCGGCGAAGAGAAAAGCATTAGCCACCAGCGGGGTGATGGTATTGACAAAGGCGGAGGCCAAGTCGAGGTCGCCGTCGCTGAACGATCTCCCGCCGACTTTATTTCCCAGACCCATCGCGCCGATCAGATTCTCCCCGGAGAAAAACGGGGCGATGAGGCGGACGCCGGCGGTCCGCCAGGTCGTTGCCAATGGTTGGGTGAGGGGATCATCAAGCAAAGACTCGACGCGAATCGGGAGTACATGGGATCGCAGAACGGCTTCGGCCGCGACGGCGTCATCCAACTGCATCAAGACTGGATGGCCGTGATATTTGCCGGTGCCGAAAGCGATAGCCGGACCGAACCGCTCATCAGGGTTCCTGATGGCCACGAAGGCGTTGGCGACGGAAAACTGGCCGGCGACGGTATAGGCCAGTGCCTCGACCAATCCAGGCAGGGTGGGATTTTCCGCGAACTGACTGGTCAGGGTGGCCAGGGCGTCGAGTGCCAAGACGCTCTTGTCGCCATAGGCGATGCCGCGGTGGCTGTCGTTCAGCGAGCGTGCTTCTTGTCCAGCTTGGTGTGTCATCAGTCATTATCCCTTGCCGCAGGCGACGGCGGCCTCCCGTTCGTTCGGCCTGACCGTAAAGAATTCGGCCAGATCGAGCACCGTCAAGATATGCATGATGGGGGTCGGGACGTTGCAGAGAATAATGTCGCCGCCCTGCTCGCGAAACAGATCGACGCTTCCAAGAAGGGAGCCGACGCCGGCCGACGACAAGAACTCCAGCGTCGTCAGATCTATGATAACAAACCGAAAACCATCGGCCTGAGCGCCAGTCAAAACTTGAACCATCTCATGGGCGTTGCTGTTGTCGAGCGTCTTGCCGGGATTGATGAGCAGCATGTCATCGTGCACAACCCGGTGGTCAAGTGAACATTTTTCCATACCTTAAGAACTCCACGTCTTGGCAATAGTCAGGATATTGCGGCCGTCGGCGCTGCGAACGTAT
>CAZPEV010000164.1:0-7376 GCA_964585635.1 uncultured Ignavibacteriales bacterium
ATGAAAGGGCGGACAGGAGGCGGCAATGATAAATTGGTACGGCGTCAGCGAGACGCCTAAGCCGCCGGAAGCCGCTATCGTCGGGAAGGCCGATGAGTCTTGAATCAATGAGATATATTGATCCGAGGTGGTCAATACGGCGGCGACACCGATCGCGGCCCCATTGCCTTGATTCTTGAGGGTGATAGTCATGACGGCCCAGTCGCCCAGCTCGGCCGGATTCGACCGGTACCCGGTCAACGCCAGGTCAGGAGCGATCGGGATCGGGTCGAGCACGACATCAACCCGGACGGATGATTCAGACACGACCGTAACATTCTCCACCGTCTTGGAATGATACCCCGGCGATTGAAATGTCAGCGTATAGGTCCCCGGCCCGATCAGACGATGATAATCACCGACATCGGGGTCGGTGACGACGCGGGAGCTGTCCAGATCGCTGTCGTGGCCCCCGACGGTAATGGTCGCTGCCAATGGTGCCCCGGTGACCGCATCCGTGACTCTGCCCCGAATGCCGTACAAGGCGTTCTCCAGATAATTGAGGAACGATACTCGGTTGTACTGCCAAAAGGCCGGGAGCTGTGCGGCTGGAAGCAGTTTCGTGGCGGAAATCTCAAGCGTCACCTCGCGGCTGCCCCTCCAAAAGGTCATATAATCCTGTCGTCCGCCGGTAATTCGATACCAGGCGTATCCATTGGTGATCCCGTTATCGAGATCATCAAGGTAATGCGATGGTCCATAGTATTGGGCGGAATCGGCGTACTGCCGGCTGATGTCGACAAACCAGTCGTTGTCGACGTGCGGACTAGCCCAGGTATCCCAGGGATAATTGACAACCTCGGCCCCGCCATGGAAATTACCGGAGAGGACCGCGGCATGCGCTGTGGCAAAGCTCATCATGGTCGCCGTTTCAGGTTGCCAAACCTGCCCATCCGGGTGGGGACCGTCGGCCGGGTCGGGGAAATTGCGATTCAGGTCAATATTATTGGCGTTGAACCGCGTCGCACCGCCGACGGAATTGTCTCCTCCCCGATACGTACCGTCGGGGTTAGCCAAAGGATTGATCCATATCTCAGCGCTATCGACCAATCGGGTGATCAGCGAATCGGATCCATAGCCGGCTAGCAGGCTGTCGATCAGCCGCAGCATAAGAACATACCCGGTGACTTCATCCCCATGCAGGCTGCTGGAAAAAAGCACCTCTGGTTCATCCTCCTCGACCGTCACGTTCTTGGAAATCTTCGCGAACAGGATGGAACGGCCGTTGACGGTCGTGCCGGCATTGACAATCTGGCATAGGTTGGGGTGAAGGGCGGCAAATTGGTTCATCATGTCGACGTAGGCGGGATAAGTTGGATAAACGTTCCAGGCATTCATTTCTGGAGCACTCTTGGCCATGTCGGGAGGAGTGGGAAATGTGGGATGCGGAAGAATTGTGTAGACATATCCCAGCCCTGACAGCTCATCAAGTTGCTTGTCATTAGCGTAGGCATAGACAATTAACCCCTTGACATCATCGATCGAGACCACCCTGGTCAGCTTGGCAAGATCTTGCCTGGTGTTAATCTGAAACTTTAGATATGTCTCGTAATTATTTGTGAAACCGTAAGTTGTGAGGCACACAGACAGTGCCATGATAAAGCTGGCAAGAGTCCGCGTCATGCTCGTTTATCCGATCCAATTATCGCGCGCGGCATCTTTGAATAGATCGAAATCGTCATCGTCTCACGTTATAAGTTTTTTATCACGCCTCAAGATATCGGTTTTTTTGCTGCGGTCAATACCATGCTCGCCCGGGCTTTCGGGAAAAAAGAGTCCCCGGGCAGGCCCTCCCCAAATCAGCTTGACATCTGCGCGAAAGCGCCTACGGGCAACATGGCGGCGAGCCGCCCCTGAAGATGAAGTTGATGACATACACCGCATCACCGACATTGGTGGCGCCGTCGCAGTTGCCATCCCCTGCGGCCGCCGGTGTGGGAGCGGCGCCGCCTTTGAATACGTAATTGATGACGTAGACGGCATCGCCGACGTTGACCGCCTTATCGCCATTGGCGTCACCGCAGATATACGTGGATCTGGCATACGTCTCCGCCACCACCGAGTAGCGGCTCCATTGGCTTTCGGCATCCCGAGCCCTGACCTTATAATAATAGGAACCATGCGGCCGATCGGTGTAGGTATAGGACGTATCGCTGATGGGGTAAATTGAGGTCTGAGATCCGAAGATGCCGGTCGGATAAATATCATCCACATAGAACCCTTCATAGAACACCGCCTGATCGGTGACATATGAGAACCGGATATAGATTTTCTGGCCGACATAGGCCGACAGATCAAACCTGGCGTCGATCCAGCCGTTGCTCGCACCGGTAATGCCGTTGCCACGGTTGTTGCCGTTGGGATCGTCGTTCGTGGTAATGTTGCCGGGGAGGGAAGTGAAATTCACGCCGTCGGTCGAGACCTCAACATAGGCATAGTCCCAACCGGGTTCGATCGTATAGGCGGTCTTGAGCCGCAGGGTGTCTCCCGCTCCGACCCGGTACCAGGTCTGGGACACCAAATAATTCGATAGACTATTGCCCGCAAAGGAATAGAAGCTTGCCGGGGCGGAAGAATACTGATTGCTGCTGATCCTGAACCCGTGGGTTTCCCAATTGGCGAAGCTGCCGGCTGGATCGGTGATGATTTGATAATCCCGCAATTCCACCAATTCATAAGCGACCGGCGGGTTCAGCGTGTCATGCAACGACCAATCCACGCTGTAGCTCTCCGCCGGGACGGTGTCGGCAACGGTTAGGGCCGGGACTCCGGGAGGGGCCAGACGATAGGGATTGTCGGCGATGCGGGCCACAAACAGGCTGGGTTGCAGATTTTCCGCAACCAGCGGTTCGATCCGTTCAGCTGGCGGCCAGAACGCATCGTCGTCATTGCCGGCCTCGATGGTTATCGCAAAGGTCTTCTCCTTGGCGGTCTGTTCGCCGTAATGCCAGTCATCGCTGCTGCCATTGGACGGATACAGACCCCAACTCGGCTCAGGCGTATACCCGTTCATGGCGCTGATGCTGTCACCCATGACGGCGAAAACGTCGTTGTCCGGAGTATAAATGGCGGCGTATCCCCACGGCCAGAGTATCAAGTTGGCGAAGGAATGGTAATAGAGCGACACTTTGAAATGCCGGCTAAGGGCAAAATCACGCATCGCCTGCGTCTCCGGCTCAGAGAAGGGACCGGCGCCGCGATACGTCTCATCATTTGGGTTGGGTGATGACCCATTGTTATCGTATCCCCATTCATAGCCGTAATTCCGGTTGAGATCGACACCGTACACTCCGGGCGAGATCAGACGCCGATTCTTCCGCCAGATACCGAGGCCGTCGGGATTGGTGACCTGATTGCGGTAATAACCATCCGGGTTGACCATTACCACAAACCAGAGTTCGCGATTGTCGACCAACGATGTTATGGCCGGGTCGATCCCGTAGTATTGGGTCAAGTGGTCCATCACCCGGAGCAGAATCTCGGGCGTGATCACCTCGCGGGCATGGATGCAGGAGGCATAGAGCACCTCCGGCTCATCCTCATCCACAGTGGGATTGTCGGAAATCTTGACGGCCCATATATCGCGGCCCTGAATGGTCTTGCCGATACTCACCTTGGGCGATACGATGGTCGGATAAGCGGCAATAATATTGTCGAGATAGGCATAGATCTCATCCAAGGTCTTATAATTGCCCATCGCCTTGTTCTGCAGGCGAGATCGGTAAAAGGCCAAAAGATCAGCATGAATCATCTCCGTGCGGAAGCCGGCCTTCTCGATAGCGGCCACCTGATCGGGGGAGGACACGATTTCGATATATCCCTCCCTCTGAACGATCTGATCAAGATGCATCCGCTGCAGGATGAGCCAATCGGCTTTGGTCTGATAGTAGACCCGCACCTGCTGGCACAGGGTGCTTTCAGCGGCGAGAAAGGCCGCCAAGGCAAGACTTATGGCAAGAAGCAAAGCACAAAGGCGATAAGCTTTCATACGGCACTCTTCCACTTCAATCCTTTCCCATAATATACGGTATCGGCCCTTTTTTCAAAGGCAAATCCATCGGTGAGGGGGAACTGCCAAGGTAGGGAATGTGGACCGGGGTCAGGGGAGCGGGCCTCGACCCCGGCCTGGAATATTGACATCAAGTCCAATGGCCCGCAATGGCGGCCTTGAAATACTCGCGCCGCATCCGGGCGATATTGCTAATCTTGATCTCTTTGGGGCATACCGCCTCGCACTCGCCATGGTTGGAGCAAGCGCCGAACCCCTCGGCATCCATTTGCCGGATCATTTGCATAGCGCGCTGGTGCCGCTCGGGCTGACCTTGCGGAAGAAATGTGTACTGGGACACCTTGGCGCCGACAAAGAGGGAGGCCGAAGCGTTGGGGCAGGCTGCGACACAGGCACCGCAGCCGATACAGGCGGCGGCATCCATGGCCAAATCAGCCTTTTCCTTGGGAATCGGCAAGGCGTTGGCTTCCACCGCCGATCCGGAATTGACCGAAATATAGCCGCCTTTGGCAATAATTCGGTCCATTGCGGCACGGTCAACCACCAAGTCTTTGACCAAAGGGAAAGCGATAGCGCGAAATGGTTCCACCGTGATAGTGGCGCCATCCTTGAAATGGCGCATGTGCAATTGACAGGTAGCGATGGCTTTCTGCGGGCTGTGGGCGATCCCGTTGATCACCAGTCCGCAGGTCCCGCAAATTCCCTCGCGACAGTCGCTGTCGAATTCGAGCGGTTCTTCCCCTTTTTTGATCAGATCCTCGTTCAGCAGGTCAAGCATCTCCAAAAACGAGCTATCGGGGGAGATATCGCTGATCGAATAGTCGACCATTCGGCCGCCCTTATCCACGGGGCGCTGCCGCCATATTTTCAAATGAACCGTCATTTTCTTATTCGTCGTCATGGCAACCTCACTTGTAACTCCGCTGGCTGGGTTTTACGCGTTCAAATTCCAATTCCTCTTTGTGCATAATGGGGGCCTTGCCCTCACCGGCATATTCCCAGGCCGCCACAAAAGAGAATTTCTCATCGTCACGCAGCGCCTCGCCCTCGGGCGTCTGATGCTCCTCTCGGAAATGTCCGCCGCACGATTCCTCGCGCTGGAGCGCGTCGCGGGCTATCATTTCACCCAACTCAAGAAAATCACCGAGCCGTCCCGCCATTTCGAGATTCTTGTTCAATTCGCCGCCGCTGCCGGGCACATTGACATTCCGCCAGAATTCCTCTCGAAGTTTGGGGATTGCCGCCAGTGCCTCCTTCAGCCCGGCGGCGTTCCGCGACATGCCGACTTTGTTGATCATGATTCGGCCCAGATCCATATGGATCTCGCGGACGGTTCTTTTTCCCTTAATGGCCAGAAGCCGCTCGCATTGCATGGCAACGCCGTCACAGGACTCTTTGAACGATTCATGATCGGTCGAAATCGCCGGCAATTCCGTTCCCACCAGATACTGACCGAGCGTATAGGGGATGACAAAGTAACCGTCGGCCAGACCCTGCATCAGGGCGCTGGCGCCCAGCCGATTGGCGCCGTGGTCGGAGAAGTTGGCCTCGCCCAAAACGTGCAGACCGGGGATCGTGCTCATCAGGTTATAATCGACCCAGAGCCCGCCCATGACGTAGTGCGGAGCCGGATATATGCGCATCGGCGTTTCATACGGATTTTCCCCGGTTAGGTTTAGATACATGTCGAACAAATTGCCGTAGCGGTCGGCGATGACGGCCTTGCCCAGGCGCTTGATCGAATCTTCAAAATCGAGATACACCGCGCGACCGGTGTTGCCGACGCCGCGACCATCATTGCAGACCGTCTCGGCGTTGCGTGAAGCGATATCGCGGGGAACCAAATTACCGAAGCTGGGATACTTCCGTTCGAGGAAGTAGTCGCGTTCCTTCTCCGGAATGTCATTGGCGCGCCGGGTTTCACCCTTCTTGAGCGGCACCCAGACACGCCCGTCATTACGCAGCGATTCGCTCATCAGCGTCAGCTTGGATTGCTGATCACCCTCCTGTGGGATACAGGTCGGGTGAATCTGCGTGAAACAGGGATTGCCGAATAATGCACCGCGCTTGTGGCAGCGCCAGATCGCCGAGGTGTTGCAGTTGACGGCGTTGGTCGACAGGAAATAAACCGGGGCGTAGCCGCCGGTACACAACAAAATGGCGTGGCCGGCATATGATTCGATTTCACCCGTGATCACGTTTCGGCAGACAATGCCGCGAGCTTTGCCGTCAATCACCACCAGATCAAGCATTTCGCGGCGCGGAAATATCTGAACCTGGCCGGCGTCTACCTGCCGCATCAGGGCGCCGTACGCGCCCAGCAGCAGTTGCTGGCCGGTCTGGCCGCGGGCGTAAAATGTCCGCGACACCTGTGCCCCGCCAAAAGACCGGTTGGCCAACAGACCACCATAATCGCGGGCGAACGGCACGCCTTGTGCCACGCACTGATCGATGATATTGTCGCTCAGCTCGGCCAGACGAAATACATTGCCCTCGCGCGCCCTGAAGTCGCCCCCTTTGATCGTGTCGGTGTAAAGGCGCCAGACGCTATCGCCGTCATTTTGATAGTTTTTGGAGGCGTTTATGCCTCCCTGAGCCGCGATACTGTGCGCCCGCCGGGGGGAATCCTGAATACAAAAAACCTTCACATTGTATCCCAACTCCCCGAGGGAGGCGGCCGCCGAGGCGCCGGCCAAGCCGGTGCCGATTACCAATATCGTGTACTTGCGCTTGTTGGTCGGATTGACCAGCTTAATAGAGCTTTTATACGATTGCCACTTGTGCTCAAGCGGGCCGCCGGGGATCTTGGCGTCCAATTTCATGCGGCACCCCCTTTCAGGTAGATGACGATCGGGATGATCAGGAATCCGAGTGCCATGACGACGGCGAAGAGGAAGCCGATTCCCTCAATCACCGGCATATAGCGCGGATGATTGGCGCCCAGCGACTGAAAGGCGCTCCAAAATCCATGGCGCAGATGAAATCCCATAAAGGCCATGGCAAAGACATACCAGATTACGTACAGCGGTTGGCTGAACACCTCTACCGTCAGGCGGAAGAGGTCGCGCATGACCACCCCGTCGATGGTGACCGCATACCCCTGTTCAATCCCGGGGCCGTACTTAAAAGTTATCAGATGCAGCACGGTGAAAATCAATAGAACCGCGCCGGTGTAGATCATGGTCCGGGAGGAAATCGTCAGGCGCGACGGGTTCCCGGCGCTACCCGATTTCCGGTACCCCTCCGGACGAGCCGTCTGCTTGTTCCACCAGACCGCCGTGCCGGTTATTATGTGGCCCAGCAGGAATATCACGATACCGGCCTCAGC
>CAZPEV010000165.1:0-7339 GCA_964585635.1 uncultured Ignavibacteriales bacterium
AAGTCAACGCTTGGCATCGATCTCGTATTTTTTGATCTTATCGAACAAGGTCGTGTAATCGATCTTCAAAATCTGCGCGCAGCGACGCTTGTTGCCGCGCACCTGATTCAGCACGCGGATTATCGCCGCCCGCTCCGCCTGCGCCTGGGCATGCGTCCCGATCTCCTTCAGGCCGGCCCCCTCGCGCATATGAATGTCGGTGTTCGATGACAACCGGATGGCAATATGCTCCGGCCGAATCTTGCGGCCGTCGGAGAGGATGATCGCCCGCTCGATGGTGTTTTCCAGCTCGCGGACGTTGCCCGGCCAATGATATTTTTCCATCAACGCCTGCGCCTCGGCCGACAGCGACATCGGCTTCTTGTTCATCTCGCGGCAATAGCGGTGGATGAAGAACTCGGCCAGCTCCGGGATGTCGTCGCGCCGTTCGCGCAAAGGCGGGATCGTAATTGGGAAAACCGACAGCCGGTAATACAGGTCCTCGCGAAATTTCTTTTGGGCGATCAATTCTTTCAAATCGGTGTTGGAGGCGGCGATAACCCGGGTGTCGATCTTGGTCAGCCGGGTGCCTCCCAGGCGTTCGATCGTCCGCTCCTGAAGCACCCGCAACAGCTTGGCCTGCAGAGCGATATCCATGTCGCCGATTTCATCGAGGAAGACCGTGCCTTCATCGGCGATCTCGAATTTTCCAATCTTGCGCGCCACCGATCCGGTATAGGCTCCCCGCTCCGACCCGAACAGCTCGTTTTCCAGCAGCTCCCGCGGAATCGCGGCGCAGTTGATGGCGATAAACGGCTTGCTCTTTCGAGGCGACAGGTTATGAATAGCCCGGGCGAACAACTCCTTGCCGGTTCCGGACTCGCCTTGCAGCAGCACCGAGGTGTCGGAAAACGATACCTTCTGAACCAGGCTCATGACCTCGATAATCTTTTCGTTCCGCCCGATAATCTCCCCCATCCCCAGTCGGACGCCGATTTCCTCCCGTAGCATCTCGTTTTCGGCGACAATCCGCTGGCTCTGCAGCGCCTTGTCCACCAAGACCAGCATCTGTTCGGTGTCAAACGGCTTGGTCAAAAAGTCGATGGCCCCGTTTTTCATGGCCGACACCGCCGTCTCTATCGTGCCGTAGGCCGTCATGACAATCACGGCCATGTCGCCGTTGATCTCCCTGAGCGCCGACAGCACCGTCAGGCCGTCCATATCCGGCATCTTGAGGTCGGTGATAACCAGATCGAACGGTTTCTGCTTGGCCTTCTCGATCCCCTCCGGGCCGGTGGCCGCCGTCTCGACCGCATATCCCTCCTCGGCCAGGGTCTGAGCCATCATCTGGCGCATCGCATCTTTATCATCGATGACGAGAATAGAAGACATTGTTACTCCTTGCCTGATTCATCGGCCGCGCAGGACCACCCTGCTCGTATAAATATATCGGCCGATTCCCATACTGCTGAATCAGGTTTCCTGTACGATTTTCCAACAGATTCTTGTCATCGCCGCCGGCTCTGCGGCCCGGCCAATGGAGCAAGGCTACGGGGCATCACCATCTATAGATGGCAGCAGAAAACGGATTATGGCTGGCAGTTGCGGCAGGGAGAAAAACCGTCGTAGCAGGCGGTCTCGCGGGTCTTGAAGACGATCCGGTCTTTGTCGGATAGCCTTTGCACCGACTCGCACTCCGGACGATGAAACCGCATCGACTCGCGGTTGGCAACATAATAGGGGGAGTTCAGGTGCGGCAGCGACCAGATGCCCCGGTTGGAATCCATCGCCCGCCGCTGCGCCGCCAAGAGACGGTCGATCACCGGCTGGTTGGATTTGTTGTCCGGAAATATGTACATGCGCCCCAGCCCGCCGGATAGAATAGCCTCATTGACCAACACGGTGTCATCCAGATAGATATAGGCCAAAAGACGGCCATAGCTGTCCCGTGTGCGTTTATCATGCCGCAAAGAGATTGTCTTATTGAGGACCATTCGCATAAGAAAAACCTTGGCGGAATCATAGAACGGCTCCCCTTTTTCCGGAGTGTCGATTCCCAAAAGCCGAACCATCTCCTTGCTCCCCAATTCGGCGGTGTCACCATCGATGACGCGAGTGACCACCATGGGCCCCGGCGCCTGCCGCCCCTGCCCGGTCCAGTAACGCACCCCGAGGGCGACCAGCAGGACCGCCAACGCGACCAGATATCGGATTTGCCGTCGCCTCATTTTCCCTCGCTTATCGTCGCCCGGCTGAAACCGGAGCGGTCGACCTCGACCGCAATGATATGCTCGACCATCTCTTTGACATCATCAATATGCGACACAATAATAATCTGTTGAAAGCGGTTCCTCAGGCGATTCAATCCCTCGATAATCATCCGCTGTCGTTCGGTATCCTGCGAGCCGAAAACTTCGTCAAGGATAATGAAGCTGTGGTCGATCCCGGCCGAGGTTGCCATCTCCACCGAAATGGCCAGCCGGAAACAGAGGTTGAGCAGGTCGATCTCCCCGCCGGAGAACCGGGTGATCGGAAATTTCTCGCCGCGATCATAAAGGCAGAGGCTATAATCCTCATCCAGCTCCACCTCCTGGTACCGCCCGCCGGTCATTTCATGGAAAAGCTCGGACGTATGCCGGGACAGCGCCGGTCGGATCCGTCCGATCAAATGAACCCTAAAATCGGCAAACAGAAGGGATAGCTTCTCCAAATAGGTCCAATTCTCCCGCCGACGGCTGATCTCGGCTTTGGCCGTTTCGTAGTTTGCCAGTCTTTCGGAGAGGGTTCCGGCGGACGCCATCAGCAACCGCATATCTCCATCCACGCGTTCCAGGCGGAGGCGGGCATCGGACACCTGCTGGCGGGCCTGGACCAGATCACTCTGCCCCTTCCGATATATCGCCTCATCAAATCCGAGGAGTTTCTTCTCGGCCGCCAGGTTGGCCAGGACCGTCTCGGACTCGTTCAGCTCGGTCCTTCGCTTCTGCAGGACCGCTTCGGCCTCCGAACGATGAGACATCCGTTCGGAAAGGCGGATGAATTCATCCCGCTGCTTCAACCGCTCCCGATTGACCGTCTCCAAGGCCGTCAAGCGATCCCGGTCAAACGCGATCGGGCCGATCTCCGCCAGTCGTTTGCCGGTCTCGCCGATAGTCGCCTCAGATTCCTTGATGGCGTTTTCCAGCGCAGTCAGCCGCGCCGTGGCAGCGGCCGCCTCCTGCTCCAGCCGGGTGAGCCTTTCCATTTCCTTCCTTAATTGCTCGATCCCGGCGGCCACGATCCCCCCTTCTTTCTCGATTTCCGCCAACCGATGCCTCGATGGCTCACCCTTCTTCTGAAGCGTCAAAAGCTCCTCATCAAAATGGCGCTCTATCTCCTCGTAATCGCTGCCAAACGGACGCAGGCAGGACTGACAGACCGCCTTGGGGCCGAGCTTTTGAATCTCCCCTTTCTGCTTCTGCAGCCGTTCCATATCTTTCGTGATCACCTTGAGGTCTGACGTCGCCTCGCGATATTCATTCCGGAGCCGTTCCCGGTTCGACTCACCATCGGCCAGGGCCGCGGAGAGACTGTCTTTGGCCGACAGCTCCCTGGCCAGGCCGGCGACCTGATCCTGAAGTTCAGTCCGTTCTTTGGTACGGTCGGCGATCACCTTCTGCCGCCGTTCGTTATCGGATAGCAGGCGATCTCGTTCTTGCGCCAATATCTCCGCCTGCTTCAACGTTTCGACCTCCTGGCGGAGCAATTCTATGCCCTGCACCTGTTCGGCCAACGGCCCCAGCTTCTCGGCGACTTGGCCCAGCTCAGCGACCTCCGCTGCCAGGCGGTTGATATCTATAGATAGAGCGTTGTTTTGGGCCGTCAGAACCGAAATCTGCCGATCCAATTGGATATTCCTGAGTTCGTCCTCGCGCAACTTTGTGCCCTGTTGCTCCAGAACCAGTACCTGCGCCCCGATCTGCCGCAATTCTTCCTGCCCGGTCGTTTTGGTTTTCTCTTGCGCCTCCAGGTCGGCCCGGGTCCGGCTCAATTCCTCAGCCACCTGGGTCGGATCGATCTGGCGGCTTTCGAGAAGCTCGATTGCCTGGCGGGTCGACTTGATATCATCTTTAAGAAGCACAATCGCCTGATCGAGCCGGCCGACCCCCAGCATGGCCGCCAGATGATCCTTGCGGTCGGCGGGTCGGGCATCCGTCAGAACATTCAGCTCCCGCTGCCGGGCAAAGAAGCTGGATAGGAATCCCTTGAGATCAAGGCCAATGAGCTTGATGACATACTCGTCGACTTCACGGGTGGTGACCGCCCCCAACTGTCCCTCCTGGACCAGCAGCGCCTCGGAACGATTGGTGCGCCCGATCAACGATCGGGTCAGGGTAACCGCTTTGCCTCCTAATTCGAACGTGAGTTTGACTTCACAGGGCTGGCTTGGCGCTGCGGTCTGACACCTGATCCCTTCTTTGGAGGTCCTGGCTGCCCGATTTCCATACAGGCACCAGAGGAGCGCCTCCAATATGGTCGATTTGCCGGCGCCGTTCCGCCCCACAATCCCCGTAAGGCCATAAGGAAAGATGACTTCCTGGGTCTGGTATTGTCGAAAGTTGGTAAGCCGCAGCGACCGGAGAATCATGCCGTCAATTTGCGCCCCCGGGGAGGAAAAAGCAAGGGCAAAGGATTATTCGGCGGCGACCGCCGGCCAAGCCCGGACATCCCCGTCCAATGTCGACAATCAGCTCGACGGCCGCGGGGCCATATTTATCGGCCGGGGGTGGCTTTTTCGCCCCTTCCCGGCAAAAAAAGGCTTGACAGAATGAGGGTTTCTCATATCTTATGCCTAGGTGTGTGTTAAAAGGTTGCCGGGGATTATGAGCCCTAAAGTTTCCCACAGGTAGCCGCCAAGATTACCTCTTTGCTGACCTTTGATGTACGGTAAAAACGCAAGTCACTTGAGCCAGTGCTTGTGGTTTTTACAGGGGTCGCCTAAAGGACTGCTAAAGTATTGCGCGCCAACCGGCGCGATGTAGCCACAACCCCTCAGACGCGGCAACGCGGCTGGTATATCCGTCAGGTGTCCACCAAATATCTTCCACGAGAAATATCTCTACATTCTGTTTATATACTAGTTTAGGAGGTGACGTTTTTAACCGGTTCCACCAAGCCTTTTGTAAGAGACAGGTGCGATAACGAAAACACAACGTTTTGGAGTTATACGTCAACCTCTAGCAGATTTGACAACTAGAGAAAAGCCTTTAACTCCTTACTCCGTGATAGGAATACTAAGAATTAATCGTTTTGGTTTGTACCCGCCCATCCCTAGACAAGATCCGCGGGTGTAAACATCCAAAAACACCGGTAAACCGGTGGAACATTTGAGGTATCAAAAAATCGACTGGATTGCCGATGTAATGGTAAAGGATGTTATCAAAACGAAGGTTCTCAGCTCTTTCCTAATTTAAGGAGGAAATAAATGTCTAAGAAACTGTTAATCGCAGTACTTACTCTAGGGTTACTGTTTGCCTTAAGTGGTGCGGTTATTAGTTCTGGCCCCGGCGACCAAGAAGCCAAGATGGCGACGACGAATCCGAACAAGGTCTTCTCGACACCTGAGATGACCAGGATTCCGAGTCACGTCGAGCAGTTTGGCAAGCCGGTCGGTCAGGACCAATATTATCCGGCTCCCCAAGGGCTAATTCCTTCTGGGCCTCCTCCTCATGAGTGCAGCTTCCAGGACTACGCAGTCAGCTGGACTTACTTCACCCGCGTCCCCAATACTGGCCTGAATCGCGACTACATCGCGATGCGCTTTTCGCCTGCCGCCCCTTATACGGTTTGCACCCTGATGACGGTCTATATCGCGTTGTATCCCGCTGCCTTTATCGGGACACCCGATATATTGATCGGAGTCTGGGCCGACGATGGTTATGGATATCCCGGTGTGGGAAACGTCTACACCATACCGTTTGCTGATCTGCCAACGAGCGAGGGCTATTACGCTCTTGATCTGTCCAGCTACAACATCACGTTCAGTGGCGACTTCTTTGTCGGGCTTGCCAGCGGCACCCCCGGCGCTTTGCCCGCCACGTTTGCGGACGATGGTTCGGCTGGAGTGGGTCGCAGCTATGTTCATGAGGGCACGCCTCAGAACTGGTTCTCGCGCGCGGAATTGGGCTACTTGGATTACAACTTCGATTTCGGAGTTGATATCTGCTGTGCCAATCCGGCCTATTCCAGTTGCTATCATCAGGAATACGACATGGGCGCGGCCTCCTTCTGGGGTTTGCCCAGCTTTAGCTCGGGACGCGATTCCCTTAACATGCGCTTCTCCGTGACCGGTCCGGAAACCATCGCGGAAATCGGAATGGCGTTTTATAATTACGGCCCGCAATCCGGAGACATCACTCTCTGGGTTTTGGGCGACGATGGTTTTGGTCTTCCCGACCCGACCAACGTAATCTTCCAGACCACCATTCTGTTTGCCGATGTCGTTTACTATCCCAACTTTGTCACGGCTAATCCGGGCATCCTCGTGCGCGGCGATTTCCATGTCGGCGCCTCGGTTTCCGCCGGTGGGCAGCATTATCCACTGTCGGATGACGGCACCGGCAATCTCCGCCGCAGCAGCGGCTGGTGGCCCGGCTATGGCTACCTGACGATCTGGGATGCCTACGGCACGGACGAGAACTTCCTCATCTACGCCAAAATGTGCAAAGACCTGTATGAAACCTGCCAGACGATTCCGACCTATGGATCCTGCGACCCGTCCTATATAATCGGCTGTCCCCGGACATCCGGTCGTGTCGGCGGATATCAGCAGGTCGACCCGTTTGGCCTTGGTTGTCGCTTGGAGAAAGTGCGTGTGATGCTCTATAACGACGGCGTGGCTTTGCATAACGACGATGTCGAAGTTGAAGCCTATGCCAGCAATGGTCCTGGCGGCTCTCCGGGTACGAAGCTGGGCGGTGTCGTTGTTCCCGCCGCGCAGCTCAAGATGTACCCGGTTTGGACCGAGGTTGATTTCTATCCGCAGAATATCACCTTCGACGGCCCGATCTTTATCGGCGCCAAGACCTTGCAGCCCGCGTTGTCTCCGATTGACATCTATCTTTTGGCCGACGATGCGACCTGCGGCAAAGGCCAGGCCTGGGCCCTCTATCAGGATGGGCACTGGACCAACTTTGCTGTGGTCGCCGGTCTCGATATCAACTTCTTCATGGAAGCCGACCTGTGCTGCGTTCCGCCGCCTGAGCGGACCTGCACCCCCGGTGAAGACTGGCCGACCGCGGCCCATGACTTCCGCCGTTCGAGCGCGTCCTTCAATTCAACCCCGGACGCCAAGTGCACTCAGACCAAGTTGTGGGCTGAG
>CAZPEV010000166.1:0-7331 GCA_964585635.1 uncultured Ignavibacteriales bacterium
ATTCGGCACGGTGCTGGAAAACGTGATTTGTGACCCGGTAACCCGCGTCCCCGACCTCGACAACGTCAGCCGGACCGAAAACACCCGCGCCGGGTACCCGCTGGAATTTATCGCCAATTCTTTGCCGGAAAAAAGGGGACCTCATCCCAAGAATATCATCATGCTCACCTGTGATGCCACCGGTGTCATGCCGCCGATCGCCAAGCTGACCCCCCAACAGGCGCTGTACTATTTCATTTCCGGTTATGCCTCGAAGGTCGTCGCCGCCGAAATCGGCCTCGGAAAGGAGCCGGAATCCGTTTTCAGCGCCTGCTTCGGAGCGCCGTTTATGGTTCACCATCCGCATCGATACGCTGATCTGCTGAGGCACAAAATGCTTCGGCATAGCGCCGCTTGCTGGTTGGTCAACACCGGCTGGACCGGCGGTCCCATCGGCATCGGGAAACGGATAAGCCTCCAGCATACCCGGACGCTTCTGAATGCGGCCTTGGACGGCAAGCTGGATAAGGTGGAGTGCTGGACCGACCCGGTATTCAAATTCGCTGCACCGGTGCGGTGTGAAGGGATTCCCGACCAGCTCCTCAGGCCGGAGCAAACCTGGGCAGATGCGGCTGCGTACAAAGATAAGCGGAAAATGCTGGCGGCGCTGTTCATCGAGAATTTCAAGAAATATGCCGCCGGCTGTCCGCCGGAGATTCTGAATACCGGGCCGGTGAAAGAGTGAGCCGCCGGTCATGGGGAATTGATATGAGAACCGGAGCCTGAGCAACCATGCCGACCTACCAATATTTATGCTCTCATTGCTCGTATGAGTTTGAAGAGTTCCAGCGCATAACCGAGGCGCCGGTGGCGATCTGCCCGAAATGCGGCCATATCCCGCATCGCATCATCACCGGCGGGGCTGGATTCCTGCTGAAAGGGTCCGGCTTCTACGGTACCGACCATCGCTCGGCGGCGTACCAGACGGCCGCCCGTCGGGATTCATCCGGCGGCGAGGCAGCCCCCTCGGCTCCGGCCGCGAAAGATACGCCGGCCCCGCCGGCGGCCAAACCGGGCGCCAAGGCAGATTGAGATGGCTCTGACGACCTCGCACAGACAGACAATCGCGGAGACCCTCCCTTCGGGGAGGGTCTTTTATGATCTGGCCGATCATCCAGCCTACCTCAAGGACGCGACCGAACTGTCTTTTTCCCCCGACGCTTTATTCTTCGCCGAAAGCGAGGCCGAAATCGTCGCCGCCGTCAACCTCTGCCGTCGGATAAACCTGCCGCTGATCCCTCGCGGCGCCGGGACCGGCTACTCCGGCGGGGCACTGGCGATATCGGGGGGATTGCTCTTGTCGACCGAGCGGATGAAAGCGATTGCCATCGACAAAGCCGGGCGAATTGCCATTGTCGGCCCAGGAGCGCTTACCGGTGATATCATGACGGCGGCGGAAAAAGCGGGGCTGTTTTATCCCCCCGATCCGGCCAGCTACCTGGAATCGACCATCGGCGGCAACCTGGCCGAGAATGCCGGCGGCCTGCGCTGCAAAAAATACGGCGTCACCAAGGATTATGTCCTCAGCTTTCGCGCCGTCATGGCCGATGGTTCCGTCGTCACCGCCGACGCCTCCGCCCCCTTCGGGCTGATCGACGTTCTCGTCGGCTCGGAGGGAACCCTCTGCGCCTACTCGCAGATTACCTTGCGGTTGATCGATCTTCCGCAGCCGGGGAAATCGATCCTGGCCGTCTTTGGACGGGCCGTCGACGCTGCCTCGGTCGTCGCCCAGGTCACCGCCGCCGGGATTGTCCCCTGTGCCATGGAATTCATCGACGGCGACGCCGTCGCCTGCGTCAACCAATATGACCCCCAACACCGGATCGACGAGGGGGCGGCGCTGCTGCTGTTTGAGACCGACGGGCCACAGGCCGAATCCGAAGCCGAACGGATCATGACCATCTGTCGCTGCTTCTCCCCCACGACCCTGCGCGAGGCGGCCGACGCGGAGCAACGGGATAATCTCTGGCAGACCCGCCGCAACGTCTCCAAGGCGGTCAAAGAATCAGCCCGGTCGAAAACGGCCGAGGATGTCTGCGTACCGCCGTCCGCCCTACCGGACTTGGTCGCCTATGTCGAGGACTTGGGCCGGACGCTCCGGGTGCGGGTCAACTGCTATGGCCATGCCGGCGATGGCAACCTGCATGTCAACTTTCTCGGCCTGACCGGCAGCCCCACCGAGTTGGCCGATACCATCAAAGGGGTTGAGCTCTTGTTTGAAAAGACCTTGCAGCTTGGCGGGACTCTATCGGGGGAGCACGGAATCGGCATCACAAAAAAAGATTTCCTGGCTCGCGAGTTTGATCAACCCACGCTGAGCTTCATGAAGCGTCTCAAGAAGGCGCTGGACACCGAGGCGCTATTCAATCCGGGGAAGATATTCGCTTAAGCAGGAATATCAGCCCGAAGAAATCAATCGCTTTAGCGGCAGCTTTTTATCGAATCAATAATTGACGGCCGGGATCAAGCCACCGGTAAGACGATGGTAATCAATGCTCCCCCGCCGGGATTATTGGCGGCCGAGATTTCTCCCCCGCACTCCGTAATGGTCTTGTACGCCAACGCCAGCCCCAGACCCGAACCGTCCGCCTTGGTCGTGAAATACGGCTGGAATATCTTCTGCATGATATCGGCCGAGAATCCCGGCCCGGTATCGGCCAATTGTATGGTCACTCGGCGATTGTCGTCGAGCGTGACGGCGACCGTGATGCCGCCGCCGTCGGGCATCGCCTGAAGGCTGTTCTTGATGAGGTTGATAAAGACCTGCTGCAACTGCTCCCGGTTTCCCCTCACCGCGACCGGATCATGGCGTTGATATGCGATGGTGACCCCGGCCGCTTCGGCCTCGTCGGTCAGGCTGGCGATCGCGCGGCTGATTACCTCGGCCAAGTCGACCGGTGCTCCCTCGGCGGCCTTGATCCGGGCCAATTCGAGGAAACGGGTCAAGATCTGATTCAGCCGCCCGGTCTCATCGAGGATGTTCCGGGTCAGGCGATCATAATCATCCTTGTCTGCGCCCGGAGCGAATTCCAGCCTCAGCCGTTGCGCGGCGATGGCGATGGCATTGAGCGGATTGCGAATCTCGTGCGCCACGCCGGCCGCCATGTCCCCCATCTCCGACAGCCGCTCCCGCCGGCGGTTTTCCGCCTCCAGCCGCTTCTGATCCGTGATATCATGCGCCAGGAGAATCATTCCGCCGCCGGCATCATCGGGCAAGGCCGACAGGCCGAGCAAGTATACCCGTTCCCGGCCGCTGGAGGTAACGACCTGCTTTTCAATTGAAAGCAACCGCTCACCGGGATGCACAACATCCGGAATCTCAAACGGGCAGGCGCCCGATATCTCCGACAGCGGTTTGCCGATGACGCCGAAGTCAATTCCACAGATTTCGATGAACGCCTTGTTGGCCGCGATGATCTTCCTGTCGCCGTCCATCGCCAGCACGGCGCTCGACAGCCGGTCGAAGACGGTCTCGGTCAGCGATTGTATCCGCCGGTACGACCGATCCAAAATAAAGTAGTTCTGATTGACCGACACCACCGCGACCAGAAGGACCGTCAGAAGAAACAACACCACCGCCAACGTGATGATCTGCCGGTCGTACCCGCGCGATATCTCAGTATATTCATCCAGGTCCATCCCGATCCGAAACACCCCCGGCGGGTACGCCACCGATTCAAAGCGTCGCGCGATTTCGAGAACATCCCGCCCTTCGAAAGCATTTATCCGCCACCCGGTCGTGTCAACCTGCATGAGGGAATCGAGATACGGATCGGCGGAAATGGCCGGTATCGGCGCCAAAGACCGCGATGCGAAAATAATGCCCGATCGGCTCTGCAAAAGGATATAGACGATCCCCGCCTGATCGGAAATACTCTGAATCAGATGACCGATACCGATCTTGCGCGTGATCTGGTCCATATATTCGGCTTGGGCCGCCATGACAACCCAGTCCCCTTCGGGCGTGTAGGCATAGATGAAATACTGCACGACCGGCTCGGTCGTGTCGCCGGCGACGATCACCGAGCGATAGCCGCCGCCGGAGAGGCGCAGATCGCGCATTTCGACGGCGACCTCGGGCGGATAATCCGGCAGATAACCGGTCGTCCAGCGGTCGGAGCCGATGACGGCAAAGGCGCTGTCGAGAAGGTCAATGGAGATAAGTGCGTTTTCATCGCGGAACTGGCGAAAGGCGCGCGGATCGCTGGCAGCGATCAACTGCTGGCGCGCGGCTGAGGCCAGATCGGCGAACCGCTCCTCCGACAGGGACTCCAAGAGAAGCCCGGCCTGAATGGCGTTGGTCGAGGCCAGCGTCAAGCTGGCCACCAGCGCCTTCCCCTCGTCCACCATGATTTTGAGCAGGGATTGCCGGGCCTGACTGATTCCCAGGTAGGCCAAAAGAAAAAAGATCACTCCCAGTATCGCCGTTACCAGAAGCAGATACCGAATCCGAATAGAGGCCACCAATGATGACAGGCGACGGGCACGCATCATCATTAAGTACGGCGCCGTCGGGAGGGGTGTCAAGCGTTAACTTGCCGGGTCGCGGCGTCGGCCGCGCCCTCGGATGAGGTCGCGTCGTTGCGAACCGGAATGCGAAGGGAAAAGACGGTTCCGACTCCGGGGACGGAATGGTAGTCGATGGCGCCATGGTGCCGATCAAGAATCTGCTTCACCACCATCAGGCCGAACCCGCGGCCGCGGCGCCGGCCGGCGTAGCGTTTGGTGAAGATGACGTCGGCCAGGTCGGCCGGAAGTCCGGCGGCATTGTCCTCGATGTTGATCTGCGCCACCTGCCCGTCGGCCACGGCCTCGGTCGTGATTCGTATACATCGATCGGTCGGTCTTTCGCGCAGGGCGTCGGCGGCGTTATTCAGAAGATTTATCAGCATCTGCTGAAGCTGGCTGTTGTCGAAATAAATCAGCGGCAGGCTGCGGCTGAGTTCCATCTGGAATGTGATTCCGTCGTAACGATTCTGCGGTTTCAGAAATGCCACCAGGTTCTCGATATTCTGGTTCAGATCGCCCGGTTCAAAGACCGCTTCCTCATTACCATACCCCACCAACCCTTCGGAGAATCGTTGAATCCGGGCCACGGAATTTTTCAGCACTTCCAGTTTCTTGTCCACCTTGGCCATATCGCCCTTGGCCAGAAGCAGCGGCAGCAACTCGACGTTCCCGAGGATGACCGCCAGGTAGTTGTTGATTTCATGAGC
The DNA here is from genome assembly GCA_964585635.1 of uncultured Ignavibacteriales bacterium. GTDB lineage: Bacteria > Zixibacteria > MSB-5A5 > GN15 > JAAZOE01 > CAZPEV01. The sequence goes on from CAZPEV010000166.1 coordinate 5,256, forward strand.
CACTTCGCCGGCCATGACCCCCCGCGTGATCATCCGGTCGATCGACATCATCATCTCCTGAAACCCTCGCGACTCAGAGATGTCGCGGAGAATAAACAGGTAGGCCCGCAGCTTGCCCCCTTCTTCGCGGATCGGAACGCGGTTGACCAGCGCCGGGAAGCTTTCCCCGTTGCTCTTCAAGCAAATCATCTCGACTTCATCAACGTCGGCCGTCTGGCCACCTTCGGGAAATACCTTCTCCGGGGCGAACGGGAAAAACGACACAAAACTGTGGCCGATCGTGTCCCGGGAACGGCAACCGAACAAGGCGGCGGCGGCCTGGCTGAGAATCAATATCGCCCCGTCGGGGCTGGTTACCACGACGCCAAACGGGGCATTTTCGATCAGGCGAGACATAAACTCCTGGGATTCCGCCAGCGAGGCGTTGGCGGCCGAGAGGTCGGTCAGGGCCTGCGTCAGGCGGCGGTTGGCCAGCCGCAAATCACGGTTGGAGGCCGTCAGCTCCTGCCGCTTATCCCATAGCGCGTGCGACATGGTGTTGAACGCCGACGCCACTCGCCCGACGTCGTCGTTCTTGACATCCTCTATCGTGTACAGCACTTCGCCCTCAGTCGTCTTCTCCATGCCGAAAATGAGATGATTGAGGGGCCGGATGAACTTGTGGAAGATGAGGTTGAGTATCAGCAACGTGATCAGGGTGATGGCCAGAAACAGCACGATGATCGTATAATTATACTGATAATCACCGCCGGCGATGGGGCTGGTTTGAAACGTGATAGCCAATATCTGATTGGCGTTGTTCGCCGCCCAGGGGATATAGATTGTCTTCAAGGGCCCGGCTCCCGAGGGCATGATGTTGCCCACTTGAATCCCCCGGCCGGACAGGGTATTGCGGTCGGCGGCGGCGACGATGCGATCGAGCGCCTGCGGTTCTGCGGTTCGCACGGTATCGGCCAGGACCGAGGCCCGGCACCGGTAATTGTCGCTATCGGCGATCGGCGTCAATAATGCCAGCCCTGCCAAGCCCTTCATATATTTTTGCGACCTGTGGAACAGCGACCCGATGGTCTCGGCGTCGATCGCTTCAGGAACCGCCAGGGAATCCCCGACCCGCCCGATCGCCTCCAGTTCCGCCCGAAAATACTCGCTGACGAAATCAAAGCGAAAGGCGATCAAGCGATCGATTCGGTTCTTGTTGTTCTCGATGCTGACGTAGGTTACGGCGGCAAAGATGAGCAGTGAGTGGAGAACCACCAGAAATGAAACACGATATAAGATCCCGGGAATCTTCACGATTCGCTCCTCAGCGCCGATCTCTGTACCTTTCTCAGTCATATCGGCCGTCATCGAGGAAAGCTAAAGGGGAACAGATAAAAGAGGGGAGTGGCGGAGGGGGATTTCGGACCACCCTCAGACGAGGGATGGCCCGTTCGCCACTCCCACAATTGATTACGCGGCCGAAGGCCGCTTTCCAAGTTCCAAAATCGCAAACAGCAAAAAATAGGCCGAGACCATGCCTCCTCCCCTGGTGGACAAAAACCGATTACTGGCACCACGCCTGATCCGGCCTCCGGCGATCCATCGTGCCCAGCCACAGGCAATTACCGGGATGATTATCGCAGAATGAATGACGCGACGGCCACTATCGAGGATATATGCAGCAAAGGTAACAAATTGCGCAGAACCATCTGCGTCTATAGCCGGCGAGGCCGCCCCTGACGAGATGATCGATCATCAGCCAAAATAAATCTTCCGGTTGATCGACAGACCCATGCCTGTCACGGTCGTGCTGATGGGCGCCGGGGTGATGGCGCGGTCAAGCGCCCATCTTTTCGATCCGATACACGGCCGCCATTGCGGCGGTAGTACCGTCGCCGACGGCATTGGGCACCTGCCGCACCAACTGATCGCGAATATCGCCTCAGGCAAAGATGCCGGGAATGGAAGTCTCCATCTTGGCGTCGGTGATGATATAGCCGGTGTCCGTCTTCTTGATTTCGCCGGGCAGCATACCGGTATTGGGATGAAATCCGACGAAAACGAACAGCGCTCCGACATCAAGGGTGGACGTCTTTC
>CAZPEV010000167.1:0-2981 GCA_964585635.1 uncultured Ignavibacteriales bacterium
CGGCGTGATCCGCCTGCGGGCGATGGCCCGCGACGGCGCCCTGGCCTTCCCGATTATCGCCGTCAACGACTCCAAGACCAAGCATTTCTTCGACAACCGTTACGGCACCGGGCAGTCAACCATCGATGGCATTATCCGCGCCACCAACCATCTGTTTGCCGGTTCCACGGTCGTCGTGGCCGGGTACGGATGGTGCGGGCGCGGCTTCGCCATCCGCGCCGCCGGCATGGGTGCTCATGTCATCGTGACCGAGGTCGACTCGGTCAAGGGGATCGAGGCAGCCATGGATGGCTTCCGCGTCATGCCGATGGCCAAGGCGGTGCCTATGGGTGATCTGTTTGTCACGCTGACCGGCGATATCAACGTCATCCGTCCGGAGCATTTTAGCAAGATGAAGGACGGCGCCATCGTCTGCAACTCCGGCCATTTCAATGTTGAGTTGGACTTGGACGGCCTGAAGAAGATCAGCAAATCGGTGCGGATGGTGCGGCCGCACGGCGAAGAGTACACCCTTCGAAGCGGCCGGCGAGTTCATATTTTGGCCGAAGGGCGGCTGATCAATCTGGCGGCCGCGGAGGGCCACCCTGCCGTGGTGATGGACATGTCCTTTGCCAACCAGGCGCTGGGGTTGGAGTATCTGGTGAAGCTGAAGAAGCCATTGTCCAAAGATGTGCATATGATTCCGACCAAGATCGACGACAAGATCGCCGAAATGAAGCTGGCCTCGATGGGGATCAAAATCGACAGGTTAACGCTGGAGCAGAAGAAGTATTTGGCCAGCTGGCAAATGGGAACATGATATAGGGTTTTGCTCCATTGAGCTGAAGACAACAAATGCCGCTCATCAGAGGACAGAGTTGACAGCAATAATTGAAGAGGGCACCCAATTATAAGCGGGCATTCTGCTATTACCGTAGCAGAAGAAGCGTAGATAGAGGCAGCGATACAATTCTGGGATCATCAGAAGCGTTATCATCCAGCATCGTTATCAGAAGGCCGAATGGTGCGTTATAGCTGGCCTTTTCAATAAAAGATCGTAGGCCGAAGGTGTCTGTATGTGCAATGTGGCGGCGGTATTTCACCTCTACCGGAATGCGTTGTTCACCAATGGTGAGGATATAATCCACTTCGGGTTCGGCCCCCCGTTCGGGGAAGTGCGTCACGCCCAGATTAATAATCGATCGCAAGAAATAACCGGCGACGCTTTCGGCGATATGGCCGGCCAGGTCTGTCAGATGCGGGGCGGCATCAAGTCCCTCAGGAGACAAGGGAATGACCTCCTGTAACCATGCCGCTCGCAACGCGTGATCACACAAACAAAGCTTGGATGGACCTCGCTTTTTCTTGAGGCGCAACTCCAACGGTTCAATAAGGCGTAGAAGCAAGGTACCGTCCAAGAATTTAAGATATGTCAAGATGCGCTGCCAAGTGACATTGGCATTCATTGTCTGCTGCAATTCATTAACATACAGAGCCTGCTTAGGCTGCTGGCCGATATACCGGCAGGCAAGCCGGAATACCTCCTCCAGGAGATGTTCGTCCCTTTTTTGTCCTTTGGGTCCCATTCGCAGATCATGCTGAATCGCCCTGCTGATAACGCTTTCATTGAGGTAATCCGCAATTACTTCCCATGGCCTATCGGCCGATGCCTGGGCGACGGGATATGCCCCACGGTCTGAGAAAGCGGCAAAAGAGGCGGCCCGAACCTCGCTATGCTTTTCGCCATATACACAAAGCTCCTGCCAGAAGGATTTTTCCTTCATCGGTGCCAAACCGTTTTGAGGAAGGAATCCGGCAAGGGCGCCAAAGCGTCTGATTTCGGCGATTTCTCGCAGGAAAAGAGGCCCCATTTCCAACGTCGTTATTCTTCCCGCCAGACTGTCCCGACCGGCTTCAATCCTTAAAGCTGAGCTTCCCGTCACTACCACTCGCACCGGTTGCAGATCCACTAGGTGTTTTAATTGTATTGCCCAATCAGGAAGATTCTGAACTTCATCGAGAAACACTATCGCTCTTTCGCCATCCCATGCCGCTTGATTAAGCGATTTGCCCAGGATGTTGTCGGCGTACCAGCGAGTCAATTCAAGGATCGGCTCATTGACCCGGGCCAACAAAGGAAGATCGTCAAATTGGACCCGAAAGATGCGCTTGGGGGTGATGCCGGCGGTCAAGAGATGATCAATGGTCTGGTTGAGCAGCGTGGTCTTGCCAATCTGCCGTGGGCCACGCAGAACTGTGATCGGCGCCAAACCCTTGTCAATCCCCGTTACAATCGAATCAAAAGCCCACCGCCGGGCCGGTGGAAGGTCGAATATCCTTTCCCCGCGCCACCATGGATTTCCATTAAGCAGATCGGCTTCCAAGCCGGCAGGCAAGAGGGAAAAGAAAGAAAGATTTTTCATCGGCCCACCTCTCTGCGCCGGATCCTTCGTCTACTATCGGTCGCCCAAGTCCTGATTCTCACATTATTCTATAACGCCCAAGTGGCATTTTTTGATGCATAAATATTCCCCCTGTCCTCCGTCGGTGCACTTACTACTCCTGCCGGCGGAGCGTTCAATCTTTCGTTGCCGGGCACATAGCCATTACAATCTGATAGCCTTCACCGAAAACGTCAACGGCACGTCCTTCTTGAGGTCGGGGTAGTACCACCAGTCACCGTCTTTCACGAACGTTGGCCAGGATTTGTGACAGCAAAACGGGTATTCATGGAGATACTCAATGGTCAGACCCGCTTTGATCAGCGCCGTCACGATATCCCCCAATGGCCAGCGCCAGCCATATTCTTCTTCGATAATCAAATTCTCGTCGCAATAATCTTTTTCGCCGGTGTACCGCTCAGCCTCGGGCTGATGAAAATACGGCTCGATGATCTTCTTATCGCCGTCAAGCGTCTCCAGAACGGGATGGAACTCGGCCAAGTAGAAAAAGCCGCCCTTCTTCACATACCGGGCGGCGATCTGCGCCCAGCGGTCGAGGTC
>CAZPEV010000167.1:2991-5359 GCA_964585635.1 uncultured Ignavibacteriales bacterium
GGATACCCACCACTTGACTCCGTACGAGGCGAAAACGATGTCGAATTGCTCATTCAATACACTCGACAGATCAAATATGTCGCTGCGGATAAAGCGGGCGGTCAATCCCGTTTGAACCGCCAATTCATTCGCGCGCTCAATCGACCGGTCGGATATATCGACCCCCGTCACCTTTGCCCCCAACCTGGCCCATGACAACGTATCCAATCCGAAATGGCATTGCAGATGAAGCAATGACTTCCCGCCCACCTCGCCCATTTCCGACAGCTCCAACGGATGAAGTGTCAACGCTCCCTCAAGAAATTCCCTGACCCTATAATCGGGATGAAGATAATGCGCGTCAGTCCGCTTGTTCCACTGTTTCCGATTGACCTCGTGATGTTTGTTCATGGCTTATGCTCCGAATTTGCGGTTATCATTTGTGAGCGCGGAAGAAGACGAATAATCCAATGATCAGGAAAATGACATTGATCGACCAGGCCGCCATGTCGGGAGAGAGTTTGCCGCTGTATCCCAACGATTGCGTCACCTTGAAGGCCACAAAATAGACCAGGGAGATGCCCGAGGCGATGGCAAACGATATCGCCACGCCGCTCCGTTTGGGATTGGCCGCCAACGGCACGCAAATGAAGACGACGATAAAAGCCGTGAGTGGGAACGATACCTTGGTCTTCAGATTGACCAGCTCGCGGGTATAGCCGGCGCCGGTCTTCTTGAGAACCTGAATATATCCCGCCAGCTCGCGATACCCCATATCTTCCGGGTTGCCCCGGTACTTGTCGAATTCTTCGGGCCGCTCGCGGCACTTGTCCAAGACCAGCGAGTCGAACTTGACATAGGTTTCACCGCTGTCGGAAAAGGTGCGGTGAATGCCGTTATACATGATCCAGTGCCCGCGGTCGAACCGCATCCGGTCGCCGCGATACGACTCTCGCAGGGAATCGCGTTCGAACCGCTGCACCAGGCAGTTCTGCGCTTCCTGGCGGCCCGGCTTAAAGATTTCAAAATGGTATATATATCCCCCCTCCCCCTGCTTGGATACGCTGTACAGCGCCGATCCCTGGCGATCCGACCTCTTTTCGATAGTACTGTGCCTGACCTCGTTCCGTCTTTGAGTGGCGACCGGCAGAAGTTCCTCATTGAAGAAGAAGTTGGCGACCGACAGGAGGAAGGCAAACGCCAGCAACGGCCCGGCGATTCGGTACAGCGACATACCGGCCGACTTCATGGCCAAGATCTCATTGGTGCGCGCCAATAACCCGATGGAAAAGAGGCCGGCCAAGAGCACCGCCGCCGGCACCGTGATCTTATAGACCCAGGGGAGAAAGTAGATGTAGTACTTGATGACGTCCATGGTCGAGGCGGCGTTGTCGACGATCTCTTCGAGATTCTCCACCAGGTCGATGATCAGCGCGATCAACATTATCGCCGCGACCGCGATGAGCAGCGACGACACAAAGCGGGCCAAAAGGTAGCGATCGATGGTCTTAATCACGGCCTGCCCTTATGGCCAAAAGGAACGACGCGAAAGAGCGTCCACAGCGGTTTTTCGGTGGACACAATGTAGATCAGGTACAACCCGGCCAGCCCGATCAGGATGTTGGCCGACCACATCGCCCAAAACGGGGCGATGATCTGCCGGTCCGCCAAATCCTCGCCGCCGATCAGAAAGGCCCAATAGACGACGAACAATCCCAGCGAGATACCGATGCTGATTCCCATGCTGCCGCGCCGCGCCAGCATCCCCAACGGCGCGCCGATCAGGGCGAAGATGATGCAGGCGGTCGGAATCGAGTACTTCTTGTGCACCTCAACCATGAAGGATGCGATCAGCTTCTGCTGAGATTTGATCCCCTCCACCTCGCGCGACATGATCCGCGAATCGGAATCCGTGTCGCGGGCCAGGTTCGACAACGCCGTCAGGTCGGGGAGCTTGCGGTCGCGCGAGACGGGAATGGAATCGCCCAGAAGCCGCGCCAGCCGCTCGTTCACCATTCCGGCGATCTTGTCGCGGTACGGCTTGATGCCGGTCTCCCATTGGCGGATATCGGCCAGCATCTGCTGAGCCGATTTCTCCCGGTCGGTGCGGAAATCGTCGCCCGATTCCTCAAAATCGTTGGCCACGTCACTGATGATAATGCGCTGGGTTTTGAAGGCCACGCGACGGTAATTCTCGCTGTTCTGATTGTCGAACTCGTGGATTTCGCCTTCGGTCAGATCGAAAATCAGATCGCGATTGCCGTTCGTGAACGACAGATACCCGAATTGCGAGACGATCGTGCGCGGCGCGGCGTTCTGCTTGCCCAATTCCAATATCTTGACGCCGCTCAGACGCGAGGTTACGTAGTCGACCGAGTCGATCAGCAGG
>CAZPEV010000167.1:5369-5973 GCA_964585635.1 uncultured Ignavibacteriales bacterium
AGGATATATCCCGGTATATCGGTCATGAACGACCCGCCGCGTATCTTCAGCGCCGGACGCATGCGGCGCACGTCCTGCATCAACACCCGGGCGCGGTGGTTGAAATCGGGCAGGACGTCGTTGCCGAAATAGGTCATGGCCAACGCCAGCACGCCCGCCGCCAACAGCACCGGATAGATAATCCGCATGACATGGATGCCGGAGGATTTGATGGCCGTGATTTCGAAGTCGCCGGTCAGCCGCCCGAAAGCCATCAGCGTCGCCACCAGCACCGACATTGGAACCGATAGGGCCAGCATCCACCCGATCTGATAGAAGAAGACCTTGAGGATGATCGTCGCCGAAAGGCTCTTGCCGACCACCATGTCGACCAGGCTGGGGACGAAATCAATAATCAGAATGAAGGTGATGATGACAAAGGCAAAGATAAACGGCCCCAGATGCTCCCGCAGCACATACCGGGCGAGGGTGCTGCGGAAGTCGAGATACTTCAGAATGGCGACCGGGGCCGAAGGCCGGCGGCCGGGCATGTCGGGGACGGTGGTTTCCACACCGGGGAATATAGGGCGTATCTGACAAGGCTGTAAAGGAAATTCAGCCCCCC
>CAZPEV010000167.1:5983-7325 GCA_964585635.1 uncultured Ignavibacteriales bacterium
CATCCCTCTTGACAGGCCTGGATTTGGATTTATCTTGGCTGGAGGTAATCATGAAAGAGCAGTTCATCAAGGATATCAAGGCGGGCGACCGGATAACCGAGTATTTCGCCCTGCGCCGGGCCGAGCTGCTGGAGAAGGACGGCCGCTTCCGGCTGTCGATGGAGCTGGGCGATTCCACCGGACGGATGCCGGCCGTTATGTGGGATGCCACCAAAGAGCACGGCCTCCTGTTCCAACCGGGGCAGATCGTCAAGGCCCGGGGTGTGGTCAGCGTCTACCGCGACCAGCTCCAGATTCGGGTCGAGCAGCTCCGTCAGGCCAAGGAGGGGGAGTACGACCTGGCGGACTTCCTGCGGGCCTCGTCCAAAACGGCGGCGGAGCTGGCCGCGGCGCTGGACGGCATGATCGCGCGGGTGGAAAACAGCTACCTGCGCAAGCTGCTCGATACGATTTTCTCTGAGGGCGACCTGCGCCGCAAATACCTCCGCGCCCCGGCCGCCAAGCTGCTGCATCATGACGTCGTCGGCGGCCTGGCCGAGCACTCGCTGTCGATGGCCGAGGTGGTCGTCCGGCTGGCCGACCATTATCCCAAGCTCGATCGCGATATCCTGATCTGCGGCGCCCTGCTGCACGATATCGGCAAGATCTGGGAGTACGACATCGGCGTCGCCATCGACTTCTCCGACGCCGGACGCCTGGTCGGCCATATCAACCAAGGGGATGAATTCGTCACCGGCCTGGCCGACACGATCGTCAATTTCCCCGATGATTTGCTGAACCACCTGCGGCACCTGATCATCTCGCACCAGGGGGAGAAGGAAAAGGGGGCGCCGGTGGTCCCGATGACGCCGGAGGCGGTCTTTCTGCATCATGTCGACGAGCTGGACGCCCGCATGGGTGCGGTGGAGAAAATCCGAGAGCGGACCGGCGGGGCGGGATGGTCGGCGTTTTACCCGATCTTCGACCGCTATTTCTTTTTCGGCCGCGCCGAAATGGTATCGGAGGCCGAGCCTGCGCCGGGCGACGATGACGACTCCGACACCGGCCCGCAGGGGAAGCTGCTGTAGCGATTACTTCCATCATTGCCTGCGCCTTGCACCTATGCTCCGCCACTGACTGGGCCGATACAATGCCAAACCACCGTATTGTCACCCTGAGCGAAGCGAAGGGTCTGTGGATGTCCACGCTATGAGATTCTTCACTCCGCTTCGCTCCGTTCAGAATGACAGATAAGATATTTACCTCGGCGTCAGGAAAGGGTTCCTGATGCCGCCTAAACCGACAGATCACCCCCAAGCCTGCGGCTTGAGGGTGCCACCCGGATCAGGGCTTCTAATCATGA
>CAZPEV010000168.1:0-7319 GCA_964585635.1 uncultured Ignavibacteriales bacterium
GATGTAATTGTATATGGCCATTCGCGCGGGGCGGAAATTGGGGTCGTTTTATCATTTTCGGGTGGCCCCACTATTTGGCTTAGGGCGGCCCGAAGAGGAGGGATGGCCGGCCCTGAGGAAAGACGGCGGCGACAAGGGAGAGGATTTTCATAGATGTACATAGGTATAAGCTCCGCATAGTGTCCTCATATAAGGGGACCTGGGTACGAACAACATCGATTTGATGGTGAAATCGCCCTGGATGTGATGGACGGCCGGTAGGGATAGCAGCATCCCGTCCTTTGCCGGGAAGCGGCGGCCGCGGCCCGGAATATCCATATTTCAGGTTGACATCGTCCCGTGCTCATTCATACCTTGAATAACAGCCAATATCGTTCGTTGGAGGGGATATGAAACGTGCGTTGGCAATGGCGCTGTTGTTATTCCTGTCTGCGACGGCGTCAGCAGGGGTTTTGAAAATCCGTTGAACCCAAGGGTACCGTGGTTTCGAGTCCTACCTCCCCCGCCATGAAGCAATAACCTCCCGACGCAAGACGTCTTTATCCCACAATGGAGAGATCTTCAATAGATTCCGACATAGGTGGGTAAGGGCGAACTTCCTTGTTCAAGACCATCGAAAGAGCCCCTGCCATATGAGAACTGCTTGCGAAAGGAAGTTTCGATGATTGGGGCAATCATGGCCAGAAAAGCGATAGCCGAGGCGTTTGCGGCGTTGAACCGACATGATTTGGCGGCATTTATGTCCACTTGGCGAGATGACGGTGTGTTTGTTTACCCGGGCAAAATACCTCAAAGCGGCACTTTTGAAGGAAGGAGTTCCGTCGAGAACTGGTTCCAGAGCTTATTTGATCAATTCCCCCAAATCCAATTCGACATTCTAGACATCTCTGTCAAGAATATCTTTGCCGTTACCGGAAACAATGTGGTTGCCGTACATTGGAATATTCGGCTCACCAATCGACATGGCCGAGAGGGGCAAAACAGCGGTGTGACCGTAATAAGCATCAGCAGCGGCAAGGTACTCCGTGCCAAGGATTTTATCTTCGACCTCGGTGAGAATTTCAGGCTCAATTGGGGAGCGGTATAGCAAAACCCTATCCGATGCCGGGAAGCGTCGGCCGTGGCTCTCGGGGCCCGGGTGAGACCCCATCGGCCGCACACAAGGTCATAAGTCCGTCATGCTTTCCGCCTTCGCGCAAACGGCTCATCCTTGGTCCCGATTTCCATATTTAGACTTGACACTGTCACCAAATCGTCCATTTTCTATACCACAGCCAGAATCTTTGGAGGGGATATGAAACGTGCGTTGGCAATGGCGCTGCTGTTGTTCCTGTCTGCGACGGCGTCAGCGGGGGTTTTCGATGGGAAGCGCAAGGGTTTTGTTGTGGGCGTGGGATTCGGCGGCGCTCCGTATACTCATTGGTCAACGCAGGTGCAGGGGATCGATTTTGGCGAAGATCTATTTGGTCTGGGATACAACCTCCTGGTCGGGTACGGAGTGGATGAGCATAATATACTGGCGGCGGAAGCCAATCTGGTCTCCTTTCATTCAGATATGTATGATGTCGGACTTATTGGGGGATTCGGCGGATGCTCATGGTATCATTATTTCGGACCTCAGGGGAAGTCGTTCTTTTCGGCGGCGGGGTTGGGTGTCTACCGGTTGGTCGACCAATTTGGAACCATATATATAAACTTTAGCTTCGGCAACGGGCCCGTAGAGCCCCCGCTGCCGACCGAAGCGACCGGGCCAGGCTACCTTTTGGGCTGCGGGTACGAATTCACCAAGTACATCCAGGCAGCGATATATCTATCTGGTGGAAGGCCGTCCCAGTGGGGACTGGGGTACGGCAGCACTCAGGTCAATGTGATGGTGACCACGGTCGTATATTAGGCTCATGCCTTCGGCCCCGAAGAAATAATCGGCGTGGGGCTTGAACGGCCGCAATTTCCTGATATATTCCCGGCTGCGAAGGAAAGGGTTTTAAACCGGCAGAGACAGGACAACGATGTCGCGGGAGCTGTCATTACTGGCCGTCACGGCGGCCTCACTTGGACTGATCCACACCCTTGCAGGTCCGGATCATTACCTGCCCTTTATCGTCATGGCCAAGGCCCGCCGATGGTCGCTGGTCAAGACCGCCTGGATAACGTGTCTCTGCGGTCTGGGGCATATCGGCAGCTCGGTTCTTCTGGGCTTGGTGGGGGTGGCCTTCGGCGTCGCCATATCCAGGCTGGAGGGATTGGAATCGTTTCGGGGCAATTTCGCCGGGTGGGCCATGATTCTGTTCGGCCTGCTCTATATGATCTGGGGGATCCGGAAGGCCGTCAGGAACAGGCCGCATACGCATATCCATTTCCATGCAGATGGAGATTCCCATACCCATGAGCATATCCATGCCGCCGAGCACAGTCATGTCCATGACGCCGGGGCGCAGGTCAATCTCACGCCATGGATACTATTCACGATTTTTGTCTTCGGCCCCTGCGAGCCGCTCATCCCGATGGTGATGTACCCGGTCGCGAAGGGGGATACTTTCGGCCTGCTCTTGGTGACGGCCATCTTTGGCGGCGTGACGATATTGACCATGCTGAGCATCGTGCTGGTGACTTCCTTCGGCCTCGATCTCCTGCCGACGCGAAGATTGGAGCGATACAGCCATGCCATCGCCGGCGGCACGATTCTCTTGTGCGGGGTATCGATTCAATTCCTGGGGCTTTGAGGGTGAGCGCTCAGGAAGACGTCAGGGAAAAATCCCGGCCACCGATCAGAACCGTTTCTGGTAGGCGTGGCAGTAGGGCTGTTTGCCGGTATATTCATAGTAATCCTGGTGATATTTCTCCGCCACCCAAAACGTATCCGCCCTGGCCAGTTCGGTAACGACGTCATATCCTTTGGCCTTCAAGAGCGAGATCAATCTCTCGGCGATCTGCCTTTGGGTGTCATCCCCATAAAATATGGCGGAGCGATACTGGTCGCCGAGGTCGGGACCCTGGCGGTCCTTCTGGGTCGGATCGTGAATCTCAAAGAAAAGGCGGGCCAACGTCTCGAAGCTGGTCTTGGCCGGGTCGTAGACCACTTCGACCGTTTCCGCGTGTCCGGTGGTGTCGCTGCAGACGTCCCGATAGGTTGGATTGGGGGTGTGCCCGCCCATGTAGCCGACGCGGGTCGATAAGACGCCTTCCGTCTTCTGCAGCATATACTCCACGCCCCAGAAGCAGCCGCCGGCGAAATAGGCCTTTTCGGTCGTGATATCCCGGCCGACCGGCACGAAATTCAGCGCGATCGAGTTGACGCAATGCCGGATATTCTTGGCGGTGAATTGCTCCCCCTCAAATACGTGCCCAAGATGGGCGCCGCAACGGGCGCAGGTTATTTCCGTCCGGAGGCCGTCGGCATCGGGTGTGCGCTTGACGGCGCCGGGGATTTCATCGTCGAAGCTGGGCCATCCACACCCGGAATCGAATTTATCCCGGGAGCGGAACAGCGTCGCGCCGCATCGCTTGCAGGTGTAGGTCCCCTCGGCCGTGAAGTTGTAATACTTGCCGCTGAACGGCGGTTCGGTTCCCTGGTGCAGGATGACCTGCTCCTCTTCCGGTGTCAACTTATTAAAGGCCATGTCGTTCTCCGTCGTTTTCGCCTGAGACATGATCGTCGTCGGCATAGAACCGATTATCGCGGCCGCAACGATTGCTCCGCCGACAACGATGCCGGCCACGGTCATAAACTTTCGTCGCACGACGCCACCCACCCACAGATCTCCTTCGACCGCCGTATCAAACCGGTAGCCGCGCTTATAATTGTAAAACAATATCTTTATCGATCGGGTTCCCTCGGTGCTTGGCCCACCGGGCATCCCTGTCCATTCGGTGGTGCTGATTGCACCAGGCGGTGGTGATCCGGTCAATGGTGCCGCTTTCGACGTCCATCGTGCGGGAGTCTGATCATCCGGACGGGGGAGGCCGATTTTAGTCGCGGGCCGTCCCCCTCCTTAGGTCAGGTCAATGCCGTCGCATTATCCCCTCGGGAATGAGGTCGACGGGTGCCGGCGCCGGTCGAGATGGCGATGATCAAGAACAGAAGGGGACAGCCGCCGTCATGCCGAGGGCGGTCGCGCGGCGGTTGGGTTAAGCAAACGTGACGGACAATTCGTCTATATGTCGGTAGGGCGGCTATAGACCGAGGACGACGCGTTCGGGATAAGGTCCCGACCACCACCACCGCGCCGTTGCCCGCGACAAGGAGTTTGACTATATTATGGCGGCCGCGTACTCACTCATGGAGGGGCGCGGCCGGAGAGGACCCGGTCGGCGGACATAACATACGTGCCAGGTTTGCGATGACGGGTAGTGCAATGGAAAAGGGATATCGTTCAGCTATTATCCGGATGCTTATTGCGGTGGTGCTGGTGTCGGCGCCGGTACTGGCCGGGGAAACGACGCCGATTGAGGACGCCGGCTTCATCAGGTCGGCTCCCAGTCCGGATGATATTTATTGGGGCAAGGGTCCCCATGTACAGGGAATCGCGGGGCGGATCTTTGCGCTGACGGTTTACGACGGGCGCCTGATCGCGGCCGGGGCTTTTCTCGCCGCCGGGGATACCGTGGCTGGCTATATCGCCGCCTGGGACGGCGCCTCATGGACGCCATTGGGTGACGGATTCAACGATGAGGTGTATGCCCTGGCTGTTTACAAAGGCTGCCTGGTTGCCGGGGGGATATTCACCGCGTCCGGTCCGGTCGCCGTTAATCATATTGCCGTCTGGGATGGGACGTCGTGGTCGCCGCTGGGTTCCGGAATCAACGGTACGGTGCAGTCTTTGGCGGTGTACGATACGCTTTTGATTGCTGGAGGGGACTTTATCTCGGCCGGCGAGGTGGGGGCAAGCCGCATTGCGGCCTGGAACGGCCAGGCCTGGGCGCCGCTCGGTCTCGGCACCAACGGCGGAGTCAATGCCCTCGCGCTCTTTAATGGGCGGCTGATTGCGGGCGGATATTTCAATTACGCCGGTGGAACGCCGGCCAATAATATCGCCGCCTGGGACGGCGTTTCATGGATGTCGATCGGTTCCGGCACCAACGGCGGAGTGACGTCTCTGGCCGTGTACAGCCATCAGCTAATAGCCGGCGGCGAGTTTACCTTGGCCGGGGGAGTGCCGGTCAATTATATCGCCGCTTGGACCGGCAGTACCTGGGTACACCTCGGTTCCGGGGTGAATCATTTCGTCAACGCCGTAACCGTGTACGCCGGCCAACTGATCGTCGCGGGGGTCTTCACCGCCGCTGGAGGAACGCCGGCCAACCATCTGGCCTCATGGAGCGGCGGGACCTGGTCGGGTATCGGCGGCGGGGTCAATGATCTGGTTTATGCCGTCGCAGTTTATGGTGATCTGATGATTGCCGCGGGGAGGTTTACCGTGGCCGGGGAGATCCCGGCCAGTTCCGTCGCCGCCTGGGACGGCGCCGGGTGGTCGCATATGGGCACCGGCATGAACGATCTGATGCATGCCGTAACGGTCTACAATGGGCGCCTCGTTGCCGCCGGCCGGTTTAACGTGGCGGGAGGTGTCCCGGCAAAGCACATTGCCGCCTGGGACGGAACCACCTGGTCGGCGCTTGGCGACGGTATCGACGGGGAGGTTCTCGCTCTGACGGTTTACAACGGCTTACTGATCGCCGGGGGCAGTTTTCTCTCGGCCGGAAGTACGGCGGTCCAGAATATTGCCGCCTGGGACGGGACCGTTTGGTCGCGGCTGGGAGCCGGGATGAATAATACCGTCCACGCGCTGACAATCTTTGACGGCCGCCTCATCGCGGGAGGTAGTTTCACCAGCGCCGTTGGTGGGCCGGCGGCGCACGCCGCCGCCTGGGACGGTCTTTCCTGGGCTCAGGTCGGCAACGGCATGAACGATGAGATTCACGCGCTGGCGGTATATAATAATCGGTTGGTCGCGGGGGGCTTTTTTACCCGGGCGGGTGAGCTGGCGGCGGACCATGTGAAGGCTTTGAGCGGCGTGGTCTGGCTGCCGATCGGCGACGGGGTAAATGGAGACGTCTATACCCTGGCCGCGTACCAAAACTCTCTCATTGCGGGGGGGAGCTTCAGCCAAGCAGGATCGGTTTCGGCCTACCGGGTGGCGGCCTGGGACGGCAATCGGTGGTCGGCCTTGGGGGGCGGCATGGACGGCAGCGTCATGGCCCTGACCGTCTTCGGCGAGGAACTGGTCGCCGGAGGTTCATTTACGTTGGCGGGCGGCCGCACGCCCAATCATATCGCCGTCTGGGACGGCCGTCTATGGTCGGGTCTGGGCTCGGGTGTCGACCGCGATGTCTATGCCCTGACGGTATGGGGAAATCAGCTTGTGCCCGCTGGATGGTTCACCACGGCCGGCGGGAAGGTATCGGCCTATATCGCCTTCTGGGACAAGTCGCCGGTGGATGTGACTGAAATCGATGAGCCGACGTTGCCTCGGACCTTTGTCCTTCGGCAGAACTATCCCAATCCCTTTAACCCCGCCACTCAGATTGCATTCGGCTTGCCGCGCGCGGCCGAGGTTCATCTGGATGTTTTTAATGTACTTGGTCAGCGGGTGGCGACCCTGCTTGACAAGTCGCTGGCGGCCGGAAGCTACCGCGTTACCTGGGATGGCGTTGATGCCCAAAGTCGGCCGGTATCATCCGGTGTCTATGTGTATCGCCTGCGCGCCGGAGAGGCTATCGAAAGCAGAAAGATGCTGCTGCTGAGATAGGAAACGCCGCCGACTCGTCGCTTGACGGTGCTCCCGCCCGAACCGGTCGCGTATCATGGGCGTACGGCGGGATTTTCTGCCTCGGTGCTGATTCATCCCGGAACTCACCCGAAATCGCTTGACCATTCTGCCGGTAAGGCGTATTATAAGGTCGTCTTGAGGCGGGGATACGCGGGATAATCATCGGGCGCGACATCTTAGAGAAACGTTCCCTGAGGTACCAGTTTGCTGGAATTATGAGTCCTTGCGGGAGGATGAATTGTGACACCGATAATACAGCATGACTTGAGAACCTATATAAGAAATGTGGACCTGCTTGCCAGATTATGGCGTCCCTCCGACAGGTACTCAGAATTGAAAACTCGGATTTTTCCCTATGTGATGCAGGGGATCGGCAACTATGCGCCGTTGGCCAATGCCAAAGAAGTCGAAGAAATCATAGAAGCCAAAGTGAAGGACAATGACGTTCTGGCAGAACGAGTACGTGGTGCCATTAATTATATAAAGAGACAGCAGTTCGATCTGAGCTGCGCCCCCGTAATACTCGCCGCCAACTATTGGGATCCTACT
>CAZPEV010000169.1:0-7166 GCA_964585635.1 uncultured Ignavibacteriales bacterium
TAACTTTATGGGGAATATATGTCGTCGGAAGAGAGAAAACGCCAAATACTCACCGAAGCGACCAGGCTCTTCAGCCGCCAGGGATATGACAAGGTGACGATCAAAGAGCTGGCCGATGCCTGTGGAATCACCGAACCGGCTCTGTATCGATATTATTCCTCGAAGGAAGCGTTGTACGACGCCGTACTGGAATCACTCCCCTCGCAACTGCGGCATCAGGAGCTGTTTGAGCGGCTGGAGGGTGTGACCGAACTGCCGGAGATTTTATTGGGAATGGCGCAGCATATTTTGAGCTTCTTCAGCGCCCATCGGGAGCTATACCGTCTGCTGCTGTACTCGACCCTGCGGGAGCATTCCAAGTCGCCGGAAACGTATCGGGCGATTCGCGGGCCATATATCGACTTCCTGATGCGCCATCTTGATCGGTTGTATGCCGAAGGGAAGATCAGCAAAAAGAATAATGAGATCACGGCCCGCTGCTTCGTGGGATCGGTGTTTGATTGTGCCCTGGCCAGCACCCTGTGGCAGGGATTCCTTGGGAACACGTACAGTCTTGATGAGATTGTCGCCAACAATGTTCCCATTTTCATCGAGGGACTTTCGGTCAGATGAGGGCGCTTTTGGCAGGAGCGGGCGACGATCGGCAAGGATGTGCCGGCGACCGGGCAGATTCCGAGGCTGATCGGCAACCCGGACGATGGATCCCTGTCGCTGAAATCTGACGCGAGTTGATTATGATGATGAGTATCCGTCTTATCGCTTTGGCCTGGCTGGCGTTCGGTTTTCCGTCGACGGCTCTGGGGGGGATTTCCGCCAAGGATTGCCTGGAATGCCATGATAACGCCACCGGTGAAATGGCGGCGAAGTATGACAGCGCCCTGACCGCGTCGGTGCACAGCGGCCTGGCCTGCACCGATTGCCATGCCGCCATCACCGAATTGCCTCACCCGGATAGTCTTCCCCGCGTCGATTGCGGCTCCTGCCATAACGACGAAGCGAACACCTACAAGACCCATGGCCGGCTGGAAGTCGGCGTCGGCAAAGATATTCCGACCTGTTCTGATTGTCATGGCAAACACGACATTCTCAAGTCGACCCAAAGGGAATCGCGGGTCAACCCGTTGCATCTCCCGGAGACGTGCGGCCGCTGCCATGAAAACCTTGACCTGACCAAAAAGCATGAAATTCTGTACGGAAACGCCGTTCAAGTCTATAAGAGCAGCGTCGACGGTAAGGCGGCGCTGGGCGGTGTCTATTCCGCGGCCACCTGCAACGATTGCCATTCAGCCGGCACCGCCCATCGGATTCTGGGCCCCGGCAATCCGGAATCGTCCATCAATCATTTCAACATTCCCAAGACCTGCGGCCGCTGCCATCGAAATGTCGAGAACGATTACTGGGATGGGATTCATGGCCGGCTGGTCGCGCGGGAGACCGATTCCCCGGTTTGCACCAACTGTCATGGAGAGCACGGCATCATTGCGCCGGATGATCCGCGATCGCCCGTCAGTCCCGCCCGGGTGGCGGAGGCGACCTGCGCCCCCTGTCACGAATCAGCCTACCTGAATGACAAGTACGGCATCCCGACCGGGCGATTGCAGTCCTGGGTCGACAGTTATCATGGACTGAAAAGCAAGGCGGGCGATATCACCGTCGCCAACTGCAGTTCCTGTCACGGCGCCCACCGGATACTGCCGCATACCGATCCCACCTCATCCATCAACCCGGCCAATCTGCAAAAGACCTGCGGCAATTGCCATCCGGGAATTTCGTCGGCGATGGCCTCGACTCCGATCCATGCCACTCCCGGAATTTCCCGTACGCCGGTGGCCCGTGTCATTGCGAACATTTATGTGATCGTTATCTTCCTCATCATCGGCACGATGGTCATTCATTGGCTGATCGACCTGCGCAAGCAGATTCATCTGGTCAATCTCAAGAAGCAGGTCGTGCGGATGACCTTCAATGAGGTTTGGCAGCACACGTTCCTGATGGTGACCTTTATCGTCTTGGCTATGACCGGTTTTTCGCTGCGGTTTTCCGACGCCTTCTGGGTGCAGTGGCTGTTTGGATGGCAAGGGGGATTCCCCCTGCGCGGCATTATTCATCGGGTGGCGGCGGTGCTTTTCATACTGACGGTCATTTGGCATATCACCTATCTGACCACCCGCCGGGGGAATCGTTTCCTCAGGGATGTCTTTCCGATTGGCGGCGACGTCGGATCATTCTGGCAATCGATGAAATACAACCTCGGCCTGTCGCGAGAGAAGCCTCGGTTCGGGCGTTTCAGTTACATTGAGAAAGCGGAGTATTGGGCGTTGGTCTGGGGTTCGGTGGTGATGATCATCAGCGGCTTCTTCCTTTGGTTCGACAATATCGGGGTTCGATGGTTTCCCAAAGGATTTCTTGACGTCATGCTGGTGGTCCATTACTACGAGGCCTGGCTGGCGGTTCTATCCATTCTTATTTGGCACATGTACTCGACCGTCTTCAGCCCGCAGGTGTACCCGATGAACCCATCCTGGTACACGGGCAAGATGCCGCGCGAATGGTATGAGCACGAGCATCCGGCGGATCCGGCCCTGAGCCGGATGCCGGCGGGCCATCCGGCGCCGGCCGCCGACGAAGACGACGATGCCGATTCACGGTAGGCAACGCATGGCACACAATAACGGCTCACCACGACGAACCCTTTTCCGGCATCCCCTGGCGGCGGTCGGCGGGGCGTTGTTCGCCGCCGGCGGGGCGCTCTTCTTTGTTCTGGTCCTGATAGACGCCACCACCCGCGGTGAGAATCCGTATCGATCGCTGGTCACCTTTGTGATGGCGCCGTTTATCATCACGCTCGGCGTCGGGCTGTTCCTCCTGGCTATCTGGCTGCAGGTGCGGGAGGCGCGCCGCCGGGGGGAAACCGTCAGATTCAACCTCTCGATTGATCCCACCGACCGCGGATATCGACGCAACCTGCTGCTGTTTCTCGGCCTGACCGCGGTCTTGGTGATTCTGGTGATCTACAGCGGGACCAAGGCCTATGATGCCACCGATTCGGTCGCCTTTTGCGGCGAAACCTGCCATACCGTGATGGAGCCGCAAAGCGTGACCTATCACAACTCACCTCATGCCCGGGTACCCTGTGTGGAATGTCATATCGGGCCAGGGGCGTCGTTTTGGGTCAAATCCAAGGTCGATGGTATCCGCCAATTGTTCGCCACCGCCTTCAACACCTTCCATCGCCCCATTGAAACGCCGATCCGCAACCTGCGCCCGGCCCAACAGACTTGCGAGAAGTGTCATTGGCCGAACCAGTTTTACGGTCAAAAGCTGGTTTCGCACACCTACTATCGCAGCGATGAGGCCAATTCCCCCTGGACGATCAACCTGCTGGTCAAGATCGGCGGCGGCAATCCCCGCACCGGCAAGCTGGAGGGGATCCACTGGCACATGATTGTCTCCAGCAAAATCGAATATATCGCGACCGACGCCAAGCGGCAGGTTATTCCCTGGGTAAGGCATATTACGGCCGAGGGAGATACGATCGTCTATACCGATCCCGGAACGCCGCCGCCGGACTTGAACGACCCCAATGTTGAAATTCGCCGCTTCGATTGCATCGACTGCCACAACCGTCCGAGCCATAATTTCCTGGCCCCGGCCAAGGCGATCAACCTGGCGTTATCCACCCGGCGCATTTCGCCCGATCTACCGGGTGTTCGCGATGCCGGCCTAAACCTGCTCAATGCCGAGTATGCCGATCGCCCGGCGGCTCATGCGGCGATCCCATCCGGGTTGACGGCCTATTATGAGCAGCACTATCCCGATACGGCGCCATCGCTGCGGGCCGAGATCATACAGGCGGCGACCGAACTCGTCCGCATCTATGATGAAAACTTCTTTCCGGAGATGAAAACCGATTACCGCGCGCGGGAGAACAACCTCAGCCATTTTGTCAACAACGGCTGTTTCCGCTGTCATGACGGCACCAAGACCAGCGCTTCGGGCAAAACCATCTCCAAGGAATGTACCACCTGTCATCTGATCATCGCCCAGGGGCCGTCGGAGGATCTTGCCGCCATTGAAAGCAACCTGGCCGGCCTGGAGTTCAAGCATCCCGAGGATATCGAGGACGCCTGGAAGGAGAATAAGTGCACCGAGTGCCATGATCCCTCCTCGGGATATTAGGCGATAACGGCTTCTTGCCGGGGACAAAATGGATTGACACCCCGGCCGGAATGAATAAGATAGACGATATGATCCCGGCTCCCTTCAGAAATCGACGTCTGCCGTACGCGCCGCTGAGTCGGCTCCTTTTCCTCCTGCTGCCGCTATGGGCGGGGTCGGCCGGCTTGTCGGCCCAGACGGCCGATGATTGCCTTACCTGCCATGGAGAGGCCGGATTTTCTGTGGAGCGGGACGACCGTCAGGTTTCGCTTTTCGTCGACAGCGCCGTCTTCAAAGCCTCGATCCATGCCGGCGTGGAATGCGTCGGATGCCATGCCGACCTGGCGGGCGTCGAGGAGTTTCCTCACAAAGCGAAGCCGGCGCCGGTCGATTGCGGTTCCTGCCATGAAGATATCGCCAAGATCTACGGCGAGAGCCTGCATGGTCAGGCGGTCGCCAAGGGAGAGAAGCTGGCGCCCCGCTGCTGGGACTGTCACGGTGCGCACGACATCGTTCCGCATACTTCGCCCAATTCGCGGGTGGTCAAATTCAACATTCCGTACATGTGCGGCCGGTGCCACAAAGAGGGGACGCCGGTGTCGCAGACTTACAATATCCCCCAAGACAGCATCCTGACCCACTATTCCGAGTCGATCCATGGCGAGGGACTGTTCAAACAGGGGCTGACGGTGACGGCGGTGTGCACCGATTGCCACACGGCTCATCATGTGCTGCCCCATACGGACCCGCGCTCGACCATCTACCGCGACAACGTCGCCGCCACCTGCCGCCAATGCCACGGGCGGATCGAGCAGGTCCACAAGAAGGTTATTCAGGGTAAGCTGTGGCAGACCGAGCCGAATAAGGTGCCGGTCTGCGTCGATTGCCATCAACCGCATCAAGTCCGCAAGGTATTTTACGGCGAGGTGTCGGACGCCGACTGCCTGGGCTGTCACGGCAAGCCGGATCTCAAGATGCAACGCGACGGGAAGACCATTTCCCTGTATGTCGACACGACTCAGGTACAAAGCTCGATCCATCGCCGGACGAGTTGCGCCCAGTGTCATACCGGCGCCAGCCCGCATCTGAAGCGGCCGTGCGCCACGGTGGTCGACAAGGTCGATTGCTCAATCTGCCATAACGAGGTCGTCGAGACCTACAAGACCAGCACGCATGGGCAACTGGCGGACCGGGGCGATGCCAACGCGCCGATATGCCGCGACTGCCACGGCGAACATGGCATCCGGGGGCGCCGCGATCCGGAATCGCCGACGTTCCCCACTCATGTGCCGACGCTGTGCGCCCAGTGCCACCTGGCGGGACATCCCGCCGCTGTCCGGCGGGCGGAGCGCGGAGACACCATTACCATTGAAGGGTACCCGGAAAGCGTCCACGGCCGCGGGCTGTTGCAGAGCGGCCTGGTGGCGATAATCCGGCCTCCAGCGTCTACAGCGCCAACATTCCGAAGACCTGCGCCAAATGCCATAATGGAATTTACGAGACGTACTCCAGAAGCATTCATTCCCCCCTGGTGAGCAAGACGGACAAGCCTCTGCCCGATTGCAGCGATTGCCATCAATCCCATACGATTGTCCGCACCGACAGCGAGGGGTTCAAGCTGGCCATCATGGGGCAATGCGGCCGCTGCCATCAGGAGGTGATGGCCACCTATTTCGAGACTTATCACGGCAAGGTGTCGAAATTGGGGTACACGGCGGCGGCCAAATGCTATGATTGCCACGGCGCGCATGATATTCTGCCGCCAAGCGATCCGGCTTCGCACCTGTCGCGACCGAACATCGTCGCCACCTGCGGCCAGTGCCATCCCGGTTCGCCTCGCCAATTCGCCGGCTATCTGACGCATGCCACTCACCATGACCGGCACAAGTATCCCATCTTGTTCTATACTTTTTGGTTCATGACCGTCCTCTTGGTGGGGACGCTGGTGCTGGCCGGTACCCATACGCTGCTCTGGCTGCCCCGCTCGATTCAGGCGATGAGGGAGCACAAGAAGTTGCGCGCCCAATACACGGGTCACCTCGAATACCGCCGCTTCACCCGACCGCACAGTATCCTGCACGTCATGGTCGTCGTCAGCTTTCTCGGTCTGGCCGCGACCGGCATGACGCTCAAGTTCTCCTACCTGGGCTGGGCGCAGTGGATGTCGCGAATGCTGGGCGGGTTTGAATCGGCCGGGTATATCCACCGCATTTGCGCCGTGATCACCTTCCTCTATTTTGGGACTCATCTGGTCGATCTGATCCGGTCAAAAATCCGCCGACGGATAAGTTGGCGACGATTGCTGTTGGGCCCGAACTCAATGCTGCCGAATAAGAATGACTGGCAGGACCTGAAAGGCACGCTGAAATGGTTTGTCGGCCTCGGTCATCGGCCCGACTACGGTCGCTGGACCTATTGGGAGAAGTTTGATTACTTCGCCGTCTTTTGGGGGGTGGTGATTATCGGCTCGACCGGGCTGATGCTCTGGTTCCCGGAGTTCTTCACTTGGTTTCTGCCGGGATGGATCATCAATGTGGCGACCATCGTGCACTCCGACGAGGCGCTCCTGGCGTCGGCCTTTATTTTCACCGTGCATTTCTTCAACACGCACTTTCGACCGGACAAATTCCCGATGGACACGGTTATTTTCACCGGCCGGGTGCCGGTCGAGGAACTGCGGCTTGACCGGGCGCGGGAGTATGACGAACTGGTCAAGACGCGGGAGCTGAAGCGGCATCTGGTCGAGCCGTTGCCTCCGGTGGTCGTCAAATCCATCCGCCTCTTTGGCGCCGTCGCCCTGGCCGTCGGACTGACCCTGATTCTGTTGATTATCTACGCCGAGATATTCGGATACAGATAAGTCACGGCCAGAGGCCGCGGTCGGTTTGAAGAAGCGCCGCGTGTTCAAACTCGCGGCCAAAGCCCATTGGGTATTCGCCTGCCGCCCGGCGGTTCCATTCCGGGCCGGGCCGCCGGACGGAAACCGGGTCTCAGAAATTCAACATGAA
>CAZPEV010000170.1:0-7078 GCA_964585635.1 uncultured Ignavibacteriales bacterium
TACTCCGGGTTTGATGTCGGCGATGATTTTGTAATCGGGTATGGATTGGACCATAACCAGCTATATCGAAACCTGCCGTTTATCGGTAAGATAATCGACAAAAAGAAAGGATGACGGGAGACCGCGTTGGATGGATAGATTGCACCTGCGCCAAGATTCCGGCGATGACTTCGACCGCCGACAGGCCAAGCCGCCCAAAGGGGAACGGGACAAGAAAGAGGGATTATCGTGGCGGGGACCGGGGCGATCGCTGCTGTTTTGGGTGGTTATCCTATTGACGATACTCGTTGTCTATAATTTTTTCAATACCTCCACCGTCGATACGGCCACGATTACCTATTCCGATTTCCTTCGCTATGTTGGCGAGAATAAAATCGCCAGTGCCACGTTTATTGAGAAGGATCTCTCCGGCCGGTTCACCGAGGAATTGACGATACCGGGACCGACCGGCAGCGGTAAATACAAGAAATATCAACTCCGGATACCATTTCACGATCCGGGGCTGGTGGACAAGCTTTCCCAAGCCGGGATTTCGATCAACGCCAAGGAACAAGGATTTAACTGGGGCGGGGTTCTGCTGTCGGTGGCGCCCTGGTTGTTTATTATCTTTGTCTGGCTTTTTATGCTGCGACAGATGCAGGGGGGAGGCGCAGGAGGTCCCAAAGGGATATTTTCTTTCGGCAAGAGCCGCGCCAAGCTCCTGACCGATGAACGCCCCAAGGTGACCTTTGCCGACGTGGCCGGCGCGGACGAGGCCAAAGAGGAATTATCCGAGGTAATCGAGTTCCTCAAGGATGCGGGCAAGTTTCAGAAGCTGGGCGGAAAAATTCCCAAAGGGGCACTTCTTCTGGGAGCGCCCGGTACCGGCAAGACGCTTTTGGCTCGGGCCGTCGCCGGCGAGGCAGGCGTGCCGTTTTTCTCCATGTCCGGGTCCGACTTCGTGGAAATGTTCGTAGGGGTCGGGGCCTCCCGCGTCCGCGACCTATTTGACCAGGGGAAGAAACATGCCCCATGCATAATCTTTATCGATGAAATCGACGCCGTCGGCCGCCATCGCGGCGCCGGTCTGGGGGGCGGGCATGACGAACGGGAGCAAACGCTGAATCAGCTTCTGGTCGAGATGGACGGTTTCGAATCCAACGAAGGCGTCATCCTGCTGGCAGCCACGAACCGCCCCGATGTTCTCGATCCAGCCCTGCTTCGTCCCGGGCGGTTCGACCGGCAAATCGTGGTAGATGTCCCCGACGTTCGCGGCCGCGAGGGGATTTTCAAAGTCCATACCCGGAAAGTCAAGCTGGGCGAAGACGTTGACGTCACCATCCTGGCCCGCGGCACGCCGGGTCTGTCGGGCGCCGATATCGCCAATTTGGTGAACGAGGCGGCCCTCCTGGCGGCCCGAAAGAATAAAAGCGCCGTTGACATGAATGATTTTGAGCAGGCCAAAGACAAGGTTATGATGGGGGCGGAACGGAGGTCGATGGTGATCTCCGAGAAGGAAAAGCGCATTACCGCCTATCATGAAAGCGGGCATGCCTTGCTGGGCAAATTGGTGCCCAAAGCGGATCCGGTCCACAAGGTGACGATCGTTCCCCGCGGCGTGGCGCTGGGAGTAACCAGTTATCTGCCCGTTGACGAGCGTCATACGTATGACAAGGAATACCTGCAGGTCCGCCTGATGTACATGATGGGGGGCCGCGTGGCGGAGAAGCTGAAATTCGAGCATCTGACGACCGGGGCCGGAAACGATATCGAACAGGCCACCGAGCTGGCGCGGAAGATGGTCTGCAACTGGGGCATGTCGGACAAGATCGGACCCTTGGGATTCGGCAGCCGCAAAGAACATATCTTTTTGGGCCGGGAGATTCAGCAGTCGCGCGATTATTCCGAGGCCACGGCGCAACTGATCGACAGCGAAATCAAGCGGCTGGTTGAAGAGGCGGAACAGCGAGCGACGGGGTTGATCAAAGAGAACATGGACAAGCTGGAACTGCTGGCCACGGCACTGTTGGAGAAGGAAATTCTCGATGGGAGCGAAATCGACCGTATTATCGGAATCAAGCAGGACGAATCACAACCTGTCGCTGAGCAGGCTTCCCCGACCGATTGATAAGGACAAAATCATTGCCGGCGTGCAATTGATTCTGGAGGGGATCGGCGAGGATATCAATCGCGAGGGGTTGCGCAAAACGCCGCAGCGCGTGGCCGATTTCTATGAGGAAGCCTTTTCCGGTATCGGCGTCGATGCCAGTGAAAAGGTCAGCTTGTATACCGCCGACAACCGGGATGAGTTGATTATTGTCCGTGACATATCGTTTTATTCGATGTGTGAGCATCACCTCCTGCCGTTTTTTGGTCGAGCCCATATCGCCTATATTCCTGGGAGCAACAAGATCACCGGATATTCCCATTTGGCTCGCGTTATCGAATCGCTGGCGAGGCGACCGACGACCCAGGAGATGTTGACTTCCCAGGCGGCCGATATCCTCGGGCGGACGATCAAACCCAAAGGGATTCTGATCGTGACCGAGGCCGAGCATCTCTGCCTGACCATGCGGGGAGTCAAAAAACCGGGCTCGGTGACCATTACCTCGGCCATTCGGGGATGTCTTCGCAGAGAGGCTACCCGGGCCGAGGCCTTTGCGTTGATCAAAGGGGCCAAGTAACCGGGTCTGGGCTTTGCCCGGTGTCATCATCATATCACGAGCGATTAGTTATGACCCATCAGTCCATGGCCAACGGTGCCGTACTCGACTTCTCCCGGCCGCTGGTCATGGGCATCATTAACAGCACTCCCGATTCATTCGCCGTCCGTTCGCAGACTTTGGATGAAGCCGTCGGTCTGGCGGCGCAGATGATCGCCGAGGGGGCCGACATCCTCGACATCGGTGGCGAATCCAGCCGCCCCGGTTCGGAGCCGGTGTCGGCCGAGACCGAACTGGCGCGGGTTATCCCGGTCATTAAACGGGTCAGAGAATCGTCCCAGGTCCTGATCTCCATAGACACGACTAAGGCACAGGTGGCGGAAAAAGCGTTGACAGCCGGCGCGAATATCATTAATGATATATCTGCTTTGGCGTTTGATCCCGACATGAGCGCGCTGGTGGCGTTTTGTCGGTGTCCGGTGGTGTTGATGCATATTAAGGGGAAGCCTAAGACGATGCAGGATGATCCGCGCTACGATGATGTCGTGGGGGAGGTGTCCGATTACTTCTCCGAGCGGATCGCCTCGGCGGCCGAGCAGGGGATCGCGGGGGTGCAAATCGTTCTGGACGTCGGCATCGGTTTCGGCAAGCGGACGGCGGACAACCTGACGTTGATCAAGCATCTTGGGACGTTCAAGAAATTCGGACGGCCCCTTCTGGTGGGGTTGTCGCGGAAGCGGTTTATCGGGGAGCTGACTGGTGAGAGCGCCGATCGGCGGATTGACGGCTCGCTGGCGGTGGCGGCGCTGGCGGTGTACAACGGCGCGAATATCATTCGAACCCATGATGTCGCCCAGACCAAACGCGCGGTGGCGATGGCGGCGGCGGTGCGCGAGGCGTAGATGGAGCTGTTTCAGATCGATTTTATCAAGTTTCGGCTGATCGACTTAGTCGATATTCTGATCGTCGCGTACATCATCTACCGCCTGCTGAGCTTGATGAAGGGAACGCGGTCGGCCCAGATGATCACCGGGTTGATCCTGGTTTTTTCGCTGGCCTTTGTCGCCTTCTGGTTTCAGCTTGAGGGGCTGATGTGGCTGTTCACCAATCTGGCCACGGTCGGATTTATCGTGCTGGTGATCATCTTCCAGCCGGAACTGCGCGGCATGTTGGCGCAGATGGGGCACTCCCGGCTGTTTCGGATGCTGGGCAAATTTGAGGGATCGAAAATCACCGACGAAATCAGCCGGGCGGCTATCCGTCTGGCGGAGTTGAAGTACGGCGGCCTGATCGTGATCGAGCGGATGGTGGGGCTGAAGAATTTCATCGAGACCGGCAAAATTCTCAACGCGCAGTTGTCGTCCGAGGTGATCACGACCCTGTTCACGCCGTACACGCCGCTGCATGACGGCGCTATCATCGTCTCCGGCGAATATCTGTCGGCCGCCGCCTGCACCCTGCCGCTGACCAAAAATCCGCGTTTCCGCAAGCTCTACGGCATGCGGCACAAAGCGGCGATCGGGGTGACGGAGGAATCGGATGCTATCGCGGTGGTGGTATCGGAAGAGACGGGGGAGATTTCGATTGCCTATCAGGGGATGCTCAACCGGGGCATCGACCGCAACGAATTCCGCAACGTGCTGGCGCAGTATTTCAAGAAGTAGATTTGTCAGGGCAAATTCAGGCATCGCCTGGCATATTGCATTGCTGCTAGGTGATTAAATAGGGCACTAATCGATGATTGAAGATAAGGATATCTTTACCCTCCATAGGTATTTCATATGGGCTGATCGCATGCGGGTCCATTTTGATGCGGTGCTAAACGATAACAGGCTTAAGGGCAAAGCCTCGCAAATGGGTGTGGAGGAATTTCTTTATCTGTCGTGCTGGTATGGACTTCTCTATGTGGTCATCGAAGGATGGAATGAATTACAGCTCCGGGACAATAACATCGCACAACTCTTACAGTCTGAGAATGTCGTTCTATTACGACGATATCGCAATGGAATATTCCATTTCCAGAGGGATTATTATAGTGAGAAGGTCGATGCCTTTTGGTCAAGCCCATATGAACCTGTGAAGTGGGTACGTGAGTTACACTCTGAATTCAGTCGATTCTTTCTGCAATGGATAGATCGCAGGGAGAAATGACTCTTATTGTTCATAAGCCCGTTTCGATTGACGCATTTTGGATTACTGTCGGATCGCATTCCCGGCGGTGCAACAGAAGGTTCGCGGACAAACAATGGCATATGCAGAGGCACAATGGCTGGCGGAATTCTCAATGGCGGTGCGAGAATCATCACTCAAGCGGCTGCGGCTGGTTCCGGAAGGGTGTGAGGTTTGGCGCCCGGTCGACGGCGCCATGAGCCTGACCGATATCGCCGCGCATCTCATCGAATGCGATCTATGGCTGTTCGACAAGCTTAGGAACGATTCCCTTGCGCCGATTCACGGCGAGGCTGGAAGGGTCAAGGCGGCCGATCGGAAGCAATATATGGCCCTTCTTGACCAATTGGATCAGGTCGGACGGCAACGCCGGGCAGTGATATCCGGCTTGGATGAGGGGGAACTTGCCCGCATGACCATGGACCGGCGCTTTGCCGGGGAGGTCACCGTGTGGTGGGTGATCGTGCGGGGAAATCTTGATCATGAGATTCATCACCGGGGGCAAATTGCGACCTACCTGCGGATGATAGGAGTCTCGACCTGACAGCATGGCCGAGCGGCAAGTAAAGAAGCCCCGGAGGCATGACATCTCGGGGGCTTATCTTTGTCTTCATTCGCCACTTTCTCGCTGCCGGCCGGTCGCTATGGGCAGATGGGAGTCGGGCCGCTCTTGAAGATGTAGTTGATGATGTAGACGGCGTCGCCGACGTTGGTGGCGCCATCGGCGTTGGCGTCACCGGCGGTGGCGGGACTGGGCACCGGGCCGCTCTTGAAGATGTAATTGATGATATAGACGGCGTCGCCGATATTGATCGTCCGGTCGCCGTTGGCATCGCCGCAGGGGTAGTAGGTCATGACCGGCTTTTGATTCAGCACCGTCATCTGGCCGCCGGCAATCACCGTAACTGTGATTGTGTCCTTGCTCTGAGAAGGCCCGGCCGTAATCGTCGCCGAGAATGTCCCGTCGCCGTTGTCGGTTACGGCGGACAGTTGGCCGCCGCCGGAGTTGGACAGGGTGACAGCAGCGCCGGCGATCGGGGGTTGATTATCGTGGTTTCGGGGCGTGACCGTGATCGCGGCCGAATGGGTGGTTCCGGCTCCAAGCAGGGCGGGGTTGACTGTCGCCTGCGACAGATCGGGGTCGGCATATTTGTGCGTCGTCCAGGTATTGAATTGCTGGCGCAGGATCGGTATCGGGTTGACGCTGCAGATGGTGTTGTCGACAAATTCGTAGAGATATGAGGTTTCATCGCCGGAGTGCATAACCCTGACGTAGGCCGAAATGGCCGGCTTGTTGCAGCCCATGCAACGGGTGTCGGCGCCGCGGACATTGGCCGCCTCCAGGGCCGCCATCAGTTTTTCCTCCAGCGGGCCGGCCGTCGTCAGAAAAGCCAGCTCGATGGTGTCGAGGATTTGCGGGCCGAGGAGGATATTCCCCTGGATGGCGTAGTTGGGGCCAAGCTTGTTCCCTTTCCAGTCATCGGTGTATTCACCGGTGAACCCGGCCGAGCGAACCGGCCCGGCCAGGGTGACGACGCCGTACTGCCGATAAGCGGGAGAGCCTTCAGCGTCGTTTAACGTCAGCCAGTTGATGATTGAATCGGCGGTCAGCCCGGCGGCGAGCAGGGCGTGGGCGTTGATCTGGTTTGTGGATAGGTAATAGGCCTGCGTATTGACCCCGCCGATGTTGGGGATGAGGTCGTTGATCATCTTCGACCCGGCGATACAGGAGGCGCCGGCGCTGCCGACGGCGCCGGTAACGGTATCGACGGCGACGATGGAAAAGGTCGCCTGAGCGATGGAGGAACACAGGATGACGAGCAATGCTCCCGAAAAAAGTGTCGCCCGCCGAACGTATCCATTAAACGATGATTTCATGGCACAACCCTCGGTTTTGCGTGCTTTTTGCTCATTTGTGACAAAGGCGAAAGCGAGTTGCGGTGAAAGGCAAGACCAACCTTCCGATTCACGGCA
The DNA here is from genome assembly GCA_964585635.1 of uncultured Ignavibacteriales bacterium. Lineage (GTDB taxonomy): Bacteria > Zixibacteria > MSB-5A5 > GN15 > JAAZOE01 > CAZPEV01. The sequence continues at coordinate 6,786 of CAZPEV010000170.1, forward strand.
ATTACTATTAATATACGAGGCCGCTGTTTCTTGTCAACCGGTATCGCTCCGGGGTGCCTATGATCCCTGGTCGCAGGGAGAATTGGTGGCAGTTTAGTTGTGGGGAAGGGGCGATATCGATGCGAAATTTCGTTGGACAAGGATGGGGCAGTTGGGGTTACGGCAAATTGGGTCCGTTTGCTCATTTTATTGCTTTTTGTATCCCCTCCAGCGCGAGAGGGGGGATGAGAGGGTGTTCCGGACGGCCGGGAGGGGCGTGGAATGCCCAGGCGGAGGTATAGCGTGTGAGTGTT
>CAZPEV010000171.1:0-7058 GCA_964585635.1 uncultured Ignavibacteriales bacterium
TGTGGATGTCAATATAATTACTCTCAGTTTCGTCCGAAATACAGCAGAATCAGCGAAGCGATCAGAAGGGTAAATACGGTCATTCCGGAAACGGGGGAAGATGACGATCCGACGATGCCGACGATTCGTGCCGCCACGACGACAAAGAAGAAGCCAAATACGACCGCCAACACGGTGCCCAAAAGATTCAAATTGGTCCCCGGCAGCAGCCAGATTCCGAGGGCGATAATGAGAGCACCGATGAGCACAAACGCTATCGGCAGGTCGCGATCGGTGCGAGGAACGGTTGTCCCGCCCAATTCCTTGCGCTTCAACAATTGAGCAAATCCGGCGGCAAATGAACTGACGATGGCCGGAAGTGACTTTATGAGGGAAATGAAGCCGCCGAAGGCGACCGCTCCCACGCCAAGATATTTAATATACGATGTTCGCAACTGGCCCGGATCCATTTGATCCAGGGGAATGGTGCCGGGAGAAATGATGATACCCGGTATCTGCGTGCCGATGAAAGAAAGCAGCGGGCTGATGCCCAGGTATCCGATCACGGCGCCGGCCATCATGAGGGCCGCGATTCGGGGACCGATGATGAATCCGACACCCATCAGGGCCGGGGTGGCGTCCATGCCGATGACGCCGCCTTTAAGGAGGCCCTTGAAGTTATACGAGGGCGATTCGCTCCAGAATCGTCCCAGGCTCATCAGCGCCTTGTAGGCGGCTCCCAATCCCATGCTGGTGAAGATCATCTTCGCACGGGACCCGCCCTCATCGCCGGCGACGATGATTTCGGCGCAGGCGGTGCCTTCGGGAAATTTCAGATTACCGTGCTCCTTGTCGACCAGGTACTTACGCAGGGGAATCATGAGCAGGACCCCCAGGCTGCCGCCCAGGATGGCAAACCAGAAGATCTGCATTTTGGTGATCTGGTAGCTGTAGCCGGCTGCGATCATCTCCGAATTGGCGGACCATATGAAAAAGGCGGGTAAGGTGAAGATGATGCCGGCAGCCAGCGATTCCCCGGCCGACCCGATCGTTTGGACGATATTATTCTCCAGAACGGTCACGCCGGTCTTGCCGTAGATGGCGCGCAACACGCCCATCGAAATGACGGCCGCCGGGATGGACGCGGATACGGTCATTCCGAATTTCAATCCCAGGTAAGCGTTGGCCACGGCAAAAATCACCGCAATGATCGACCCCAGAACCATCGCCTTCAGCGTCGCCTCGGGGATATTTTGTCCGGCTTTGATGTATGGGTCGAATGCCTGGGAAGCGGGGGCGGAGCCCGTGCTGTTTTCTTTGTGGGCCACAAAACCTCCTTAACTTAGGTGGCAGCAAACAAATATCGCCTTAAACGGCACCAAGCTAAACAGATACCAGAGTCATGTCAAGGACAAAGGATGTCCCTGCGGCGGTGTGGCCGCGGCCACGTCTGCCAATTGCCCGCCGCCGGCAAAAAAAATCATCGAAACGGGAACCTAACCGGCGCCGCCGGTGTACTAGATTATGACGAGAGGTCAAAGGAGCACCTGGACGATATTCCGTGCCACATGGCCGGACGGAGGAATTCAGTAGGGATGCAAACGGAAATCGTTTGACAAATGCGGATTTCTTTCGTATTATAAGTATGAGAAGACGCCCCCTCACTACAGCCCTTTCCGTCGCAGAAGTGGATAATGGTTAATCAACTGTACGGACGTTTTATGGGCCGTTTGATTCTCACGGATGAGAGGATTCGGGCGGCCAAACGGAAAACCCTAAAGGAGGGGGTAACGTATGAAGCGTAATGTGCTCGTTGTTTTTCTGATCGCGCTGGTTGTCCCGGCTTTGACCTTTGCGGCCAGTGCGGATCGCTTTGTCGCCGCCAAGGCGGTCGCGGCCGCGACCGATGAGGTCGTGGTGCCGCTTGAGATCACCAATTCGCAAAACCTTGTGGCCTTGGACATTCCGCTGGGCTTTTCCGAAGGCGCAGTGCTTCAGAATGTCGAGTTCACCGACCGTGTGGCCAGTTTCGAGGTCAAAATCGCCAACATCGACAATGAGAATCATCGCGTTGTCATCGGCTTGATTTCGATGGTTTCCAAAGAAGCCCCGGATCTGGCGTCCGGAGCCGGCCCGATTGCCAATCTGCATTTCAAGCTGAATGAGGGCGTCAATACCGTCAAGCTCACACCGGTGGAATTGGACAATCCGAATCACTCTCTGACCTACTACTATAACGATTATTCCAGTGGCGCGCCGGAAGTCAAGGTAATTCACCCCGACGTGGAGACGGCGGAAGTCTCGTTTACCAACGGCGGTGCTCTACCGACGGCGTATGCCCTGTCTCAGAACTCACCGAATCCGTTCAACCCGACGACCAAGATTCAGTACGCCCTGCCTCAGGCGGGCGATGTCAAAATCTCGGTCTTTAATATCCTTGGGCAGAACGTGCGTGACTTGGTGGACGGTTATATGGAAGCCGGGAATCACGAAGTCGTTTGGGACAGCAAAGACAGAGGCGGCAGCGCCGTTGCCAGCGGTGTCTATTTCTACAAGATCAGCGCCACAAACTTCGCCGAGACGAAGAAGATGGTTTTGTTGAAGTAGGACTGCCTTGCATCATCCCTGACCGCGTCAGTACCAAATATGAACGCCTCCCGCATGGCTGCGAGAGGCGTTTTTTTTCGCAGTTCCTGCGAAGAATTTGCCCGATGGAGGCCGTTATGGAAGGGAAAATCGCATTTCTTGCGAGACCCATCCTCGCGTATCGGTTTAACCCGCGTATCCCAATGTCCCGTAAGGCAAAGAATTTGTCTTTTTATTGATGGTGTGGCACGGTCTTTGTTTTGCATATGGATGTCTGATACGGGGAAAGAGCGGCGGACCAGACATCCGCGGCTTGTGTTAGACATTGGAGAGGAGGGCCCCTGTCATAGCACAGATGGGGGCTCGTCTTTTTTTATCGGGGCAGCCGTTCATTGCTGGAAACAGGGGATGCGAGGGGGCGGAAGCGGCTTACAGCCGGACGATCTCCAGCCATCTGTCTGATGCCGGCGAGACCGTCATCGTCCGGTCAATATTTGGTCTCGGACCGAAGGTTATTTCAACCTCCGGCTCATTCTTGAGGTCGCAATAGCGGGCGGTGATAGAGGCCGCCAGCCGAATATTCTCCTCGCTCGGTTGCCCGACCAGAAGTGTCAGGGGGGAGCCCCCTCCCCGAGCCTCAAAGAGCCAATCCTGGGGCCGACAATACCCGACGATTTTGTCGTTTTCCACCTTATTGCGGCCGACGATCACTTTGGTATCGGGGTCGAGGCGGAAATGCCGTCCCACCCGAAGCAGGTTTAGATCGTTGAAATCGACATCCTCGACATGTCCGAGAAGATCTCTTAAGCGTTGGGAATAGCCGACGTCCGTCAGCAGGCACCCGGCCGCCGGCGATGGGTACGCATCCAAGCCAAGCTCCCGCGCCAGCTCCATTTGGCGGCGACGTGACCGTCCCGAAATGGCCTCCAGTTGCTCACGGTCCACCAGGCCGGCTAATTCCGGATCCGTCGGCGGCAGAATTTTGGCCGACAACGGCCGGAGCAGGCGGCCATTCAATCCGGCCTCTCGCGCGATCATACGGAGGGTCGGTTTGTGCTGCGACATCGGCCGTTGTCCGACCACCTCCCCGGTAATGATAAAATCGGCGCCGACTATTTCCATGAACTTCTTCGCCTCGCGCAGCATCAGGATGCGGCAGTCGATACAGTGGTTCATGTTGCGCCCATGGCCATGTTTTGGATTCTTGACGATTTGCACGAAATCATGACCCAAATGCACCATTTTGACTTCAAAGCCGAACTTCTCGGCGACCGGATATGGGTCGCGCGAGCAGCTCGACCGGTCGACGGGATCGCAGCCGAAGTGGGTCATGAAGCTGAGCGCCGTGACTCTGATGTTTTGCCGCAGCATCAGCAGAATCGCCAGGGAGGAGTCTAGTCCCCCGGAAAAGAGCGCCACGGCATGTCCTTTTTGGTTCACACAAATCTCCCGTTGTCTTAACATAACATATAACGTGTTGCTGTCAATGGGCCTTGGCCATTCGCTTCGGAATATTGCCTTGACACATCCTCTGAAGGCCGGTAGTATACGGCGATTTGGAATGGTGGATCGGCTCTATGTTGAAGAAATTACTGACGGGTCTGAAGAAGTTCATCTTTGAGGTCGACCAGCTTTCTCGCTTCTCGGTCAGGATGGTTCTGTCCCTTTTCGGCCGTCCCATATATCTTGCCGAGACGATGGAGCAGATGTATTTGATCGGCATCGGGTCGCTCTTTCTGATAACGCTGACCGGCATCTTTGCCGGCCAGGGGATGGCCTTGCAGTTTTCGATGGAACTGGCTGACTTTGGCTCCAAGAACTACCTCGGGCGGATTATGGTGCTGGCGATCGTCCGCGAACTGGGGCCGACCCTGACCGCGCTGATGATTGCCGCCCGGGTGGCGGCCGGAATTACGGCCGAGATCGGCTCGATGAAATCATCCAATCAGCTCGACGCTCTGCTGGCCTTTGGGATCGATCCCATCCGCAAGCTGGCCGCGCCCCGGCTGATCGCCCTGGTGCTCATGGTCCCGACCCTGACGGTGGCCTGCGATTTCATCGCCATCATGGGGGGATGGGTGATCGCATCGTTTATCGCGCATATCACCACGACCACCTACTTTTCGGCCGTCAACGCCCGGCTGACGTTCGGCAATATCTTTATCGGGCTGCTCAAGCCGTTTATCTTCGCTTTTATTATCGCCTTTGTCTCCTGTTACAAAGGATTTACCACTTCCGGCGGCACCAAGGGAGTCGGCCGTTCGACGACCGAGTCGGTCGTGATCTCATCCATCACCATCCTGATTGTCAACTTCATAATCACCAAGGTCGTCTTTACCTTCCTGAAGGGGTATTTATGATTCGGCTGGAGCGGGTCACCTTCGGCTACGGAGCGGAGCCGGTGTTGAAAGACGTCTCCTTTCGTATCGCGCCGGGGGAAAGCCGGGTTATCATGGGGCCGTCGGGTTCGGGGAAATCGACTATCCTGCGGCTGATCTTGGGCTTGGATCAGCCCTGGTCGGGTCATATTTATGTCGATGGCCGAGATATCGGCAGCATGAAGTTCAAAGAGCTGCAGCAAATCCGCAAGCGGATCGGCATGGTCTTTCAGGATGGCGCCCTGTTTGACTCGATGACGATCGGGGAAAATGTCGGGTACTACCTCTTCGAGCATACCTGTCTGCGGGAAGCTGAGATCGAGCAGGAGGCGCGACAGATGCTGCAGTTTGTCGATCTCCCGGGCCCTGCTGTCGACCCGTCCCAAGCTGATGCTGTTCGATGAGCCGACGACAGGGCTGGATCCCCAGGCGACGCAAAACGTGCTGACGCTGATCAATAAATTGAAAGAAGTCGAGCAGATATCAGTAATCATCGTTACTCACCAGATCGCCGATGCCTTCAAGTTGGCCGACAAGTTCATCGTTATCAACCAGGGCCGGGTGGTATTCGACGGCGACTTTGAGCAATTGCGCACCTGCGAAACGCCCGAGGTGGTGGAGTTTTTGACGCCGTTCCGCCACTCGATCGGCGAGGTGGTCAAACGACATTTTGTCTGATAGGATAGAGATATGAAGCGTAGCGGAAGAATCAAATCGGGCAACCTCTGGGTCGGTATCTTCGTGACCTGTGCGGGCCTCCTGCTGCTGTACTCGTCGTTTCGCGGGGGGGGAACCTCGATGTTCGAATCCAAAGGGGTGGTCATCGCCTATTTCCAAAATGTCAACGGCCTGGTGAACGGCGCGCCGGTCTGGCTGGGCGGGGTTGAGGTAGGGAACGTCAAGTCGGTCCATTTTGTCAATCTCGATCCGGGCCGCCGAATCAAGGCGGTCTTGCGGGTGGAGCGATCGGTGTGGCACTTCATCACCGCCGACACCAAGATCAAGCTGGGGACGATCGGGTTTTTGGGAGACAAATATGTCGAGATTATCCCCGGCACGCCCGGCCTGCCGATGGTCAAAGAAGGGGATGAATTGCAGGTTCTGGGCGAGGGAGGGTTGGACGCCTTAATCGCCAAGATGCCGGCCATCTCCGGCGCGATCGATACCCTGCTGACCAACCTCAAGGATATTTCCAAGCGGCTGACCGACGGGACCGGCAGCGCCGGCCGGATGATGACCGACACCATGCTGTATACCAACCTGGTCGCGGCGCTGGACAAGGCCACGACGGTGTTGGACGAGCTGGAGCATAGTCAGAAGCGGATATTGGACAATCTTGGCTCGACGCTGGAACGGACCGACCGGGTGACCGCCAAAATCGACAGCGGCCAGGGGAGCCTCGGGCGACTCATCAATGACGACAATTTGTACGCCAACGTAGCCCGATCGACGGCCCGCTTGGACTCGATCCTGACCAAGATTGATCGGGGGCAGGGGTCGGCCGGTTCGCTGGTGAACGATCAGCAGTTGTACGAGGAGATTCGCAATCTGGTGGTGCGGGTCGAGAATCTGGTGTCGGATATCGAGAAGAACCCGCGCAAGTATTTCAAATTCTCGGTGTTCTAAGGACGACCGTTATCGTCTGTGATGGGAATGGAAGTACGGCACTATTATCTGGCCTTGATCTGTCTCCAGGCGCTCCATAGCACCGAGGAAGTCCTGTTTGGGTTTAATGCCCGGCTGTCGGAGATCACCGCCAAAATCCATGAAATCATCCCTGTCTATCCCGTTATTTCGTTATCTCGTTCAAGTTTTGTTCTCGTCAATATCGCTCTGGCGGTCGTTCTGGTTGCCTTGGTACCGGCGGTCTCTCGCGGGGGGAAATGGATACGCCGTTTCGTCATCATGGTTGCGGTCGTGGAATTCTTCAATGGCCTGGCTCACCTGTCGATGGCGGTCATAGTCCGTGGATATTTCCCCGGTGCCCCAAGCGCAATCGGCCTTCTTATCGTTGCCGTTATTCTCTTTCGTTCGGCAGTCTGCGTGCCCAAGACCGCAAACGCCTGACAGGAATGGTCACATGTATTCATCGCGAATCTTGTGAAGCAGCGCGGC
>CAZPEV010000172.1:0-6859 GCA_964585635.1 uncultured Ignavibacteriales bacterium
TCGTCCCTACATTCACGTGCGGCTTCGTCCGCTCAAACTTCTGCTTGGCCATCGCTTGCCTCTTTCGCTTTCTCTATGCTAATTTTCGATTCCAATTTTCATGCGATTGGTGATCTCTTCCGGGACCGGCTGATAGGCGGCGAATTCCATCGTGAACACCGCCCGCCCCTGCGAGAGGTTGCGCAGCCGGGTGGCATAGCCGAACATCTCGGCCAGGGGAACGCGGGCCGCAATCGCCTGCACCTTTTTGCGGGGTTCGATCCCCAGGATCTGCGCCCGGCGGCTGTTCAAATCGTTCAGAATGCTGCCGGCGTAAACCTCAGGGCTGGTCACATCCACCTGCATGACCGGCTCCAGCAGAACCGGCTTGGCCTTTTCGAAGGCGTCGCGGAACGCCATCGAGGCGGCAATCTTGAAGGCCAACTCGGTCGAGTCGACGTCATGATGGGAGCCGCCCAACAGGGTCACCTTGACACCGATGATCGTCCCCCCGGCCAGAATTCCCGTCTGCATTGCCTCCCGAATCCCGCGCTCGATGGAGGGCACGAAGACCCGGGGGATGGCGTCATCGGCCAGCTGATTCTCAAACTCGAACACCGTCCCGGTCGTCAGGGGCTCCAGCGCCACGACGACATGACCGTATTGGCCCCGTCCCCCGGATTGACGAATAAACTTACCTTCACCGGTTTGCCTGATGGTGACCGTCTCCTTGTACGCCACCCACGGCATGCCGACATTGGCCCGGACCTGAAACTCGCGCACCAGGCGCTCCGCCAGAATATCCAGATGCAGTTCGCCCATCCCGGAAATGATCGTCTGCCCCGTTTCGTCGTTGGTGCTGACCCGGAAGGTCGGATCCTCATCCGCCAGGCGGGACAGCGATTCCATCAGTTTGACCTGGTCGGCACGGGATTTCGGCTCGATGGCCACGCTGACCACCGGCTCCGGAAACTTCATCAACTCCAGCACGATCTGATGCTTGAAATCGCACAGGGTGTGCCCGGTCGCCGTCTTGCGAAAGCCGACCGCGGCCACTATGTCGCCGGCGCTGGCCTCGGTGATCTCCTCGCGCTTGTTGGCGTGCATGCGCAGCAAACGGGCCACGCGCTCCTTCATGCCTTCGTTGGCATTATAGAGATACGAGCCCGCCTTGACGGTCCCGGAATAGATGCGAAAGTAGGTCAAGCGACCAGCGTGTGTATCAGACATAATTTTAAACGCCAGTCCGCAGACCGGCTCATCTACATCAGGTTTCCGAATCGCCTCTTTGGACGAACCCGGAATATGCCCTATCACCGGCGGCTTGTCAAGCGGAGAAGGTAGAAAATCTATGATGGCGTCCAACAATTTCTGGACACCCTTGTTGCGGAAGGAACTGCCGCACAGGACCGGCACCGCCGCCGCCTGAAGGCAAGCCCGGCGCATAGCGCGAATGATATCGGCCTGATCGAGAGGCCGGTCGGCCAAATACTCCTCCAATAAATGATCGTCGTAGCTGGAAATCGCCTCCAGCATCGACTCCCGGGCGGCGGCCGCCTCCTCCCGCATATCATCGGGAATCGGCATATCGATAAAGCGGGTTCCCTCGCTCTCGTCTTCGTACACCCGATAGGTCATACCGATCAGATCGACGATTCCCGTGAATAAGTCTCCCTCGCCAGCCGGAACCTGGATTGGGACCGGATTGGCGCCCAGCTTATCGCGCATCTGGCGGATGGTACCTTGGTAGTCGGCGCCGATGCGATCCATCTTGTTGACGTAGGCAATTCGGGGAATGCCATACCGATCCGCCTGATGCCAGACGGTCTCGGATTGCGGTTCCACGCCCCCGACGGCGCAGAAAATGCCGAGGGCACCATCCAGCACCCGCAGCGACCGCTCCACCTCGGCCGTGAAATCGACGTGTCCGGGGGTATCGATGATATTGATGACGGCGTCCCGCCAATAGGTGGTCGTGGCCGCGGACGTGATCGTGATGCCACGTTCTTTCTCCTGATCCATCCAGTCCATGGTAGCAGCGCCGTCGTCGACTTCACCCATGCGATGCGTTTTGCCGGTATAAAAAAGAATCCGCTCGGTCGTCGTCGTCTTGCCGGCGTCGATATGGGCCATGATGCCGATATTGCGAATATTAGCCAATGATGTCTTGCTCGACATACTCAACCCTACCGCATCGCGTCTTCCAGGTGGCCATGCCTCCACTCACGCGACCTTTCAGCAGGGTCAGTCGGCAAGTCGGGGAGGGCAAATGAGAATGAACGGTGACTCCTGGCAATATACCAGCGGCGGGCCGCCGGTCAGGAGTCAGATTCCTACCACCGAAAGTGCGCAAAAGCCTTATTGGCTTCGGCCATCTTGTGCGTATCTTCCTTTTTCTTTATCGAGGCTCCGTCGTTGTTGGCCGCGGCCAGCAATTCGGAAGCCAATTTCTGGGCCATCGTTTTCTCGGACCGGGCGTGGGCATAGAGAATAACCCACCGGATCGCCAGCGCCGTCCGCCGGCTGGCCCGAACCTCGATCGGCACTTGATAGGTGGCGCCGCCAACCCGCCGCGACCGTACTTCCAGCACCGGTTTGACATTGTTCAGCGCCTTGTGAAACAGGTCCAGCCCCGGCGTTCCCGATTTCTCTTCGCAGATGGCCAGGGCTGAATAGATAATGCTCTCGGCCGTCGATTTCTTTCCCCGTTTCATCAGATTGCCGATGAACTGACTGACAACCAGATCGCCGTATTTGGAATCCGGCACCCGGTCGCGCTTTTCTGCCGCTTTTCGCCGTGGCATGGGAATCGCTCCTATCTATCTCAGCTGGACGCCGCTTTTTTCGGCCGCTTGGTGCCGTATTTGGATCGGCTCTTGGTGCGGTCGGCCACGCCCGAGGTATCCATCGCCCCCCGGATAATATGATACCGGACCCCGGGCAGGTCCTTGACACGTCCGCCTCTGATAAGGACAATCGAGTGCTCCTGCAGATTGTGCCCTTCACCAGGAATGTAGGCCGTCACCTCCATTTGGTTGGTCAACCGAACCCGCGCCACCTTGCGCAAGGCCGAATTAGGTTTCTTGGGAGTCGAGGTATAGACGCGAGTACACACGCCGCGACGTTGCGGACACGACTTCAAAGCCGGCGTGTTGGTCTTCTCCGTCACCTGGCGGCGGCCCTTTCGAATCAGCTGGTTGATCGTCGGCACAACTGCTCCTTCTCTTCGTAACCCTATCAGGCTCTTATATAAAAAAGCCTTTCAGTATACCCATTCCCCGACCAATGTCAAGGATTTTTTTCGAAAATGTCGGCCACCGTCTCCTCCTCGGCCGGAATCATTTCCGGCACGGCGTCATCGGTCTCGATCTGGATTTTCCGATACCGCTCCACGCCGGTTCCCGCCGGAATCAGTTGGCCGATAATGACGTTCTCTTTCAGGCCTTGCAAATAGTCGGTTTTGCCCGACACCGCCGCCTCCGTCAACACCTTGGTCGTCTCCTGGAATGAGGCGGCCGAGATGAAGCTCTCCGTCGACAAGGACGCTTTGGTGATCCCCAGAAGAAGCGGTTCAAAGGTGGCCGGGTCACCCCCCTCGGCAATCACGCGGTTGTTCTCCATCATAAATTTGTGGCGATCAACCTGCTCCCCTTCCAGGAAAGTGGTATCGCCGACCTCTTCGACCCTGACCTTCTGCAGCATCTGGCGCACGATCACCTCGATATGTTTGTCGTTGATCTTGACGCCCTGCAGACGGTAGACCTCCTGAATTTCGTTGACAAGGTATTCCTGCACCGCCCCCACGCCCTTGATCTTGAGAATGTCGTGGGGATCGACCGGACCTTCACACAGCCGTTCTCCGGCCCGAACCCGGTCGCCCTCATGGACGTGAAGATGCTTGCCGTGCGGAATCAGGTATTCGCGCGTCTCACCGGCTTCGCCCTCGACGTACAACTGCTGTTGGCCGCGGACGATCTTACCGAACTTGACCAGTCCGTCCAATTCGGACACAACCGCCGGGTCGTGCGGACGCCGGGCCTCAAACAATTCCGCCACGCGCGGCAGACCGCCGGTAATATCGAGGGTCTTGGAAATTTCGCGGGGAATACGAACCAGCGTCTCTCCCGCCGACACCTTTTGGCCTTCGTTCACCCGTAGATGGGCGCCGGTCGGAATCCGGTAGCTGGACTTCACGTCCCCCTTGTCATTCGCGATCACGATGGTAGGAAACAGGGTTTTTTCCTTAGTATCGATGATGATGGACTGAATCTGACCGGTGGTCTCGTCGATTTCCTCCTTGAGCGACACATCCGGAATGACATCCCGGAACTGAATCGTCCCGCCGCTTTCGGTAATGATAATGTTGGAATAGGGGTCCCACTCAAAGAGAATCTCGTCGCGACTGACGTTATCACCATCTTTCTTGCGCAGTTCGGCGCCATAGGAGACGGTGAACTTGGAGCGAATCCGCTCATTTTTATCGACGACATGAATCTCACCGTTGCGGTTGCGCGCGACGATAACGCCATCGCCCCGAGTGATCGTCTGCAACTTGACGAAACGCACCTGGCCGTCATATTTGGCTTTGGCCTGGGATTGTCCGACCATCTGCTCGGCGGCCCCGCCGATATGGAAGGTTCGCAGGGTCAATTGCGTGCCCGGTTCCCCGATCGATTGTGCCGCAATCACGCCCACGGCCTCGCCGATGTCGACGAGGTGCTTGCTGGCCAGGTTCCGGCCGTAGCAGAAGGCGCAGATGCCGCGGCTCGACTCACAGGTCAACACCGAGCGAATCGGCACCGCTTCGAGGCCGGAATCCTCGATCTTCTGGGCTTCTTCCTCGCGAATCTCATGCCCGGCGGCCACCAGCAAATCATCGGTGATCGGATCGTAAATATCCTCCAGCGTCACCCGGCCGAGAATACGGTCGCTGAGGGATTCGATGATCTCTTCCCCTTCCTTCAAGGGCGAGATATTGAGTCCCAGGATGGTCCCGCAGTCGTACTCGCTGACGATCATGTCCTGGGCAACATCGACCAGCCGGCGAGTCAGATAGCCAGCGTCGGCCGTCTTTAGCGCCGTATCGGCCAATCCCTTGCGGGAGCCGTGCGTAGAAATGAAGTATTCCATCACCGTCAACCCCTCGCGGAAGTTGGCGATAATCGGGTTTTCGATAATCTCGCCGATACCGCCGGTGATCTTTTTCTGCGGCTTGGCCATCAGGCCGCGCATGCCGGCCAGCTGCCGAATCTGCTCTTTCGATCCGCGCGCGCCGGAGTCGGCCATCATGTAGACCGGATTAAATCCGTCACGGTCGGCGGCCAGGTTGCCGAACATCACCTCCGCCACCGACGACGTGGTCCGCGTCCAGGTATCGATGATCTGGTTGTAGCGCTCCACGTTGGTGATCGAGCCTTTCATGTAATTCTTCTGTATCTTGGTCACTTCGCGTTCGGCTTCCTTGATAAGCGACTGCTTTTCCTTCGGAATGAGCAAGTCGTCGATGGAAACGGTCGCTCCGGATTGCGTCGCCCAGCGGAAGCCCATGTCTTTCAGCTTGTCCAGGAAGATGACGGTGGCCGTCTGTCCCAGGCGATGGTGACAATCCGATACCAAGTCTTCAATCTTACCCTTTGTGGCGGTCTCATTATAGAAGCGCAGTTCTTTCGGCAGGATTTCGTTGAAAAGGACCCGCCCCACGGTGGTTTCGGTCAGGCCGCCGTCGATCCGCACCTTGATCTTGGCGTGGGTATCGACATATCCCTCAGCGTGCGCGAACAGGGCCTCGTTTTCATCGCTGAAGATTTTTCCTTCACCCTTGGCGCCCGGGCGCGGCTTGGTCAGGTAATAACAGCCCAGCACGATGTCCTGAGAGGGAATGGCAATGGGACGGCCGGAGGAGGGGACCAGAATATTGTTGGTCGACAGCATCAGAATCCGGGCCTCCAACTGGGCCTCAAACGACAGCGGCACATGAACCGCCATCTGGTCGCCGTCGAAGTCGGCGTTGAATGCGGCGCAGACTAACGGGTGCAGCTTGATCGCCTTGCCCTCCACCAGCCTGGGATAGAAGGCCTGAATGCCGAGGCGATGCAGCGTGGGGGCGCGATTGAGCATGACCGGATGGTCCTCGATGATTTCTTCCAGGATATCCCAGACCTCGGGTCGCTCCCGTTCGACCAGGCGCTTGGCCGATTTCACCGATTGGACGTACCCCTTTTCCTCTAGCTTCATAATGATGAACGGTTTGAACAGCTCCAGCGCCATATTCTTGGGCAGGCCGCATTCATACAGTTTCAGTTCCGGCCCGATGACGATCACCGAACGCCCGGAATAATCGACGCGCTTGCCCAGAAGGTTCTGACGGAACCGCCCCTGCTTGCCCTTGAGCAGGTCCGATAACGACTTGAGCGGGCGCTTGGAGTCGCCCCGGACGGAATGGGTCCGGCGGCCGTTATCGAAGAGGGCATCAACGGCTTCCTGCAACATCCGCTTTTCGTTGCGCAGGATCACCTCGGGAGCCTGAATGTCGATCAGCTTCCGCAGGCGGTTGTTGCGATTGATTACCCGACGATAGAGGTCGTTGAGGTCCGAGGTGGCGAAACGGCCGCCCTCCAGCGGCACCAAGGGCCGCAGGTCGGGCGGAATCACCGGAATCGCCGTCATGATCATCCACTCCGGACGGTTGCCCGACTGGCGGAATCCCTCGACCACGCGCAGCCGCTTGAGAAGATCTTTTTTCCGTTGGGCCGAGGTTTCGACCTTTACCTGCGTACGCAACTGAATAGCCAATTCCTCCAGCTCGATCTGCTCCAGGAGCTTCTTGATCGCCGGAGCGCACATCTCCGCCACGAATTCCTTACCGACATCTTCCATATCC
>CAZPEV010000173.1:0-6764 GCA_964585635.1 uncultured Ignavibacteriales bacterium
GCCGTTGTACGAGAAACTTACCTTTTCGCACATGACCACCGGTTGAATAGCGCCGTCACTCATGTGAGACTCCCTGGCCTTTGCTCCTCCCCGGACTTAAGGCATCCCGAATAATGGTCGCCATCTGCACCAGATTATTCAGATAGTCATACGCCAGCGGATCAAGGATGGTCGTCCCGACGCTGATTTCACGGGCCACCGCCTCGGCGGTCTTGCTGGATACCTCGCGCTGGACAAAAACCGTCGCGGCGCGGTCTTTCCTGGCTTGAGCAATAATATCGCCCAATCGCGCCGCTCCCGGCTCTTTCCCCTCGACTTCCACGGCCACCTGGCGCAGATGGTACCGGTCAGCAAGATAACCATAGGCCGGATGATAGACATAGATGGCGGCGCCGGCGTATGGCGCCAATATGGCGGCGACAGTCGAATCGGCCCGGTCTAAATCGGCGGCGAAAGTGGCATAATTGGCATTATAGTCGCCGGCATGGATGGAATCGAGTCGGATCAGAGCGTCGCGGATATGCCGGGCCTGTATTTTAACCATCTGGGGGTCAAGCCAGATATGGGGGTCTCGTCCACCTTCATCGGCCTGCGGATCCGGGGCGCGGTGCGGCTCATCCATTTGCCGCAGAGTGATTCCTACTCGGGTATCGACGACCGTGAAGCGCTTGGTCATGGCCGCTGTCATCGACAAGATCCGGTCTTCGAACGGCAGGCCGATCTGAAAGTAGAGGTCGGCATCAAACAGCCGGGCCAGATCTTTCGGCGTTGGATCATAGGTTTCATGCGATTGCCCCGGCGGGATCAGGACACTGACATCGACATGGGAACCGCCCACCCGCTCCACGAAATAGGCCTGGGGCGGAATCGCCACAAAGGCGGTTATTTTCCCCCGTATGCCGCCACTATCGCCGCCGATCACCGGCGCAATGGCGGCTGCCGGCACCAATAAAATGGCCAGGGCGACCAACCTGATATTTTTAAATTCATTAGGCTTCACGTTCAATCCCCGGTTTGAATCGCCGACAGCTTCAATGCTCGGCCATCGGTTCATCGCCGGTGCGCGAACAGCTCAGATACAACTCTTTACAGTTGCGACACTTCTGAATCGTGTGATCGGCGGCAAATCGATTCCAGTGTTCTTTTTGACTGGGTGACATGATGCCGGTCCCTTGGCAGAGAGGACAGGCGGCACCCAACGCGGCGGTCACCGCCGCCCGAATGAATTCCGAACGATTGGAAATATCTTTCAACGCCTCCGACAGTGACTCGTCTACCTTGAACGTGATAATCTCGGATTTGCTCCTGCGCATATCGGTCTCCCTGAATGACCCCTCCCCCCATATTATTACAATGTAATACGCGCCGTCAAGAAGATTATTTGAGGATTCTCCTCACGTTCGAAGGACCCGCGTCGTACCATGATTGGAAAATAAATGCCTGTTTGGGGAGCCAAGGGTAATGATGTCCATTCGCCGGTCCGAGGAAAGAGGCCATGTTGACCATGGCTGGTTGAAATCGTTCCACACCTTCTCTTTCGCCGATTATTATGATCCGCAACACATGGGGTTTCGGGCGCTGCGCGTGTTAAATGAGGACCGGGTTCAGCCGGGAGGGGAATTTGGTATGCACCCCCATCGCGACATGGAGATCATCTCCTATGTCATGCAGGGGGCGCTGAGCCATCGCGACAGCATGGGGAACGGCTCGACCATTTATCGCGGCGACGTGCAGCGGATGACCGCCGGCACCGGGGTACTGCACAGCGAGGCCAACCATTCACCGCTCGAAACGGCCCATTTCTTTCAAATCTGGTTTCTGCCGGCCGAAAAAAGGCTTGAGCCGGAATATGAACAACGGGGGTTCTCGGATCAGGATAAGATAAATACTTTTTGCCTGATTGCCTCGCCCGATGGACACCGTGGCTCGCTACGGATAAACCAGGACGTCCTGTTTCATGCCTCAATCCTGAATCCGGGAAAGAACTTGGAATATATCCTCCCTTCCGGGCGCCATGCCTGGATTCAGATCGCTCGCGGCAAGATCATGGTCAATGGTCAGGCTCTCGCCGCCGGTGATGGCGCCGCGATAAGCGAGCAAGAGGTATTGCAGTTCAGCGCCGCCGAAAAGTCGGAATTCATAATCCTCGACCTTGCCTGACATTCGAATTCTCTAAGTACTTATCTCACAATGAATATGTCGGGCCGGCATTCCGGCAGGTTCGCGCCGCTATTCCCCCTTGCCGACCGATTGAGGGCCGGTTATATTATCAATCAATGAGTACCCTGATCGATCAGATCGGCATCGGGAAGAGCTTTTTCCTGATCGCCGGCAATTGCGTCGTCGAGGATGAGGCCACCAGCCTCGAGACGGCCCGCTTTCTGAAAGAGATATGCCGCAAGTTGGAGCTCCCGCTGGTGTATAAATCATCCTATCGCAAAGCAAACCGCATTTCGGGCAGTTCCTTCGCATCCATCGGCGACCAGGCCGCAATCGACATATTATGCAAGATCAAACGAGACCTATCGTTGCCGATCCTGACCGACGTCCACGAAACCCCCGAAATTGATATCCTGCGCGATATCGACATCCTTCAGATTCCGGCCTTTCTTTGCCGCCAAACGGAACTGATTCAGGCGGCCGCCGCCACCGGCAAGTGGGTCAATATAAAGAAGGGGCAATTCATGGCCCCGGAGAACATGGACGAGGCCGCCGCCAAGGGAGCCAAGCTTAATGGCAAGCGGATGATGCTGACCGAACGGGGAACTTCCTTCGGCTACAACAACCTGATTGTCGATTTTCGGTCGTTGACCATATTGAAATCGTTCGGCTATCCGGTCATCTTCGACGCCACTCACGCCGTTCAACGGCCGGGGGGCTTGGGGAGCAGTTCCGGCGGCGATCGGCAGTTCGTCCTGCCGCTGGCCAAAGCGGCGGCGGCGGTGGGAATCGACGGCCTCTTTATTGAAACTCACCCGGAACCATCGCGCGCCAAGTCGGACGCCGCCACCCAGATTCCGCTGGAGCAAATGCCGCACCTCCTGGATGAAATAATGAGAATTGTGAGACGATGACAGATGCCGAAACCGGCCAAAAGGAAATACCTGCCCAAAGCGACCCTGATCAAGAGATTGGCCTCAATCAAGGCCCTGATACTCGACGTCGACGGCGTGCTGACCGACGATCATATCTTTGCCGGGCCGGACGGCCTGGAGTTGAAGCAGTTCCATATCGGTGATGGCTTGACCATCGTGCTGGCGATGCGGGCCGGGCTGGAAATCATCATCATGTCCAACCGTCCGTCGGCGGCCACGACCACGCGCATGAACGATCTGAGGGTCAAGCATGTCATCCAGATATCGGGCAGCAAAGACCGACTGGTGCAGGAGTATATCGATCAGAATAGGCTGCCGATCCGTCTGGAGGAGGCGGCCTTCATCGGCAACGATATCATGGATATTCCGCTGATGCGACGGGTTGGTCTGAAAATATGCGTCAACGACGCCTACGATGAACTGAAGGCGATGGTTGATTATGTGACGGCCAAGAAGGGCGGATCGGGGGCGGTCCGCGAGATATTGGAGATGTATTTCACGGGGAGAGGGCTGAAACCGGCCGATTTTCTAAAGAAATGATCCTCGAAACAGCCAAAGATGTCATCCGCAAGGAGTCGCAGGCGATCGCCGGGCTGCTTGACCGCTTGGACGAAAATTTCGAGCGGGCGGTCACGGCTATTTTGGCCGTTAGCGGCCGCGTGATTGTCACCGGCATGGGGAAATCGGGACTGATCGGCAAAAAGATCGCCGCCACCTTCTCCTCCACCGGCACGCCGGCCGTGTTTTTGCATCCGGCCGAGGCGTTCCATGGCGATCTGGGCATCGTGACGGAGAAGGACATCGTCCTGGTCATTTCCAAATCGGGCGACACCTCGGAATTGCATCAATTGATCCCGGCTTTCAAGCGGCTGGGGATACCGATTATTCTGCTGACCGGCAAGTGCGATTCGCCGCTGGTGGAACGGGCCGATATTGTGATCGATTGCACGGTGCCGGCCGAGGCCTGCCCCAACAACCTCGTGCCGACCGCGGCGTCGACAGCGGCGCTGGTCATGGGTGACGCCCTGGCCGTGGCGCTGTTCCGCATGCGCGGCTTTTCGCCCGAGGATTTCGCCAAGCTGCACCCTGGTGGCGCGCTGGGACGACGGCTGCTGATGCGGGTCTCGGACCTGATGCGCACCGGCGATAAGATCCCGACCGTGACCGAAACCACCTCGGTTCAGGACACGCTGATCATCATGTCGCAGGGACGGTTGGGATCGGCGGTCGTCGTCGACAAGGACGGGCGGATGGACGGAATTTTCACCGACGGCGACCTGCGCCGCCTCCTCGAACGGGGCGGAGACTTCTTCCAACGGCCGATCGCCGAGGTCATGACGCGCCGTCCCCGTATCATCAGCCCCGACGCCATCCTCGATGAAGCTCTGGCCCTGTGCGAGCAGTACAAGATCACCGTGCTGGTGGCGGTTGACAAGGATAACCGCCCGGTCGGGATCATCCACCTGCACGACCTGCTCACCTCCAAGCTGGTTTGAAGCCATGACCAAGCGGTGGAAGCACACCCTGGTCTATCTGGCAACCGCATCCCTGGTCAGAATCGGCAATCTCCTTCCCCGCCGGACAGCCCTGCTGATAGGAGAACTCCTCGGCCTGACTATCTACCGTCTTAAGGGTCGTGAACGGCGGTCGGCGCTGGCCAATTTGCGGCGGGCCTTCGGCCAGGGGTATTCCCCCCTGCGCCGTCGGGTGATTGCCCGCAAGGCGTACACGACCTTCGGCCGCTCGCTGGTGGAAATGATGCGGCTGCGCAAATGGTACGCTCACCAAATCCGCCCCGAAATCGAGGTGATCGGCGAGGAGCATTTCCGCTCCGCCTACGAGCGCGGTCGCGGGGTGGTCGTGTTTACCGGGCATATCGGCAACTATGAGCTTCTGGCGACTTATGTCGCCCAAGCGGGATACAATACGGCGGTCATCGGCCGCCGCATATACGATCGGCGAATCGACTCGCTTTTGGTCGCCAATCGGACGGCCATGGGGATTTTGAATCTGCCGTCGGACAGTTCTCCGCTTTCGATTGTGCGTCGCCTGAACGAGGGGTATGCCCTCGGCGTGCTGATCGACACCGATTCGTTTCGGGTGGCCGGCGAGTTGACCCCGTTTTTCGGCCGGCTGGCCAAAACTCCCACCGGTCCGGCCCAGCTCGGTCTGATCGCCGGGGCGGCTTTTGTCCCAATGTTCTGCCTGTCGTTTCCGGGGGGAAAATACCGCATCATCATGGGGGAGGAACTGACGCCGCCCTCGTACGACCGCAGCCGGGAGAATGTCTATCGCCTGACCTGCCGGATGACGCGGATTATCGAGCAGGTAATTCGCGAATATCCCGAGCAATGGATCTGGCCGCACAACCGTTGGCACACCCGGCCCCAAGAGGATGACTGCCGCTTTCTGGCCTCCCAGGGAATCCGCGTCTGAAGGGGTTTCATTGATTATGTTGAAATCTATGCATAATGATGGACAACGATGATCGACTTTGGTCCTTTCCTGGAGATCGCCGCTTCCGAGTTGGCGCCGTATCTGGCCGGCGTGGATGACTTCGCCCGCCGTCAGGCCGATGATGCATGGCCCCGGCGCGATGAACTGCGGCGCAAATCGGCTGAGGCTTATCTGCGCAACCTGCTGACCGTCGGCGTCCTGAATCGTCTCAATCGACCGGCGTTTGGCTCTGCGACGCGCCGCATCATCGTGCTGCCGGCGTGCCTCAAGGATTTCGGCGACCAGCCCTGCGCCAAAATCGAGGAGGGGAACGCCTCGACCTGTGCCGAATGCACGCCCGATTGCATCGTCTGCCGCACGGTCGCCTCCTTTGCCGATGCTTCGACCAGCGTGGTCCTGGAGCCGGAGGACCTGGCGGCTTTCCTGACCGAGGCCAAAGACAAATCGGGCGCCCTCAGCGTGATCGGGGTAGCCTGTATCCTGACGTTGCTGTCCGGTTTTCAGACGACGATGACGCTGAAGCTTCCGACGCAGGGGATATTTCTCAATTACTCCAGTTGCGGGCATCATTGGGCCGAGCCGCCGTACAACACCAACTTTAGTCTCCATCGCCTGGCGCAGGTGTTGGGGAAGAAGGCCCCCGAATCGGCGGAGGGTTCTTCTTCTCGCGGCGAGACCTATTCCCTGGAGCGGCCGCCGGCGTCGCCCCCACGGTTTTATCAGGCGTTGGACAGCGTGGCGTTGCGCTTCGAGCAGCAGTGGCTGCCCCTTTTTCATGCTGACATGCCCGATGCCGACATATATGATTTGTCGCTGGCGGTGCTGCGGCAGATCGTCCCCGACCTGATCGGCAGGCAGTCGGCCTGATGGTGATGCGTCGTGCCGTTTATCGGCGGCATTATTTCCAGCGGCTAGCCGGTCGCCTGGGGCGTGGCGATCCTTGTTTCGCAGGGGCCCCTTTTCCGCGCCCGGATATCCTCGCATCCAGCGAGATGATGCCCCTTGGTAGGGGCCGACCTGTGTGTCGGCCCAGGCGATTGCAGACGGGCGCACACGCAGGTGTTCTGTGCCCGGCCGATGTCCACATCGGCCGGGGTCCATTCACTCTGGGGCAGATGTGGACCCGCCTCGGCGGGCTGTGGAATTCTGGTTAGATCGTAGGTCGGCGTTCCGATCCCCACTGAAAGTCGTGGAGAGAAACCCGACGCACCA
>CAZPEV010000174.1:0-6736 GCA_964585635.1 uncultured Ignavibacteriales bacterium
ATTCTTTTCATCCGGAAACATCCGTGTGGCCGGATGGTTATTCGTATTATAGATTGACGGTATGATCTCCCAATGAGGGAACGAAGCCAAATGCAGGAAAATAAGCCATGGTAGAGCCAAGGAAAGTCACATTGAAGGTGACGGGCATGACCTGCGAGGGGTGTGTCCAGAATGTCAAGCAGGCCCTGGAAAAGGTGCCCGGCGTGGCGGGGGCCGAGGTGGATCTGGCCGCCGGTCGGGCGGTGATAACCCTGGCCTCCGAGGCCGTCACGACCGTCTCGTTAGTGCTGGCGGTCAAGGTGGCGGGGTACAACGCCGCCGCGATTTAAGCCCGGTCGCGCCAGACAGGAGATTGCTTCAGAATTCATCGCCCGAACAGGCCCGCTCGGCCAACGAATATAATCACAGCCGTCGGCGCACCAAGGGACGGGATGCCGACAACTGCTGGACGATTTCAAACCCGGCCTTCTCGAACACCGCCAGCGGGCCAGTATAGGCAAAGGCTGCCGGAAGCTGGTTGCCATCCTTGGTAAGGGTTACCGGATACCCCTCGACCATCTTTACCTTCCGCCTCTTCATGAATTTCAACGCGGCGTCAAGCATCAGGCGGGCCAGGCCCTGGCCCCGATAGTGCCGGTCGATGAAGAAGCAGTTAACCGACCAGACGTGCTCGATGTCGTCTCGGTGGTAGGCTTTTATCCGCTCCGTTCTCAGGAAGACCGCCCGGGGGCCAAACGAGCACCAGGCGACCGGCCGGGCGCCGTCATACGCCAGAAGGCCGGTGATCCGGCCGTCGGCAAAAAGTTTGCGCATCATCCGGCGGGCCTTTTCCCCCTTGGTCTCATCCCACAGTTTTCCCCCTTTGGGGATCCGCCATGACTGGCACCAGCATCCACCGCAGGCGCCGTTGGCGCCAAACAGCGCCTTCAGGTCCGGCCACAGTTCCGGCGCGGCTTCCTTGAATGTAAACGTCGGCATAGATGCTCCTTTGTCAATTCCGAGATTTGATTGAGAAAGGTATGAGGTCGCGCCCGGCCGGGCAATCACTTTATCGGTTGGTGAAACGGCAAAGCGGTCTGAATTGCGGGGTAAAACTGACGGAGAAACGTCACCGCCTGGTCGGTCGCTCGGTTGAAATCGCCGGCGGAGTCCAGCGGCATGGTCAAGCGGCAGATGGCGGCATCGGTCGGCAGAAGCATGACGGCGTTTCTCATCAGGTCAAGCTTAAGGCCGTATTCGCTGGTGATCACCCCGCCCCTGGTCTCATACCAATAGAGCATCAGTTCCTGCCTCCGCTCGCTGGCGATCAGGAGGCGATTGACGGCCAGCGTCCGGCCATCGGCCAGGCGCAGCGGGAAAGGCTCGATCGACACGATCCGGTATCCGCCTCCGGGCAGACAATGCTTGGGGGAATGAATCTGGGCTCCGTATTTTTGGCTGGAGAAATAGGCGATGAACAGCCAGTAGAGGTCTCCCTCGGTGGATCGATACATGCGCAGGGTCGTGGTGTCGGCTTTAAGAACCTCATAGGCATATTCTTCAAAGCGCTGTTCGGTGCCGAAATAGGGGCCGACTTCGAAGGGGATCAGGTCGAAATTGGGTGGACGATCGGGCATGTCCTGGTGGCTGCGCAGGTAGGTTCCGAAGCCGCCGAAGATTACCAGTATGGCCGCGGCCACGATTACTTTGGCGGTGATTCCCTTCATGATTTTTTCGTCCCTATCTTCAGAATCGCACCCCAGATAAAGAGCATGATAAACGCGACGACGAAAACCATCATACCGGACAACTCGTGAAGAAAGTCCTCGGCGAGTTCTTTGGAGATGGTGTAGGCGCCGATGGCGGTGAAGAGAATACGGAAGATGTTGGCGGCGATGGCGATCGGAATGGTCGAAAGAAAGAGGGCCATCTGTCGTGTGAAACCTTTCTGGGTCAGGCGGGCGTAAATCGCCCCCAGCGCCAGAAGCGATATCAGCGACCGCAGGCCGCTGCAGGCTTCGGCCACCTCCAGCGAATAACCGGGCAGATGAATAATATTCCCTTGTCGAATGGCCGACATGCCCAGCAGGTTAAGCAGCTTGACCGTTACCTTGGTGGCGAAAATCTGCATCGGAAAGGTGGCCGAATAGTAGATCACGTACGGCCAGGGGATCATGAAGAGCAGAAACAGCAGTTCAAACCAAGTTTCACGCACGACCCGCCGTCCGAGAAGATACCAGATCAATCCCACCAGGGTGATGATCAGCGACAACCGTAGGGTGAAATACTCCGCGGCCGCATTGGAGAGAACAAAGAGGGCCATCCCGACCAGGATCAGCGCCAGCCCGGCGGCATCTCCGGCCGGATCGATCAATTCCTTTACCCGCGTCCGTTTGCGCCAGATCAAGTACCCGGAGATGAACGGCACCAAAAAGCCATGGGAGTAATTGCTGTCGGCATACCATTCGGTGATCAGACCGACGATAACCGGGGCGTAGACCAGAAGCAACAGCGCCGGGACGGCCGCGGCGGCGAGGGGAAATCTTCTCACAGGTGTCGATTCGGTCAACATGGTCTTTATTTATACGTCTATCCTGGGTGTAGCCGACGGCCTTTCCGACTTTTTTGCTGTCTTTGCGACGGTCTATTATAGTATATTATCGACCGGCACACCACTTTATTTGCGCCCAAGACGGTCGCTACCGGCAGGGCTTGGTCCAGGCCGGCGGAACGACTCAGGCAGACATGGAGTGAGAAGGCATTATGGCGGTTTTCAGAGGCAGGCGAGGCCAGGGACGCCCGCGGCATCAGGGTCCCGGCCGTCGCCAAAGACTATTCCATCTCGTGGTTAACCTGATATCGGGGGAAGACCCCGAGGGATCCCAAAACCTGGCCCGCAAGCTGGAGCGGCGGCTGAAACGCGGCGATACCGAGTGTATCATCGATACCGCCGGCACGTGGGAGGATTTTGGCCGGATCGTGGCCGAGTCGGCGCGGCGCAAGCCGTTTTACCTGGTTATCTTCGGCGGGGATCGGTCGGTGCGGATAGCGGCCGCGCACATCGTTCGGAACAAGGGGCTTTTGGGGATTGTGCCCTGCGGCCGCCACAACAGCATCTTCGCCTCCCTGTACGCTTCGGTCGACCAGGAAAAAGCGATCGAAATAATCGGCGCCGGGCACCAGCGACGGATCGACGCCGGATTGGCCAACGGTCACTTCTTTGTCGGATCGCTGGTGAGCGGTTTGGTCCCGGCGTTGCTTGACCGCCTCGGCAAAGATCCGTTCCCCCGGCTGGCCATGTCCTGGTCGAAGCTGGCTTCCCGGGCGGCCGAGGATACGATTGCCCGCCCGACGACGATCAAGGTCGACTCCTACACCTTCACCGCCGAGCCGCTGATTTTGAATGTGCACCTGCTGTCGCACCTGCTGACCCTTCGCTTCGCGCCGGCGGCAATGCCCGACGACGGCCGCCTGGTGCTAATCTACGATCAGGGCGGGTCGCGCGACGTGGCCGCCCATTACATCCGCGATCTGAGGAAGAAGAAATATCAATATACCGACGCCATCCACATGGTGCGCGGCAAGCGGGTCAGCATCGCCCCCGCCTCGGGGCGAACCTGGCTCATGGATGGCGACCGGGTCGAGTTTTCCGGCAATGAAGTGACGGTGGAGGTCCACAACCAAGTGCTGCGGGTGTACGCCCATGCGCCCCAATCATCGTAGCCTGATTGTCCTGTTACTCCTCACGCTTGGTGTGGCGGGCGCAACCGGAAACGCCGCCGATGAGCGATCAATTTCCCCTTCCCCGGATACGGCCAGTCTTCCCCCCGTCCCGTTGCCGGTATCCGATACTTCCGGATCGGCAATCGAGCCACGGCCGGATTCGCCGGCGACCACCCCGGGTGATTCGGTTCGGGTCGATAGCGTCGTGCTGGAACCGCAGATGTATCACTTCGGATCGGATACGATCCTGATCAATTCCTTCGCCGCCCCGAGGCCGGATTCATCGCGCGGCCCATCACCGACTCT
Organism: uncultured Ignavibacteriales bacterium; assembly: GCA_964585635.1. Taxonomy (GTDB): domain Bacteria; phylum Zixibacteria; class MSB-5A5; order GN15; family JAAZOE01; genus CAZPEV01. The sequence goes on from CAZPEV010000174.1 coordinate 4,009, forward strand.
GACCATGTTCAAATCGGTCGTCTTCCCCGGTTGGGGACAGGCGGCTAACCGCAAATATTTAAAGGCGGCGCTGGTATTCGCGTTGGAAACATATTTCATCTCCCGCGCCATCGATTTTGCCGGCAAAGCCTCGGACTGGCGTAAGATCTGGAAGGCGACCCCGGCCTCGCTGGCGACGGCCAAAGAGGCCGCCTTTCGGCAGTATGCCGATTACCGTGACAGTCGCAATTCCAACCTCTGGGGTACGGCCATTACCATCTTTCTGTCGATGTTCGACGCCTACGTCGACGCCCACCTGCGGACTTTTCCGCACCGGATTCCCCAAGAGATTCCTCTTTCGCTGACAATATCCGGCGGCAGGGAGACGGTTGCCGCCGTGCAATTCAGATTTTGATGGCCGAGCGGTCGACGGTGGCCGTTAATCGGATAAGATATATCGGGAAAGATCGATGTGGTGTTTGTGCGGGTCGATCACGCGAACCACCTCGAGGCCTCGGTTTTCCTCCGCGTTCAGGTTGAGCCAGGTCGTCTCCGCCGGTTCCGCGCCGCGAGCGGCGATGATCCGAACCTCCGGGCGGTAGAGTGATTGGGGATTGGTGCGGGTGACGATCGCCAGAGCATCATCGGACAGGAGCACCAACGACCCGATCGGATAGATGCCAATAACCATCACGAACATTTTCAGCAGAGCGGCGTCGAATTTCACCTGCATCTGATACATCAATTTGCGCAGGACTTCGTCGGGCGGAATGGGGTCTTTGATATAGACCCGCCCGGAGGAGAGGGCGTCGAAGCTGTCGGCGATGGCGACGATGCGGGAATACAGATTGGTGGCGCGCGGCTCGGGCAGGGTGGGGTAGCCGGTGTGGTCGGGATTGACGTGATGTTCCAGCGCCACGGTCATGGCTCGCGCCATGTGCGAATCGAGCTTAAGCGTCTTGGCGACGATCATCGCCCCATAGAGCGGGTGCTTGTGCATCTGCTGCCAGTCGAATTCGTCAAACCGGGCCGGCTTGCTGATCAATTCGTACGGCAACCGCACCTTGCCGATGTCATGAAACAGCGCGGCGAATCCCAGTTCCGACAGCTCCCGGCGCGACAAGCCGAGGCGGAAGCCCAGGGTCACGGCATAGATACAGACGTTGGTGCAGTGGGCGTAGGTATATTGATCGTATTGCTTGATCGAGGCCAATTCGATCAGGGCGGCGTCGTCCTCGGATATCTGGTCGATGATGGTATGGACCACTCGCTTGGTGCGGGCCACCTGAATCTGATCGTTGTGGGTGGCCGATGCCAGCACGTCCTTGACGGCGGAAATGGCCCGGAAAAAGGTATGACGAGCTTGGGCGCGCATTTGCTGGCGGCCCGCCAGGGTGATCCTGTTTTCTTCAGCCGGCGCCAGGCGCGGCAGGAGCGAAAGGCCATCGATTCCCCTTTCAACCAGCGTGCGGGCCAGTTCGTCATACGGCTGTTCCCCCGAGGGGACCGCGGACCACAGAAGCTTCAGGAAGGCATACATCTGCTCCGGCGTGACGGCATCACCTATGGTCACGCCGCCCAGGCCCAGCTCTTTCCAGCGGTCGATAATGGCGCCAAGGCTGTCATCCAGATCAAAGCTGACAAAGCGGTCATCCACCAGGAGTTGGTCGTTGACCAGCTTTATTGTGCACAAGCTGCGGTCATCCAGGTAGGTCCAGAGCATGGTAAAGAATCGGGCCGACTGGCATTGGTACGAATCGTTGTTCATTTCGTACACACGCGCGGTCTTGGCCAGCATAAACAAAGCCATCACCAGGTCGCGGGATGTCCGATATTCAGTCTTGTCGATGGCCGGCGAGGTCGGAGCGTTACGCATCGGTGTTTCCCCCCCCGGCCAGCAGTGTGCGCCGCCGTTCCAGCGCCGCCGCGGCCGCCTCGCGCAGCCAGGTGCGACGGGATTGCGTGAATTTGATGATGGCCGTCTCGGCCTCATCGGAGCGGTTGTGCGCCAGGGCGGTCAGGGCCGCCAGACGATGGCGGATGGACGGCCCGCCGAGGAGCCTGACGCTGCCAACCAGGGTTTCCAGGAAATCGACGACTTCATTGCCGCCCAGCCGGGAATAGGCCGTCAAGAACCACTGCTGCTCTTCCATTGAGAATTGGCTGAATTTTTCCGAGGAGATGATCGACCGCAGATGCTCGAAAGCGGTCCGGCCGCCGCGCCGCTCAAGTTGTTTCAGACAGACCAGGCGCAACTGGGGGTCAGGGTCATTGAGAAAGCGGCAGAGCAGGTCCATGGCGTCGGCTTCGGTAATGGCCGCCAGGGCGCGGATGGTCTCGGCGCGTACCCGTTCATGGGGATGATTGACGGTCGAGGCCAGGTAGCCCAGCACTTCCCGCCCCCCGATCCGGCCCAGGATCATGACGGCGTTGCGGGCGACATACCAGCGCTTGTCGCGCACGGCTCCGCCGATAATAGTCGAGTTGGCACGGCCGTGGCGGGCCAGGTAATCGCAGACCATCAGCCGGGCCGCTTTGGAGACCAGTTTGCCGAGCATGCTGATAATGTGCGCCAGCGATTCCCATCCCAGCGCCTCGAGGTAGATTTCGATGGATGCGGTGTCGACCTTCTCCTGACGATTAATGATATCGGTCAGACGGCCGATTCGGGAGAAGTCGCCGGCGTGGCGAAGGAATTCCCCCAGCCTATCGGCGACCGCCGGGCGGCGGGCTTTTTCTTCCTCCTGCT
>CAZPEV010000175.1:0-6735 GCA_964585635.1 uncultured Ignavibacteriales bacterium
GCGGCCGGCGACGCCAATTGCGACGGCGCGGTCAACGTCGGCGACGCGGTGCACGTGATCAATTATATTTTCAAGAGTGGCCCGGCGCCGTGCTGCCCGTGATTTCTAATAACGTAGGGATTGGAGCAGGAAAAATGAAAGTCCTCGCGTCTATCAATGCAATGACAATTGTGTTAAGCATACTCGCCATATTTACAGGATCGGCAGAAATTGTTCAAAGTAAAACTCAGTCTTTCAATTCGATGCTATCACCTAATTTCAATGCGTCCCCTAAGTGCCAAACTTCCTCAGATACGATTTACATCTTAAGAATACCGACAGAGGTTGACCTCCTTCTCGCTACCGATGAAGACGAGGACCTTTCCGAGTGCCAATTATTGATCGGCCCAGGTTATGTGGAGGATTGTACATGGCACTATACTCCGCCTGAGAGTGGTGCATTTACTATAGCATGGTTGGCCACCGATTCCATGGGTGGCTTTTGCCAGGATTCAATAGATATTATTATCTGGATTATCCCGTATATCTGCGGCGATGCCAATGGGGACAAGGCCATAAACGTCGGCGATGCGGTATATGTCATCAATTACATCTTTAAGAGTGGGCCGGCGCCGGCGCCGGTTGCGGCCGGCGACGCCAACTGCGACGGCGCGGTCAACGTGGGTGACGCGGTGCACGTGATCAATTACATCTTCAAGAGTGGCCCGGCGCCTTGTTGTCCGTGAGTGGCAGCGCCTGCCTCTCGGGCAGAGCCAGATTACGACTGACGGGTAAATGATGGCGCCCGAACTGACCGTCGATGAGAAAAAGACCTAGAAGAATGATGCTTTTCCCGGCGGTGTCCTATGCGTGCCTGATCGGTCTGGGTGCCGGACTCATCCACGCGAGTGAAATTGACAAGAAGGATTCTCCGTCCGCAACCGAAGCGAGGCAGGTTTCAAGAGATATCGCCAACGGCATGGGTGAATGGTTTGAGCGGTACGCCCATAACCCGTTGTCTATTCCCCAGGACTCCGCCCTCGGCGTGGTGCATCCCGACGTCCTCTTCTTCCCGGACGGCCGGGATGGATACCGGTTTTGGATGTTCTACACGCCGTACCCCCCTCCGGCGCGCGAAAATCCTTGTTTGGCCCGGTCCGCCGACGGCCTAAGATTCGATGATTCCGGCCTCAGCAATCCCCTGATCGTCAAGACGGAGCCCTGGGAAGGGCGGCACCTGGCCGACGTGGACGTCATTAAGGTCGACAGCACCTGGTACATGTATTATGTGGGCATTAATTCGGCCGGAACGGGCGGCATCGGATTGGCGCTTTCGGCAGACGGCAAAAACTGGACAAAATACGCCCATAATCCAATCATCTGTCCGACCCAATCATGGGAGAATAACTGGGTCGGTGCGCCGGCGGCGTATCATGACGGCCGGAAGTTCTGGATCTGGTTTTCCGGGGGATTTTCGCGGGGCATCGAGCTGGCGAGTTCCTCGGACGGGATATCCTGGGTCCGGGAGAACGACGGTGACCCGGTGCTTACCGGCACGCCCGGCGGGTGGGACGCCGGCGGGGTCACCCATCCCAGCGTGATCGGCTACCGGGATACGCTCTGGATGTATTACCTGGGATTTTCCGCCGTCGGCACCCATCACGATCGCCTCGGATTGGCCAAATCGGTGGACAAGCTGCACTGGACGAAGTGCGGCGGCGACGCCGTCCTTGATACGGTGCAGCACGGTTGGGAAGGGTATCATATCTATCGCGCTTCGCCGGTCATCATTCAGGATACGATGTGGCTGTACTATTCGGCGTATAATGACGGGGGACCGAGCGTGCCGCATATCGGCCGGGCCAGGTCGTACTCCTTTGTCCGGGGTGATGCCGACGGAGACGGAGCGGTCGGTATCAATGATGCCGTCGTCATCATCAACTATATCTTCGCGGCCGGCCCGGGGCCGACTCCGCCGCCGGCGGGCGACACCAACTGCGACGGCGCGGTCAACGCCGGTGATGCGGTGAGGGTAATCAATTATGTTTATCGGGGAGGTCCGGCGCCGGATTGTCCCTGATCAGCCGCGGTCGGCGGCATCATCGCCTAACCAAGATCGGTCATGCGACCATTTCCCGGTGATAAGCTCGCCTCTTAGTAAGGATTCCCGGTCAGGACAAAGCCGCCCCAGAGCAGGGGATGGCCATGCCCCTTTTCCCGGCGGCATCGGCGGAGGACTTCCAGGGCCGATTCCCGGAGGGCATCGCGCTTGGTTATTCCGTTCAGCCAGCGGCGATAGAACCCCTTCATCAGGTCGGCAGTTTCTTTGTCGGGGACCTTCCATAGGCTCATCACGATGGCCTTGGCGCCGGCGTGACGGAAGGCCCGGCGCAGGCCGAAGATTCCCTCACCGCGGCCGACTTCCCCAAGCCCCGATTCGCAGGCCGAGAGCGTCGCCAATTCGGTTCCCGTGAGATTCAATCCCGATACCTCGTAGGCCGTCAGGATGCCATCCTCGGCTGCGACGCCAGGATCGCCGCCGGCGATCGCCCGATTGGCACCGGCCAGCACCAGTCCGGACTGCAGGAGGGAATTGGCGGTAGCGCTCGTTTCTTCGTCGTCTGGTGAAGGGCAAAAAAAGCCGTGGGTGACCAGGTGGAGAATCCGCGGCGGCTGATCGAGCTGCTTCAAGACATCCTCACGGGCGGCACTGCCGTAAAATTCACGGACCGGCTCACGGCCTATGTTCTTGAGAATCCGGGCGATCTCCATGGTCTCGCTGCGGCCGTATTGCAGGGGGGTGAAAGCTCTGTCCAGACAGGAGACCGCGCCCCGCATCGGTTCGGGTGCCGGCGATGTCGTGACCGGCGATTTCGACCCCGCCGCCGTTTGGCCCAGGGTGGAATCTTTGGACTCCCCGGCGTTAAAATCCGGGTCCGCCATCAAGACGGCCGCCCCTGCAGCAGTCGTGCTGTCGCGGAATCGCAGCAGTTCGCGCCCCGCCGACAGGTAACTCAAGCGATATTCTTCGATCAGATACGACCCGTTCGGCTGGGGCAGGATCTCAAACGGCAGCAATCCCAGGTAGCCATAGGGGGACAGCAGAATCGTGGTGCGTCCGTGGAAGTGGGGAACCAGCGGGGCAAAGAGACGCTCGTACAGGGGGGCTGTGATCTCCTTCAGTTGCGTCTCAAGGTCGGCCGCCAGGGGTGAAAAGATCATCGCCTCGGCGGCATAAATGGATTCCCTGGCGCGGCGGACCAGCGAATCGATGACCTCGGCGGAACCCAGATCGACGACGTCAATGGCGCCGGCCCGATCCAATACAAAGGCCAGATATCGAGGCGGAAAATAGTTGACGATCCGGCAGTCGCGCTGCGACAGGTCAAACGGAAAGCAGACGACAAACTCGCACAGGACGGCGTCCTGAGGGAGGCCGGCGGCCACGTCGGCAACCGTGAAGCGATGGGCGCCGAGCTTGTCGCCAAACGCCGCGCATCGCCCGCTGAGCTCGGTTTCGAGGGAATCCTGCGCCAGGAAAAGGCGCTGGATATTATCGCCGGCGAGGGGGGCGGCATTGCCTTCCAGGCCGGTCGTGCTCATGTTGGCGATCAGGGTGCAGATATCCGCTCGCCGTGCCAGCATGGAGGTGATGGCGGTGTCATCGGAGCAGTAGGCGGTCGATTTTTCGGCCATGACGGCATCGCTGACGATGGCCTTTTCTCTCAAAATCATTTCCATGGCCAACGGCTTCGCCCCGGCTGCCTTGCCGGAGGCCGCGAGCGTCAGCAGGCCGTGATCCATGACCGGCGCCCGGTTGATCCATCTTAATTTCTGTGTCTCCGAGGAGAAGGAAAAAGCGTATTCGATAAATGAAAGCTGGCCCGCCAGGAATTTCCGATAAGCGGTGAGGCTTCCGTCATAGTCGCCGGAAGCGAGGCAAATATAGGCCGACAATAGTCGGCACCGTCCGACGTTGGGATGGCGTGGCCCGAGGAATTTTTCCAGCATATTCACGGCCCTGGTGCATAAGGACTCGGCTTCGGGGAGCTGCCCCGCGCACCAGTTACGGTAGGCCAGCAATTGAAGGGTATAGCCGGTCATGACGTCCTCGGGCATCGATTTCTTGCTGAGGAGGGCCACGGCTTCCCGGTAGCACGAATCAGCAAAGGCGCTATTCCCTATGTCATAATTAAGGGTGGCCAGCCAGCCCAGGCAGTATGCCACCTGGGGATGATCGGGGCCCAAAATCAATTTGAAGATGCGCATGGCCCGCGCATACATGCCGGAAGCCGTCTCGGCCTTACTTTGCCCGGTGAAGACCGGCGCCAGGCGCATGAGTGTCTGGCCCAAGGTCAAATCATCGGGGCCGGCTGATTTTTCCCTGATGGCAATCATCTTGACGGCCAGGGATTCCGCTTCGGCATACTTAACCTGTTCACCCAGATTCACCGCCAGCAATTCAAGAGTCGTCATCGACTGGGGCGCATCGGGTCCATAGGTCCGGGTAAAAACCGCCAGCGCCTGACGCAGGAGCCGTTCCGATTCATCGTATTCGCCCTGCTGCATGGAGACCGATCCCAGCAGAGTCAGGATCGTGCCGCGCATCGAATCAGACGGGTGGGCGGCCTGCCGATCCACATCCAACGCCTTCCGCAGCAAGGAATCAGACCGGTTGAAATCAGATTTGGCCATATAGACCTGGGCGACGGCATAATAGGTACAGACCAGAAGGGAATCCGGGACGTTTCCGCCGCGTTGGGCCAAATCCAGGGCACGGCATCCCAGCGTCAAGCTGGAATCAAGCTGCCAAGCCTGCCGCAGCGTTTGTGTTTGACTAAGCAGGGTCGAGATATATCCGATGGTGTCCGACAGAGCCGGCGCCGGATCGGCCGCCGTGGCCATGCCCCCCGGCAGCCACCACAGCCAAATGAAGGCACAGAGAAACGTCTTCGGATAGGCCGGAATAGGCATCATCTTTATCCCAGGTGTCCGGCGGTGGGCACTTTGGCGGTGAGGGTCGCTTATTCTATTCTGAAACCGTATACCTGTCTATTTAATGGTGGTTTTCCGCCGGCGTCAAGTATTTCCAGGGTGAATTTTCCTCGGTGCATCAGATTGGCGGGAAAGAGGATTGATCCTCTCTCATATTTGTCGAAGCCATCATAGGCCGGGTAGGAGGCCAAAACGGCGCCATCCTCAGCGGCCAGGAGGAGTTGATATTTCTGCCCGACGAGGGCGCCACGATAGACGAATTCAATGACGGCGTCGCGGCCGGACGCAAGCGAAAGGGGTTCGGCGGCGGCGGACCGGCTGGGATGGAGCATCAGCGTTTGCAACTGTCGAAAGCCACCTCGGGCTCCAGCCCCGGTCCAGCCCAAATAGGCGGGATAGATCAGGATAAGCAGGACCAGATAGATCAACGCCGGTCGAAAGGTCCAGGTACGATTCGGCCAAAGCCAGTGCCAAAGCTGTCGGCGGAAGGTCAACGGGAGCACCTCGGTTCTTTCGGCCGGGGAGACAGCCTGGCGGGCGCCAACATCCTGGCGCAGATTTTCGGCGTGAGGAGCGAAATTCTGCACGGTCTCAAAGCAGGCGCGACAAGCCAGCAGGTGGATTTCGAAGCGCTCGACATCCTCGGCCGACAGCGCCCCCAACTCATAGGCATGTAAGAGAATACCGACGTCCGGAGCAATGCATGCGCGATTATTCATTCAAACCCTCCCCGATCGAGGCAGGCACCGAGCATCTCGCGACCCCGGTTCAAGATGACATACAGGTTATTCGGTTTCACCTCTAGGCGGCGGCAAATTTCGATCGTATCATACCCCTGATAGACCAGGTTGAGCACCCGGGCATACCGGGGGTAGGCCCGCACCAGCTTGCGCAGGCAATCACGCAGCCGGGCCGCCATAAGCTGGGCGGATTCCGCCGCTTCGCTTTTTGGGCCGGTATCGGTTTGCATCTCGTCTGCCATTACCCTTTGACGGACTTCTCGGCGCTGGTAATAATTGCCGATCTTTCGTTTTAATATGCCATACGCCCACGGCTCAAACCTGCCGGTCGGACCCTCGGTCATATATTTCTGAAGGACCGTCAGACAGGCATCGTGGGCGATATCCTCGGCCTCCTCCCCCGGTACTCTTCGTTTCGCCAGATAGGTGAATCTTACAAGAAGAAACCGGACGATTTCTTCCTCGGCCGATTTGTCGCCCTGCCGAGCCCGAGTCAGCAACTTTTCCACGGTGTCATTCCTCTTGCGGCGAAGGACTATACCGCAAATTACCCCCGACCGGCGACACTGTCAACATCGAAAGCGACCAGGCGGAGCCGGCCGCTGTAAGATTCAGCCTTGTTATCAAACAAATAGAAAGGATCGATCAGGGCGTGTCCGGTCGAGATTGGCCAGGCTGCGTATGTTTGCCGGTCGTTGGGAGGGAAGACGGCAGACCGGTAGTCACCTCGGCGTCCCCCAAAGTTGGCACATGAGACGCGTCAAGGATCGCGAGGGAGGGTATCGCGAAAAGGGCAGCGGCCGGTCGCACCGGCCGTTGCCTTTTTGGCTTCTGCGGAGGGGGCGGGGTAGCGTTCACCATCGAGGTTGTCGCGGTTGGACAATCATTTCCCACCCGACGTCCCGCCAGGGCGGGACTCTGGGCGGGGTACCCATGTATTTACCTTGGCGTCAGGAAAGGGTTCCTGACGCCGCCTAAGGGTAGCGGTCCGCCGCAAGGGGACGGCGCACTAACGATTTCC
>CAZPEV010000176.1:0-6676 GCA_964585635.1 uncultured Ignavibacteriales bacterium
CCCGATAGGTCGGGCGCTCCTTGTGCACCAGCATCGTCAACGTAATAAGCACGACCGGGTAGGTGGCCATGATCGCCGCCGCAATCCCCGCCTCAGTGTGCTGAACCGCCACCAGTGACATCCAGACGCCGATCGTCGGCCCCAGAAATGCGGCCGCCATCAGCGCCCGGGTGGCTTTGGTGTCGGCCAGCGATTTCAGCGTGGCGACGATCTCGCGGCGGGCGGCCGCCACGATCCAGATGGCCAGCGCCGCCGCCAGCATCCGAATGAACGTGGCCGACATCGGGTCGAAACTCTTCCCCATCCCTTCCTTGGCCAGCACCAGCCCCAGCGCCTGCCCGGCGGCGGCGGCAACGCCCATCACCACCCCCAGAAATTTGGAGCCTTCGCGATGGTCGAGCTTGTCGTCTTTGGTGTCGGTTGTGACCCAGCTCACCCCGGCCAGCGTGACCAGAATACCGGCCCCGGCCATCAGCGAAAGTTTTTCGCCCAGCATGATAAAGGCAATAATCGCGGTCATGACCGGCGCCAACGATCCCAAAAGGGCCCCCTTGCGCGGACCCAGAATCACCAGGGACCGGAAGTAGAAGGTATCGCCAATCGAAAGGCCGATGATGCCGGAGAGAGCGAGATAAAACAGGGCATGGCCCGTGACGCCGGTGGGAAAGGGAGTGCCGAAGCGCAGCAGCAGGATGATGACCAGATAGATCGCCGCCATCACGATCCGCAGCTTGTTGATCTGATACGATCCGATCCGTCGCCCGGCATAGGCAAACAGGGTCGAGCCTCCCGCCCAGCAGAAGGCGGTGCAGAGGGCCGCCAGTTCACCCAGGAAGATCATGATCTATCGCTTACCGCCCCGTGCGCAAAGTCGCCTGTTTAAGGGCGGCGATGAGGCGATCGAGGTCGCGGTCATTGTTGAACAGGTGCGCCGACACCCGGATCGATCCCTCACGCAGGGCGGTGAGGATTTCCTTCTTATGCAGCCGATTATAAACTTGTTCTACATCAGCCCGATCGGTCGTGAAAGTGAGGATCGAGCTGCGGTGTTTCTTTTCCAGCGAGCTGGTGATCCGGTAGAACGGCTCGCCGGTCAGGTATTCGATCAGCCGGTCGAGCAGGGCGTGGTTGTGCTTTTGTATATCGCCGACTCCCAACCTGGTAATGAAATCCAGCGCCCAGTCCAGCGACATGACATGCGGCGCCGGGTAGGTTCCCAATTCGTACTGGCGGGCGGTCGTTTCGAAGCGGCGGTCAAAATCGAGCAGGTCGGACCAGTGATGGCCCCAGTCGACCCCCAGCCAGCTTCGCCACGGAGGGATCAGCACCTTCTTGGTTTCCTCCGAGATATAAAATATCCCCGCCCCCTGCGACGACAGCAGCCATTTCTGCGCCCCGGCCGAAGCGATATCGACCTGCCACTTGCGGAGCTGCATCGTCTCCGCTCCGGCTCCCTGGATGGCGTCAACCACAAAGAAGATATTATGGTCTTTGCATATTTGACCGATGGTCGCCAAGTCGTTCTTATAGCCGTTGAAGAACTGCACGAACGACAGCGACAGGACGCGGGTCTTTTTCGAAATCGAGCGGCGGAAGAGGTCGATATCAAAGACCCGGTCGCGGCTCTTGAGGAAGCGGACGATGACGCCGCGATTGCGCAGCTCCAGCCAGGGGTAGACGTTGGCCGGGAATTCGACATCCGACAGCAGGACCTCATCGCCCGGCTTAAGCGGCAGGCCAAAGGCGGCCAGATTAATCCCGAAGGTGGTGTTGAATCCGAAGCCGACCTCGGTGCGGCGGCACCCGAAGACCTTGGCGCCGTTGGTGCGAATCCGTTCCAGCGTCTCGAAGACCTCGCCCTGGTGGCCGATCCGGGCCATCTGCGCCGTGCGGTAGTACTCGTCCTGAAGACGATAGGCGGGTGTGGACAGGGGGCCGTTGGAGGCCGTGTTGAAATAGGCCGTCTTGCGGGTGTGAGGAAAGAGCTTTCTCACCTCGGTGACATCGTACATCGGCAGGGCTCCTACATGGTGTATAGCGTGGCGATGACGGCATAAATGGCGATCAACTTGATCAGATAACCGGCCATCTGAAATAAGGTGTATGCCAGCGGCAGTTTGACGCGCATCAGAAGCGTAATGGAGAAGGGAACGATCCCCAGCAAAAACAGAAACAGCGCGGCCGCAATCCCGGCCCGGAGACCGTAGAAGGGAACCATGACATAGAACCAGCTATAAACGACCGCCGGCAGAACGACGAGGAAGGCGAATTGCGAGATGAACTTGGCTATAAAGAAGCCGCAACCATCCTCCTCCACGAATTCGCGAGGAAGTTTGGCCAGCAGCCCCAGTCTCTTCTCCAGCGCGTACCAGAGCAGTTCGATCACAACGAGGGTGACTCCACCCCAAAGCAGGCAGGCGCGGAACAGCCGGAAGGAGATCATCGAAGCCACCCCTGATGGCGGTACCAATCGAGGGTCACCTTGGCGCCGGTCCGAAAATCGACGGCGGTTTCAAACCCCAGCTCGGTACGAGCTTTGGCAACGTCGAATCTCCAGTCGACAGTCAACTCCCGGACCTTTTCGCGGGAGAATATCGGTGGTTTGCCCAGAAGTCGGCCGATGATTTCCGATCCCAACGCGGCGATCATGGCGATCCAGAGCGGAACCGAAACGCCGATCCCTTTTTTGCCGGCGATACTGCCGATCATATCAAGCATCTCCCGGACCGCGTAGGCCTGGCTTTCGGCAATGACATAGGTTTGGCCGCGGCCGCGAGTGGACTCCAGGGCGATTTTGATGGCGCGGGCAAGATCATCGACGAAGACCATCTGCACCCGGTTACGACCGCCCCCAAGGTATGGCCTGAAGCCCCGCGCCGCCATCCGAAACAGCTTGAGGATGGCCCGATCCCCGGGGCCATAAACGGCCGGCGGGCGGATGATGGTAATCGGAATCTGTTCAAAGAACGGCCCGCAGGCCTTTTCTCCGGCCAGCTTTGACCGTCCATAGGCGGTGATGGGGGCCGGGGGATCATCCTCCCGGCGAGCTACCCCCGGGGCCGGTCCGCCGGCCGAGACTGATGACACCAGGAGGAATTTCTGCAGGCGCGGATTAAAGGTTTTGACGGCATTAAGCAGATTGAGCGTTCCCTGCTCATTGACCTTCAGGAAAGCGGCCTCGTTTCTGGCGGCGATCAATCCCGCCAGGTGGATGATAAAATCGACCCCCGCAATCGCACCGCGCAGCGACTCCGGATAGGTGATATCGGCGATCATCTTGGAATAAGGAATATCTTTAAGAAGGCTGAGGTCAGAGGTTTCGCGGCAGATGATACGGATAGCATAGCCGGAATCGAACAGCAGGCGGCAAACCCGGCTGCCGATGAAACCATTGGCGCCGGTAACCAGTACGGTTTTGATGTCGCCGTTTTGCATTCCGCCAATCTACATTGCCATATCGTTGTTTTCAAGTCAAATCAAGGCTGGGTAAGGCCGCTGCGCCGCCGCCTGCTTGGGATGGAGGCGCCTTCCGGGCGATAATTTCCTGGGCTTGCCCGGGAGAGACAGTGGAACCTGAATCGGAATCTGATGTTTAAGAAGATACGTGAGGATTATGAATGCGACGATTTGCGCTTGACGATTTCGGGGATGGACGTATATTGCACGCAGTATGACAACGCGTTCAACAACTGTTAGGAGGATTTCGTGAAGAAAAGTTTCGCCATGATTACTGTGCTAACGCTGGCGGGGATATTCCTGATCGCCGCGAACCTGATGGCCGGCGATGGCTGCCCCATGGCGGCCCAGGCCGCTCAGGCAAGCACGACCACTGCCTCGGCCAAGCCGATTCCCGAGGGAGATAAAACCATTGTCCTCAACGTTTCCGGCATGGTTTGCGGCGGGTGCGTCGACAAGATCACCAAGTCGCTCAAAGCGATTGAGGGAGTCGATGACGTGACCGTCAGCCTTGAGGCCAAGGCCGCTTCGGTGGTCTATAATCCAACCAAGGTGCAGCCGGAAGCGCTGGCGACGGCGGTAGCGAAGGCCGGATATCCGGCTCAGGTCGCCCCGGCGGCCATGGCCGGTGAGAAACCCAGTTGCGCGAAGAGCGCCGGCGCGAAGGCCGGTTGCGACCCAACCTGCCCCATGATGAAAGGCGTGAAGAGCGCCCCCAAGACCGAGACCGGCACCGCTTCCACGACTGACGACAAAGCCGGCGCCGCTTGTGACGCCCACGCCAAGACTCCCGCACCAGGCAAATAAGCAGATCATAAGGACGTATGATATAAGCGGAGGGGCTTCGTTGCTCTTCCGCTTTTTCGTTGGCGGTCGAAGGAGACGCCGCTATATTGCACTGACATGAAGCGAACATGCCTCATCATCCTGCTGGGACTGGCTTTGGGGGTCAGTCCCCTGAATGCGGCCAAGTACGCCGGAGAACCCTTCTCACTCGGCGTTGGCGCCGGCCCCCTGGGGATGGGGGGAGCGGTCATCGCCGGGCCGTTCAACGCCACCTCAGGGTACTGGAACCCGGCCGGGCTGGCCTATACTTCCGGCCGGCAGATTCAGACCATGCACGCCGAAACCTTTGGATCGCTTCTAAATCAGGATTACGTCGGCTTTTCCTCCCATACCGGACGGCAACGCGGGCTCAACAGCTATGGACTGTATCTCTATTATCTGGGCGGCGGCGGAATCAAGATCACGGGATATGACCCTCAAACGCAGTGGCCCTACGTCATCCGTGAGGAAAGCCATTTTGACCTGATGCTGGGAGCGTCGTTGGCCGGACGGTATCGCGACAATCTGGCCTACGGCCTCACGGCCAAAGTGCTGTACCGCGACATTGCCGTGGAAACAGGTTATGGCCTGGGACTTGATGCCGGAGTCGTCTATCGGGTCGATACGATGATCACGGCGGCCATGGCGGTCACCGATCTGACCTCGACTTTCCTGGCCTATTCCAACGATAACACCGAGACGATTTATCCGGCCGTCAAACCGGCGCTGTCGGTTCGCCTGGCGCGGCCGAATGTTGCCCTCATCCTATCCGGTCAGGCCATCATCCGCTTTGAGGGACGGCGGCAGACGGCGGAATTATGGCAGGGTAATATCTCGGCCGATTTTCAGGCCGGCGCGGAATTATCATATAAAAAGGCTGCCTTCGGTCGGATCGGGTACGATCAGGGGCGGTTCACCGCCGGACTGGGGGCCGCCTTCAGCCGCTATCTGATCGACCTGGCCTATTTGCATCACGGTCAACTCGACGAGACCTTCCGAATCTCCGCCGGCATAAATTTCTGATCTTGCTCCCCGATTTTTATGGACCATCATGGCCGACCGCCGTCGCGCCGGCGGCACCGTGGCCGAAGGGCAAAAAAATCCCGGATGGCCGACGGTCCGTGTCAGCCACCCGGGGTCTTTCCCTGTTGTCGTTCCGGATCCCGATTTACGAGAGGTGCGTGTTGATCAGCTTGGTCATTTCGAACATGTTGACCTTCACTTTGCCGCCGAAAACCCTCTTGAGATTGTCGTCGGCATTGATCATCCGCTTGTTTTCCATGTCCTGAAGGTGATGCTTCTTGATGTAATCCCACACCTTCTTCGTGACCTCCGTACGCGGCAGCGGTTTGTCGCCGACAATCGCCGCCAGGGCAAGCGACGGAGTCATGGGGCGCATAAACGCGGGATTCGGTTTGCGTTTCACTTTAGGCTTCGCAACTTTTTTCTTTTTTGGTGCGGCCTTTTTCGCAGGTTTCTTCTTGGCAACTTTCTTCTTTGCCGGTTTCTTCTTGGCCACTTTCTTCTTGGCGACTTTCTTCACGGCCTTCTTCTTCGCAGCCGGCTTCTTGGCGGCCGTCTTCTTCGTGGCTTTCTTGGCAGTTCTCTTGACCATGCGACTACTCCTTCGAATAAGTTGATACGTTTACTAAGAAATTGCCCTTCATATTCTCTTTCTTCTTGTGATCGGCCACACCGGAAAGTCCGGTTCTGAAGAAAGGGTACCGTTTTTTTAACTTCAATGGCAACAAAAAAATACGAAATTTTAATAAATTTTCATAGCGGAACCGACCGTTAACCCGTCAGTTATCGAAGCAATTTCTTGCCTCTCGCCCCCGTTTTCGCCCCAAATCACCCCTTAAAGCCGGTACAATCGGCCGAATTTCCCTCTCAGATACCGTATCAGCGGCTCGTGGGAGAGCGGTTTTCCGGTCACCACTTTGACCAATTCCGCCGCCCGATAGCGCTTTCCGTGGCGATAGATTTTCTCAGTCAACCATTGCCGCAACGGGTCAAAATTCCCCTCTGAGAAACCCTCTTCCAGGCCGGAAATCTCGGAGGCGGCCTGCGCGAAAAACTGGGCGGCGTACAGGTTTCCCAGGGCGTAGGTGGGGAAATAGCCGATCATCCCCCCGGACCAATGGATATCCTGCAGGCATCCTTGGGCATCCGTCGCCGGCCTGATTCCCAGCAGGGCGCGGAACTTGTCGTTCCAGGCCGCAGGGACATCTTCCGCCTTTAACTGCCCAACCGCCAGGGCATGCTCCAACTCGAAGCGGAGGATAATATGCAGGTTGTAGGTCACCTCATCCGCCTCGACCCGGATGAGCGACGGCTTAACCTCGTTGATGGCAAAATAGAAGTCATCCTCGGAAACCCCGGCCAGCGCCTGCGG
>CAZPEV010000177.1:0-6554 GCA_964585635.1 uncultured Ignavibacteriales bacterium
CGGCTGTCCGCAGCGCAAGCAGCAGTCCTGTTCGGTTACGGTGCCCATATCATGAAACGCACATGTCGGCCCCGGCGCCGCTGTCGCTGAATCGGATCTGGCCGCCGAAGACGCCGATCAGCTTGTCGATCAGGCGCTTTTCCTGAGTGGTGACGGCGCCGGTCGACTTGAAGATGATCGCCTCTCCGCCGCAATGCAAAATGGCCAGCACAGATGCCAGGGCCGGATAATAGAGGTCATTGTCTCGAAACACCGGATAGGTGGCGATGTCATAAGCGACCTTCATGCTTATTACGCGGTGCAAAGGCCATGCCCTGACCAAACGAATTCACTAAGGTCTTGCCGTGGTGGACGTTAACCCCGGCGCAAGAGGGTGGTTCGACGGCATCGGCGATTTCGAATAATTGGCTTTTGCCTACTGCTGTGGGGAGGCGGTAATGATCGTCAGGCCGCGGCGGCCGCCAAAAAGGGCTTGCCGCCAGGGCGGCCAAGGTCTATATTTCATTTCTTTGCTTGTGATTCGGAGTTGCGTGGAACCGTCCACGGTTCGTCTGGTACAATAGCGGAGGACTCAAGCAGTCTGAGGAGAGATAATGAAACGTACGATTCTTGCTATTTGTCTGAGTGCGGTGATCTTAGCCCTGGCGGCCTTTCTGTCCGGCTGCAGCAAGCAGCAATCACAGGTTGTGGCCAAAGTCGGGGATCGCGCCATATATGCGGACGACATCACCTCAATCATCGACCGGAGCGGATATCGATTCCAATCGGCCGCGGACGAACTGAAGGCCCGGCGGGAGTTGCTCGATACGCTGATCAACCAGAACCTGCTGATCATCGGCGCCTATGAGCATAAGCTGGAAGGCCAGGAGGAAGTGCAGCGGGTTATCGAAGGGGAAAAGATCAAGTTTTTGCTCGATGTCCTGTTCGAGAGAAGAATCCTCTCGAAGGCGACGCCGTCGGAAGCCGAGGTGAAAGACTGGTACGCCAGAATGGGAGAGGAGATCAAGGCCTCGCACATCCTGGTCAATTCTGAGCCCACCGCGCAGGAGGTTTTGAAAAAGATAAAAGAGGGCGTTCCGTTCGAGCAACTGGCGGCGGAATATTCGATTGATCCGAGCGCCAAGCGCAATCAGGGGGATCTCGGCTGGTTTACCTGGGGGTCGATGGTCGACAATTTCCAGGACGCGGCTTTCCGCCTCAAACCGGGTGAGGTTTCGGCCCCGGTCAAGACCGATTATGGATACCATATCATCAAGGTCGTGGATCGGCGCACCGTGGAGCATCGTTCCAGCTATGCCGAGACGAAAGACCAGATCCGCAGCCTGATTTCGGAACGGCGCAAGCAGACCCTCATGCGGGCCTACGCCGACGAACTGAAAAAGAAATATCCGATCTCGATCGAGAAGCCGACCTGCGACTTTGTCCTGAATAAGCTGAAATTCCTCTACCCCGACACCATCGGCGGCCGGCCGCGCTGGCGTAACAACATCGATCCCAACCAGCTCAGCAAAGAGGAAAAGGAATTGATCCTGGGGAACTACAACGGCGGCCAACTGACCCTGGGAACCTACCTGACCAATCTCCGCCGCGTCCCGCCGGACCGTCAGCCCGATTTTGACAATGTCGATTCGCTGGCGGAGGTCATCTTCCAGATGGCGTTCATGGATATCCTGGCCCTGGAAGCCAAAGGGATGGGGCTGGAAGACAGCAAGGAATACAAGGACAAGCTGCAACGCTTCAAGGAACTGGCCATGGCCGACGTCATGCGCAACGACTCGATCCCGTACGGCGCGGAAATCTTCGAGGATGAAACGCAGAAATATTATGACACCCATACCGAAGAATTCACCGCCCCGTTGCGCTTCCATTTGATCGAAGTCCAGGTGGCCGATGAGGCGGAGGCGGCCAAGCTCAAGGGCCTCCTTCGAACCGAGCAGCAGTTCAAGGATGCCGCCGCCCGGGAAACCCTCCGTCCGGGGAAGCAGCAGGTTGCCGGCGACTTGGGGATCATTTTCCGCGAGCAGTATCCCGAGTTATATGACGCCGTGGCCAATCTGTCGATGGGCCAGGTGGCCGGTCCCATCAGGACCATGGGCCGATACTCGGTCGTTTATGTTGCCCAGCGCTTAGAGCCGGAATTGATGCCGTTCAATTTGGCCAAGGGACGGATTATCGAGGCGCTGACCAAGGCCAAGGGAGACTCCCTCTATGGCGAATGGATTATCGCCATGCACAAGCGGATCCCGGTTGAGGTGTATGATGACGTCCTGGCCAAGACGGTCGATCCTGAGAAATACACCAAAGCCGACACGGTTCAGTCGAAATAAGTGCCTATGAAATTTTTCCCGGTGAAGGCGGCCCTGATTCTAGTCGGGGCCGCGATATTATCCGGCGCGGCCGGTTCCGAAACGGCGGAGCGGATCGTGGCAGTGGTCGGCGATCGGGTGATTTTGGCCTCGGAGTTGGCCGGCCAGGTCCAGATGTATATGTTGTCACTGGGGGAAAATTCGGGCGTCGACCCGCAACGCCTCGCGCGCGACGTCCTCGGCCGGATGATCAACGATGAGTTGATCTTATCGGCCGCCAGGGATGATACTACGATCACCGTGTCCGAGGAAGAAATCCGGGCCGGGCTGGATGAGCATATCGCCTCGCTGGTCGCCCGATTCCCGTCCGAGCAGGCTTTCTTGGACCAACTTCAGCGGGAGGGGTTGACCAAGCGAACCCTGGAAAAGCGGTATCATCCGCAGATTCGAGATCAGCTTCTCAAGCAGAAGATTATCGCCCGCAAGCTCAGCAAGGTTTCGGTGTCGCGGCAGGAAGTGGAGGATTTCTTCACCCGCAACCGCGATTCTTTGCCGCCGGTGCCGGGGAAAATTCGGCTGGCGCATATCCTGGTGAAATTTAAGGTTTCCCCGCAGACCGATGACTCCGTCAAGCAGATCGGGGAAGAGGCCCGTCGCTTGGCGGTGCAGGGGAAAGACCTGGGCGATGTCGCTACGGAGTTGACCCCGCGCTTTCCGGGTATCGTCGGCGGGCGGGTCGGGTTTATCCGGCGCGAGGAAGTGGTGGCGGAATTCGGCCGGGCGGCGTTCAGCCTGCAACCGGGCGATATCTCCGGCCTGGTTCGCACCGAATACGGTTATCATATCATTAGGAGCCATGCGCGTTTCAAGGACAGCGTCGACGTCAGTCAGATTCTTTTGCCGCTGGCGCCGTCGCCGGCCGACACGCTGCGCGCCAAAGCGGCGGCCGATTCGCTCTACCGGGAGTTGCAGAACGGCGCCGATTTCCGGGAACTGGCCAAGCGGAGTTCGGACGATGATTCCACCCGGGGAACCGGCGGCGAACTGCCGCCTATGACCGATGACCAACTGCGGCCGGAGTTTGTCGAACCGCTGAATGCCATCGATACCGGCCAGATCACGCCGCCCGTCATGTCGCAGGCCGGGTATCATATTCTCAAGCTTTTGGAACGCGAGAAGGGCCACCCGCTCAGCCTGGCGCAGGATTATGACATCCTGCGCAACATCGCCAAG
This sequence comes from uncultured Ignavibacteriales bacterium, assembly GCA_964585635.1. Lineage (GTDB taxonomy): Bacteria > Zixibacteria > MSB-5A5 > GN15 > JAAZOE01 > CAZPEV01. The sequence continues at coordinate 3,540 of CAZPEV010000177.1, forward strand.
CAGGACAAGACTGGCCGGCTGGTCGAGGAATGGGTCTCCGATCTCAAGAAGAAAGTCTATGTTGATATTCGAGACGCGAGTTTACGTTGATGCGACTTGATAATTTTGTTTCCGACACAGGAATTGTCAAACGGCGGACGGTCGCCAAGGAGTTGGCCGACGGCGGTCACATCAAGATCAACGGCCGGCGGGCCAAACCATCGCATATCGTCAAAATCGGCGATATCATCGAGATCACCGGCAAGCAGCAGGTCGTCATTAAGGTTAGGAAAATTCCTGAAGGGCGGTCGGTGTCCAGGGAGTCGCGATCCGAGTACTTTGAAGTTCTGAGCAAGACCCCCATTGCCGATCTGGATTTGTGACCATCGCCGTTATCGGCCGGTGCTCCATGGCGCTCTGAAACAACCCCTATTTATCGCGCGACCGGCGCTACAAAAATGATGGTGAACGGTACTCCGCCCGCATATATAGGGAGACGGTGTCCGTGAGTATACGGTTTTGGCAGGCATCGATTATGGTCATCATGACCCTGGCGGCTGCCGGGTGCCATTATTTTCGCCGGGCCGAGGATCGAACGCCCGCCAATACGGTCATCAGCTACCTGCACGAGGCCCAGCGTCAGACGGAAACCACTCAGGATCGCCTGCAACTCAAGCAGGCGCTTGAAGATATCCTGAATTTACCGCCGCCGCAGTTGAAATCGCGGCGATATGCCGACTATCAGGGGCATCCTGGGGCTTGGTCGGTGACCAGGCTTATCTCGCAATATTTTATCCCCGCCCGGCCGGTTGCATTGGACAGCGTCGCCTTTTACGACCAATATCGTGACCCTGAAGCGCAGGCCCTGATACGGGTTCACCTGGAAACCCTCAACGCTGATCTTCGGGAGGAGCCGCGCTAGTCTAAATCGTGGGGAATAAGATCGGTATGGCATGATCCGGCCCGCTGGAGCCATGCCGATCCACCAGAAAGGTAAGGAGGAGGCATGCCTGAAAAATGCATTCATCATCCCGGGCGGAAGACGGTTGTCGATTTCGCGGGAAAGGGGTATTGCCAAAAATGCCGCGCGGGGCAACAGGATGCGGTTCAGCAGGTTGACAAGCATATTACCCCGGCTGACTGCTTTGTCTGGTATGTTGGACGGGACACCTGGGAGCCGATCGGCGGCACCGGTTGCGCCCATTGGGTGGCGCACGAAAAAGGACTGAAGGCCGGAAGTGGCGAGCCCTGTTGTCTGGGAGGGTATGTCGTCCGCGTGCCCGATTTGGTGAACGGCAAGACCCGGATTGTCGATCTGATCGAGGTTCGGCCGGGGGATATCTATGCCAACAGCAAGCTGGACCATTGCGGTCTCGTGGTCGAGGCCATGCCGGACCCCCAACTGGGGGCAAAAATCTCGATCAAGCATGATTCCAGCCGTCAGGGAGGGGTCTTCGTCAACGATTTCCATTCCCATTTCAAGGGACGAGGGTACTTTTATCGCTGACCGATCGCGGGGACGTCCAAAGATGGCATATCGCGACGGTGATCGGGAGATGAAACCATGCGGTGGCGGCTGCTGCCGGGAGACGTTTATCGGCCGAAGTTGTAGGTGATGCTCATCCAGGGGATCGGGAATCCCTCCGTGATCAATTCGCCGGCCGTGATAACCCCGATATCGGCGGATAGATGATCGCCTATAAACCGGAAAGCCAGGCTGATCGGCTGTTCACCGCTGGTGACATCCCCGCCCGTGATGATCCAATTCTCCGAGACCAGCCCCAGGCTGTTGGACAGCCGGACATAGCCGCCCACCATTATGACCGGATGCTGGCCAAATATGAAGTCCCCGTTTTTCTCTTTGGTGTATCCCAGGCCCAGGCCCATTGTCAGGATATAGTCATCCGGGCCGGCGGTGCCGACCGCGAAAAGCATCCCCGCCGAGAATTCATGAACCGTCGCATACAGCCCCCCCACCGAAAAGGCCAACTGGTCGGTGGCTCTGACACCTATCTTGGGGGCGATGTATAGGAGCTGGTCCGAGAAATTCAACCCCGGAATCACGGATAGGCCGACCAGCATGCCCAGATTGTCGGTTATCCCCCAGCCCAGGCCGGAAAACAAGATATAGGTGTCGGAAAAATATGCCGCTCCCTTGCGCAATGGCCGCCCGGTGGGCGAAAGCAACAACCGGGTACCGTTGCGATCATGGCGGCGGATGCCCGGCGCGGTCTGGTCGCCTCGGATCGCCTCCATCGAATATATTGCCGAGCGGGGCAGCCTGATTGCGAAATTGTCCAGCGTCATGACCGTGACGGTGGAATCATCCTGCGCCCGGATTGTCCCGCGAAGGAGGCTGCCATCCTTGGTCTTAATCAGCATGACGGAGTCGGTTGAGGCCAAGCTGTCTCCGGCATAGACTTCCGCCACCCCGATCAAAAGCAGGAACAGCAGCCCTGACAGCGCCATGAGGAATTGACGATTCATACCGATTTCTCTTCTAAAATACGGCGAACGGGCACTATCCCATGCACCGCCGCCCTGCCCGGCTCATTCTCCCGTCAGTCGTATCACAAAATAGTGCTCCCGGGTCGGGTCACCGCTATATATCGGGTGGCTGGTTTTCAAGTCAAGGCCGATCTGATGATCGCCCGCTGGCTCGGAGGGGGGATCGACATCCGGCGGCGACAATGAGCACTCTACTTAGTCCTGATTGCACTGGGCTATTTTCTGGCCGAATGAAGTTAGTGAATCCTCACCGCAAGAAGTTTCGTCGGGTCCAAGGGTTGCGTCGGTCTATCGCCCCGAATACCGGTGACAGCCGGGGAGGACGGGCCGCTGCGTCCCGATCGCTGGAGTTTGGTGAAAATGCACAGGTTCGTGGACAAGAAAGTCCTTGACAAATGGGGGGAATGTATTACCTTGAGATCGTCTAGGGATAGTTGTGTTTTTGCGCACCTTTTAATGTTTCCGTCGCACATTTGAGTAGCTTTACTTTGGTTCTTGCCGGAGTACTGCAGTTACATGTTAGCTCTT
>CAZPEV010000178.1:0-6553 GCA_964585635.1 uncultured Ignavibacteriales bacterium
ATATCTTGCCGAAAACCTCCGGGACGAGCGATGACCCGCCCATGCCGAGGACAAAGAGGTGGCAGGCGCCGGCCGACCTCACATTCTCGACCAGACGCTCGATCCGCATCAATTCGCCCGGCATTTCCCGGATCACATCAAGCCATCCCAGACGGTTCATGATCACTTTGCGGTCGGCCGCACTCGGTCGCTGGAAGACGTCGGCGTTTCTGGAAATGACTTGGCCTACCAGATCGATCTTCACCGCCCGCGACAGTTGCCTGGTGTACTCAGCCTGAATAGCCCCCGGGCTGATCGTCTGCCTTGACAATGGCATCATAGTGTCCCCCTTCTTCTATTAGAATAACAATCTCACCTTACATAATTGTTCACTTCGATGTCAATCACAACCTGAAATATTTGCGTGAAAGACAGCAGCCAAGGGCCTTTATCGTCAGCGACCGCCTGTTCCCCTATTTATTGAACTTATATCAGATATATTCTGTCGTGCTTTGCCGGCGGCGCAAGAATTTATTGACTATATGCTTTTGATGAACTTCACCAGATCGGCTCGATCGCATTCTTTGAAAAAGGCCGTCCCCATGACCAAAACGTCGACTCCGGCGGCGATTAAGGCGGAGGCGTTGTCGCGGGTGACGCCGCCGTCGACCTGGAGACGGCAGGAGAGACGGTTGGCGCGGATAAAATCGCGTAGCGCCTGGGCGCGCGACAGCGACTCCGGGATGAATTTCTGCCCGCCAAATCCGGGGAAGACCGACATCAAAAGCACCAGATCCACCTGATGCAGATAGGGTAAGACCGACTCCAGCGGCCGGTCGGGATTGAGCGAGAGACCGACCTGGCCACCGAAACACCTCGCCATTCGGATCTTCTCGGTCGGGTCGGGGTCGATCTCGACATGGAACGTCAGCAGGTCGGCGCCGGCGGCGGCGAACGATTCGAAAAATTTCTCCGGGTTGGTCACCATCAGATGAACGTCCAGAAACAGGTCGACGGCCCCTTTGAGCGCCCTGACCATGTCGGGGCCGACGGTGAGATTGGGGACAAAATGGCCGTCCATGACGTCGATATGCAGCCAGTCGGCGCCGGCCGCCTTGGCCGAACGGACCTCCTCCCCCATCCGGGCGAAGTCGGCCGAAAGAATCGATGGTGCGATTTTAATCATACCTTTGGAAAATACACGGTTGTAGTCGCACGCTCAACTATTTTATTCGTCGAATGCCCGTCTTTCGTCAGGGTTCGATTGTCCTCCGGCCGATCACCAGGGGCAACAGGCATCCGGGCCGAATCGGAAAAGATAATTTATTTGGCGGACGGCATCGCCGACATTAACCGCCCCGTCGCAATTGAGATCACCAAGTTCCACCGGATCGGGGGGCGGCCCCCCCTTGAAGATGTAGTTGATCAGGAATACGGCGTCGCCCAAGTTCTTGCCCCCATCCTTATTGGGGTCGCCGGCCATATAGATGCCCACGTTCATTACATGCCAGCTCGTGCAGCACTGGTCAAATGTTTGTTGGGGGTCGCCGACCTTGATGAGAACCTGAGCGGCAGTATTGACCTCGCCCGGACCCGGCGTATAGGTTACCGTGGTGGCCGGGCCGGTGGCGTTGGAGAAGGAGACTGTGCCGGTGCCCGAAATGATCTCGTATCCCCAGGTGATGCTCTGCGGATCGATGGCCTCGGTAGCGGTGAAGTCGACGCCTTTCGCATGACCGGAACAGGTGATAATGTCGCTGCCGGAGATAATTGTCGGGCAAGGCCCGCAGCACATGACCTTGGCGGGCCAGCACCAGACGCCGTTATGGTCTCCGTCAAGAAAGGTGACAGCAAGGTTACTGCCATTGATATCCTGAAAGATGCAGCTCACCGTGCCGACCGTTTTGGTGACATCGACGCAAAGCGTCCCCAGGCCCATCGGGTTCGGGTTGTCGGCCGAAAGATGGAGCGAAAGCATATGCTCAAGGGGCCGGCGGGCACCCCCGGTGATATCATGACCGCGCCGCCCAGATACAGCTTTTGGGGCAAATAGGTCTCGTTGACGACTATCCCCCCGGTCAGATCGAATGTCGCCGCCGGATCTCCCATCCGGGTACCCACCACGTGCGTGACATACCGGCCATGCCCCCAGGCGTTCGTGTATTGGCCGTTGAAAGTCCAGGTGGTCCCGCCGGTCGAGGTGATGGTGATGGGAATCTGGAAGCCGCCAAGGGCGACGTCGCTGGCGATTTTGATATCAAGGCTATAGCAGTGATCGTACCAGATGGTATCGCCTGCGGAAAGCGAAATATCAAGTTGCACGTTCCCGGCGGCAGCCGCCGCACCCGAGATGACGAACGACAGGCAGAGAATATTGAACTTGCGCATGATTTTACCCTCCCCCGGCAATGCTTTTGCCTTCACTATTCGATTCAGCCGGCTCCATTCCGATGGTTCGATGGGGTCTGTTCGCCGATGAATAGATTGGAGTCGTTACTCCACTATAAGTAAAGCAGATTCGGCAATTGTGTCAAGCGATATTTGACCAATGGGGAATGGGCTTTCGCCCCTGCTTCCATGTTCCGTCAGGACTCGCTGTCCCCTCCGCAAAACGTCACTGACAGCAGGGTTTGGGGCCGCCTTTGAAAATGTAATTCTTGTGCGCGGTCGGACGTCCTCGTCTGCTGCGAAAAGAATGAGGCGGGACCACCCGCAAGTACGTGTAGGGGTCGGGTTTCCCGACCCGTCCCTGCTCCCGGCCAATCTCCAGATCGGCCGGGCAGTAGGCATGGGTTATCGTGCGGTTACTGACAGCAGGGTTTGGGGCCACTCTTGAAAATGTAATTCACCATATAGACGGCGTCCCCAATATTCACCGCCTTATCGCAATTACCGTCTCCGGCCACCATAAGAGGCGGCGGCGGGCCGCCCTTGAAGATATAGTTGATCACGTACACGGCGTCGCCAATGTTGAGCACCTGGTCATTATTGGCGTCCCCACAAAGGTAGATCAGCGTCAAGAACGAAAGCGTATCCGCGTTGCAGGTATCGCGCGCCACGACCGTCAGGATCTCCGCAAACATGGTATCCGGCACATGGCCGACCACCGAATCATTGTGGACGGTGCACCAATGAGGATATTGCAGATAAGATATCGTGTGCGTCGTGTTATCCGGGTCGGTGATGATTGGATGGTAGGCAAACTCGGTATGGAATCCAGCCAACATGGTGTCGCTGACAGGAGTTATCACGGGTCGGAAATCATTGCACGGATCGCAAACGTCTCCGATCCCATCCTGGTCATAATCAGCCTGCGCGGGGTTATAAACGGTCGGGCAGTTATCGAGCGGACATTGATTGGCCGGATTGCCGGGATCACCGAAATGGTCTCCATCGGCATCAGTGCAGATCATATTAAATAACACCGAGATATTGTCAGAATTATGATTGGCAGAGGCAAGATCCAGTACCCCGTCTCCATTTAAGTCGACACCAATCGCCTTACAAGGATTATCTCCAACCGGATATCTGCCGTCGGATACAAAGGTTGCATCGCCGCTATTCTTTAGAAGCACCAGACTGTCGGAATTGGCGCTGGCGGTAATAATATCCAAATCGCCATCGCCATCGATATCAGCGGGATTGGCACACAACGTTCTATTTCCGGCAGAATATGCTATCGGCGCCCCAAATGTCCCATTACCGTTATTTATCAGGATGGAGACGGTATTGGGAATGGAGTTGGCTACTGCGATGTCCAAGTCCCCATCGGCGTCGAAGTCGGCCGCCGATGTGAAATAGGGGTTGAGGCCGGCAGGATAATTGACGGCAGATGAAAACGTCGCATCCCCGTTATTGAGAAAAATAGAAACCGTCCCGCTGCCGGTATTGGGAACGACCAGATCGATATCTCCGTCGGAATCCAAATCACCAGCGCAAATATAATACGGTTGGTTTCCAGCCGTATAGGCCGCGGGCGAACCGAAGGTTCCGTTTCCGGCGTTGACCAAAATCGAAACCGTGCCGCTCACTTGATTGGCGACGGCCAAATCAGGATGTCCGTCATCGTTGTAATCGGCAATGGCGGTTTGGCGCGGTCTGGCCCCAACCGCGTACTGAACTGGTGAAGCAAAAGTCCCATCGCCCGCGTTTAGCAGCACGGAAATGCCATTGGAATAATAGTCGGTGGTGACTATATCCATCGCGCCATCGCCATCGAGGTCGCCGGCATTGACACCGGTAGGTGTATTTCCCACAGCGTAGTTCACGGCAGCCGCGAAGACGCCGTTCCCCTGATTGATGAATACTGATACCGTATTCGCCTGTTGGTTCACCGTAATCAGGTCCGATTGGCCGTCAGCATTGACATCGGCGGCGACGATATCATTAGTTCCATCACCGCTGGCATATACAGAGTCCTGGAGATACACGCCGTCGCGGGGGGTGGTGGCAATCGTAAACGACCACGAAAACGGTGTGAGCGGCATTCCTGCGGCTGAGGTGATGCCGTCCGTCAGCGTAACGGTTACGACCTCCCCGGGGGCAAAATCCACGCTTGGATCGAACGTGGCTGTATTTGTAATCGAATCATATCCTATACTACCCAGGTGTATGCCTGTCATCCCACCGCACACGTTAATATTTGCACTTGTCAGAGTTGTCTCATCAATGACCCCATCGAATTTGAATGCAATATTTGTGTTCGCAGGCACATCTATTTCATTGGCGTGTGGAGACATTACCGCAATCTGAAGCACCTCTCTTCTGCATAGAAACGCCTTGATGAAGAAATTAACATCCCAACCCCAATCATCATACATTGATCCCCATTTCCCGGTATAATATTCAGAAGATCTTTTTTGACCTGAAGGCACGCCGTCGTCTGATACGATCGCGAGCACATCCGAGGGATTGTTGTAGATTGGAGTGTAGCCGATATGGAATTCATCCCCATTATGAAAAATGAGTTCTGATGTCGAGACATCGAGCAATGTCATATTGGGATAATAGCTTGTGACCGTATTCACTGCATATGTGGCAATGACATCGCCTGGGAATCCATTCCCGTTGTCCTTCCAAATATAAATCTTCGCACCAGGATTACCGACAGAACCTGCGGCGTAAAAATAAAACCCGACCGTATCAAGCCCGCATTGCTCATTAGGTGCGCATTGAACAGTAAAGCGCATGTTGAATAAATCATCACCATAAACATCGGGAATAACCCAATAAAGATTGGGCGATTCATCATGATAGGCGAGCCAATTACATGCTGTTGGCGTCTCAGTGAAGCAGACTTCCGCAAAGAATAGGGGATTATAATCTGCCCCAGCTAATTCCAAGAAGCTATACCAACTATTGTTGTAATATGCATAAGATCTTCCCTGGCCACAGTTACCATCGTCTGTGATAAATTGTATGTTATCTAATGTCTTATTATTAACAGTGTATCCGACGTGGAAATCGCCCGTCAACACAAGATTTTGTGCAGATAGGTCAATTGACAACACTGATGGATAGAAGACAAGCTGATTGCCAGAGACGACCTGACTATATATGACGGTACTGGGAAACCCATTCCCATTATCATTCCACACATAGATTGTTATCCCCTCACCGGAGACATTGCCGGAAGCATTATAAAGAGCAAATTCGACCGTCAAAAGAGTGCACATAGTCGCTGGCGGTGTAAACCTTACGTTGATGAAATCGGAGCCGTCAGATGAAGGATACTGCCAATAATATGCAAACGTGCAGGCATACTGAAGCAAGGGGCAAGCATAATCACGATTGTGCTGGATTGACGGCACTTTTTCCATAGGTCTGAGAGCCATTGCGGATAAGGACTCCGATCCAGCGACCAGTCGCTTCATTACTTGTTGCGGCATACGTGCAGAAAGACTAGTCACCGGTTGATCTGTTCTATATGCAAGCCGGCTCCCGTGAAGATGGGCGACCTCACTATCCGCTTGGAAAAGGTTACTGTCCGGACCCTTGCCATTGTTTTGCGTGAACGCCAGCGGCATCCGGTCCATCTTCTGCATGATCATGAGATTCTGATCGGCGGCAGAAGCCGATGACAGGGCCAATCCTGCGAAAACGCCCGCAACCAACGATATCATAATCTTCATGGCTACCCCTACCTGTGAAGTAATTGCCAACTGGTAGTAATATACCCCCAACCCGCTCTTTGTCAATCGGTTTCGCGCTACTCTCGTGCGCGGACCGCCTGCGGCGGGTCCACATCTACTCATATCGAAATCGTCCAGCGTTTGTGGACCCGCCGCGGCGGGGCCGGGCACAGGAAATATCACCGTGCGCGGTCGTCCCTGTCCGCCGCGAAAAGAATGAGGCGGGGCTACCTGCGAGTACGTGTAGGGATCGGGTCTCCCGACCCGTCCCCGCAGCGATCTGTCTTGGGTGGCATCCTCAAGCGCCAGCTTGGGGGTGGGATGCCGCGAAAAGATGCCCCCGACCATTCCGCTACAACATCGATGGTGAATGCGACTCCGCCCCCTATTATAGGATGAACAGGCTCAGGCTATATCTCTGCCCACGCGCACTATGTCCGCCG
>CAZPEV010000179.1:0-6418 GCA_964585635.1 uncultured Ignavibacteriales bacterium
TGGTCATCCCTTCCCCGGCCAGCCGCTTCATGACTTCCAGCACTTCGCCGATCATTTCCGGGTCGAGCGCGGAGGTGGCCTCGTCGAATAACATGACCTTGGGATCCATCGCCAGCGCCCGCGCAATCGCGACCCGTTGCTGCTGTCCCCCCGACAACTGGCCGGGGTAGGCGTCGACCTTGTCGGCAATACCGACCTTGGTCAAAAGGGCCAGCGCCTTATCCCGGGCCTGCCGGTCGGACCGCTTGTGCACGACCCTCTGCGGCAGCGTGATATTCTCCAAGACGGTCAGATGGGGAAAAAGGTTGAATTGCTGAAACACCAATCCCACCTCAAGGCGAACGCGATGAATCTGCCGCTGATCATGATCGATCCGAGCGCCGTCCATGATGATCTCGCCGCCGTCAATCGCTTCCAGGCCATTGATGGTCCGTAGCAGAGTCGACTTGCCGGAACCTGAGGGCCCGATGATGACCATCCGCTCCCCCCGCGCAACCCGCAGCGAGACGCCGTCCAGCGCAACGATATTGCCAAAGCGGCGGGTGACATCACGCATCTCGATAATCGTCATCTTTTCTTCCCAAATCCGATTATGGCAAATCGCTTCTCCAGGCGCACGACCAGCCGCGACAGGGTCAGCGTCATGGCCAGATAGATGATGCCGACCATAAACCAGGTCTGAAAGTCGACAAAATACTGGGAGTAAAATTCCCGCCCCGCCCGGGTAAGCTCCCGCAAACCGATAATCGAAACCAGCGACGAATCTTTAAGACAGGCGATGAACTCATTGGCCGCGGGCGGCAGGATTATCCGCAGCGATTGCGGCAGGATCACATGCCGCATCACCTGTGCCCGGGTCATCCCCAGCGACAACGCCGCCTCGTACTGCCCGTGCGATATCGCTTCGATGCCGCTGCGGAAGATCTCCGCCAGATAGGCTCCAAAGCAAACCCCGATCGCCAGGATTCCGGCGACTGAGCGGTCGAGATTCAAAAGCGCCCCCAGTCCAAAGTAAAAAAAGAAAATCAGCACCAAGAGCGGCACGCCGCGAAAGATATCGACATACATCTTTGCTGGAATCCGCAACCATGACCGGCGGGATATTTCAGCCAGTCCCACTATGAGGCCCAACAGCAACGCCAAGGCGAACGACACCAGGGTAATCTTGATCGTTTCGGGGACAGCCGGGAGAAGGTACAGCAATATCCTCCCCAGCAATATGACCTGATTCGCAATAAAATCCATCACCGGCTCCTTTATGATGGACTAAAGGTAGCGGCCTGCAATAGGCCGGTCAAGCGAGATCAACGGCCGCTGGCCGGGAATCGGTGCTGCCCTTGGTGACGGCTATCCATTGAGAAGGTCGGGCGGCACGATGGTCGGCTGAGGCTTGAGATGCACCTTCTGGTTATCCTTGCGAACGATCACGGCCGGCGTTCCAACCACGGTGCAATCGTCCGGGATGTCGACCATATAGACAAACGTATTGGCGCCGATTCTGACGTTGTTGCCAATTTTGACCGGCCCCAAAATCGTGGCGCCGGTGCCGACGGCGACGTCGTCTCCCATGGTTGGATGCCTCTTGCCCTTATGCTTCCCCGTCCCCCCCAGCGTTGTGAAAGAGGACGCAGTTCTCGCCGATTTCGGCCGTCTCCCCGATGACAATTCCGGCGCCGTGGTCGATAAACAGTCCGGCCCCGATGGTGGCGCCCGGATGAATCTCAATGCCGGTTAGGAAACGGTTGATCTGCGAAAACAACCTGGGAAAGAAGGGAATCTTCAGGTGATACAGCACGTGGATGAAGCGATGCATGACAATCGCATGCAGCCCCGGATAAACCAGAAACTCGATGTTTCGAGAGGCCGGATCATTCCGGTTGATCGCCTTAATGTCTTCGACCAGTTTCCACAAAATCATGGCAATTATGGGCCCGCCGAGGCGCGCCCTCGGGCGACTATTTCTTCTTGAATAGATCCTTGATCAGCTTGGTCGCTTCCTTTTTGGCGGCATCCTGGGTTTTCTGCTGCACCGCCTTGTTGTCGGTCGAAAGGTTGGAGATAGTCGGCTTATCGTAACTGCCGCCCAGCTTGAAATTCACCCTGGTCCGGCCCTTATCATCCTGCAGAAGCCCGCCCAGCAAGTTGAAATTCTTCGCGAATTCCGGTGCCAAATACAGCCCGACGTCCAAGTCGAGCGTCTTGTCCAGGAAAGCCACCGTCCCGCCGATATTCCAATCGCCGAATCGAGAAATCAGGCTGGCGCCGTCCAAAAGCAGCCGGCCGTCCCGTATCTTGATCGCCGCCGCCAAATCCTGCAGCGTCTCTTCCTTGAAGGTCTTAAAACCGAACTGACCGGCCATGGCATTGATGAGATCAAGATTCACCACCCGGCCCTCACGCATCACGACATCGCCGTCGGCGCTCATGGTGCGGACGAAATCTTCCATGACCGAGCCGCGCCCGTTGATCGTTCCCTTCAGGTTGAATTTCCCGAACAGTCGCCCATCCAGCTTGGCAAATCGGGCCATGAAATCGTTGGCCTCGATATCCTGCCCGGCGAATTCACAATTTACGAGCGGATTATAGAAGTCGGTGAAATCGACCGTGCCGGAACTGGACACGGCCCCCGAGTACAGCCTCCCCTTCCCGTTGGAATAGGTTATGATCCCGTCTTTGTAAGCCACGTCGGCCGTGATCGCCGTAAATTCCACTCCGCTATAGATCAGCGTGTAAACGCGGGCAGAGCCGGCCGCTTCAATATCCGGGACAAAGATCGGCGGCAGGGTGTCGACGCCGCCGGCGGCACGCGTGGCCGCCGCTTCTTCCTCGGTCGGAAAAAGGACATCATAGTCGACCAGAGGCGAACTCAGGGTGAAATCGAGGAACGGCCGCCTATGTCCCTTATGCGGTTCGAAGAAGTGGGCAAATCCGTTGCGGATTTCGCCGGTCATCGACAGCCGCACGCCGGGATACTCGACATAAAGGGATTCGACCTGGGTTCGGCCGGGAGCAAAGCGCAATTCCATATCGAGACGATTGAGCGGCGAGGTCAGGGTACTGCTGTTATAGTACACCCGGGAAGCCCCCAGGCTTCCAGAGAGGGTCGAACTGACCCAATTCGATTTCTGACCGATGACGCGCAGATCGTAGGCCAGCGTGCCGCTCAATTCCGGCTTGGTGGCCGGGTTCATAAGCGGAACCAAACCGGCCAGGGCGAATTTGCCGGCCATCCTGACATCATAGCATAGGTCGGACCAGTTCTTGACCGTCCCCGTGAGCGTAAAACTTTCCCCGGCCAACTGTCCCCCCTGCGATGCAAACCAGGCCGAATCTAACGACGCGTCGATCACCAAGGCCTTGAAATTCACGCGGTTTGATACCCCGCCATAGGCGAGGGTGAGGTCCTTGAATCGAAAAGAGGCGCTGAAGCTCGGCGCCAGGCCGGTTCCGAATTCGCGCCGAATCTCGATGGCGCCGTCAAGCTTTCCCGCCATCCGCAATTTGTCGCGATCGAATTTCGAGCCGGATGGTATATACGCCAAAAGCGGTTCCAGCGGAACGTCGACCGCCTTGAGCCGGGCAAACAACGACTTTGGATTCATCATATTACGGATGGTGGCCTCTAACTCGAAGGGAATGCCGTTGATTTTCAAAGCCGTGTTCTTGAGGATGACATCGGCGTACTGAAAATCAATGTCGGCATTGTAGGCCAACTCGATATCCAACGGGAAACCCTTGGGAAGCATCGTCGCTGCGATCGTCGGAATCTTGAGCGTGCCCGATGAACGCCCGGTGCGACCGCCGGCGTCCAGCATCAGGCGCGTCTGAAGGCTGAAATTGCTCAGGGCAATGGTCATGTCCGACGAATCGTCCTGATACGTCAAATCACCGTTCTTGATCTCGGCCCAATCAAAGGCGAACGGCGACAACGCCGCCTCCTTGGCAGTCACCGTCTCCTTCGTCCCGGTCGGGGTCTGAATACCCTTTCCCCCGACGGCGATTTCGAAACTGTAGTTGGTCTTACCGTCCACCGTCTTCCGCAGCCGCACAATCGGATGATCGATCAGGATATTGTCAAAGAGAAACTGCTTGCGCAGAAGCGGCATGAGCTTCACCCCGCACGAGAGGCGGTCAATCGACACAAACTCCGTTCCGGGAAATTCGGCCGGGTTATAGATCCGCAACCCCTTCATGTCCAGACTGAGCTTGGGGAAGATCGACAGCGAAACGTCATCAAGCTCCACCGTGCGCTTCATCGCCGCCGAGGCCCGTTTCACGATTTCAGCCTTTATCTTCTCCGCCGGAAAGAAAATCTTGACCGCCGCAAAGACGGCTACCGCCAGCACGATAAGGACTACCAGGGCGGTAAACGCGCACCCTTTGCCCTTCTTCTTCGCTTTCTTATCCGCCATAGGCCGCTACAACTCGATTGACTCGTTCGGTTTAAGGATAGCCACTCGTATCTTCTGTCCGGCCAGCTTTCGGGCAAACTCCTCCGGCTCCGCGCCGATGATATTCCAGGTATCGTAATGCATCGGCACCACGACCTTGGGACGGACGAATTCCACCGCCTTGACGGCGTCATCGACTCCCATCGTGAAGTTGTCCCCGATCGGCAGAAACATTAGATCGATCGGATTCATTTCCCCGATGAGCTTCATATCGAGAAACAGCCCGGTATCGCCGGTATGATAGACGGTCTTCCCCCCCATGGTAAAGACAAAACCGCAGGGGTTGCCGGCGTACTCGAGTCCCGATTCCCCGGTCCCGGATCCATGATGGGCGATGGTCAGTTTCACTCGCCCGAATTCGAACTTGTAGGAGCCGCCGATATGCATGTTGTGAGCCGAAGCCCCCTTCTTGGTGACCCAGACCGCCAATTCGTTGGGGGCCACGATGGTCGCGCCGGTCCGCTTGGATATCTCTACGGCGTCACCGAGATGGTCGGCATGCCCGTGGGTAACCAAGATATAATCGACGTCAATCTCTTCCGGTGTGACGCTGGCTTGAGGATTGCCCTCGAGGAACGGATCGACGATTATCCTTTGTTTGCCATCCGTGGCAAGTATACAGGAATGACCAAGGAAGGTTACTTTCAGCATATCATCCTCCAAACCCGGTCGGTCGATGCTCCGACTTTTAACAAGAAGGTTTTATAACTGAATGGCAACAATAAACGAACCGCGGCCGGGATTTTTTCAGGCAATAATGCCGCCGGCCAGCACCGTGTCGTTATCATATAATACGGCCGATTGCCCAGGCGTGATGGCTGGTTGCGCCAGGGCGAAGCGGACCAGCAGACGGCCGGCGTCCAACGGGGTGACCTCGGCTGGGGCGGCCCGATGCTGATAGCGGATTTTAACGCTGCAGGAAAATGGTTGCTCGGTCGGCGGCCGCGAAACCCAATTGATTTCGCGGACCGTCATTTCCTCGCGATTCAGTTCGGATTTGGGCCCGACGATGAGCCGGTTTTGGTCGGCATCAATCCTGAGGACATGCAGCGGCGCGGGGTGCGCAATCCCCAGCCCTTTCCGCTGCCCGATGGTATAAAAGGGGAGGCCTCGATGCCGGCCAAGCACCGCCCCGGACCGGTCGACGATCTCTCCCTGCGGAATATCATCACCGCACCATTCCCGGATGAATCGCCCGTAGTCGTTGTCAATGACAAAACAGATTTCCATGCTTTCAGCCGCCTGGGCCGTTTTCAGGCCGGCTCCGGCGGCAATCCGCCGGACGTCCACCTTGGTCAAAGAGCCGACCGGCAGCACGGTTCTGGCTAGGGCCGACTGCCGAATCCCCCAGAGGGCGTACGATTGATCGCGGGTGGCATCGATCCCCCTGTGGATGGTATACCGTCCGGTCGACGAATCAAATCCAACCTGGGCGTAATGCCCGGTGGCGATGGCGTCGCAGCCGATCTTCAACGCCCGCTCCAAAAACATCTCCCACTTGATCTCGGAATTGCAGACCACGCACGGATTGGGCGTGCGGCCGGCCCGATATTCAGAGACGAAATTCGCGATCACCGTCCGGCGGAATCGATCGCTGAAGTCGAAGATATAATGAGGTACGCCCACGGCCTCGCACACGGCCCGGGCATTATTGATGGCCGTGAGATCGCAGCAGCCGCCGTGGCGATCACCCTCTCGGCGGTCGTGTCGCTCACGCTGACGGCGATGATGTGCTCACGGCTCCTGCGTCGCGACGCCAGACCGCGCGGCCGAGTCGATCGCGCGCTCGAGCGCTTCGGGATGGCGATGGGACCGTTCCGCATGAGCGATCTTGCAGGCAACGATATCGGCTGGTCGATTCGCAAGCGGCGCTACATCGAGAAGCCGCAGGTCGTCTACTCGCGCATCGCCGATCGAGTCTGCGAGCTGGGGCGCTTCGGTCAGAAGACGGGCGCCGGCTGGTATCG
>CAZPEV010000180.1:0-6310 GCA_964585635.1 uncultured Ignavibacteriales bacterium
AAAAAAATACGAGATCGATGGATAGCGTTGACTTTTCTTGAGCCTTGTGTTTTAGCCATGAGCCCAAAAGAAAGAGGTCCCGCCGGGGACCTCTTTTGCGTTCATGCTTTCCTTGACCGAATCAGTAACAACACGGTTTGGGGCCGCCCTTGAAGATGTAGTTGATGATGTTGATGGCGTCGCCGACGTTGACGGCGTGATCGCAATTGGCGTCTCCGGCATCGAATGGGTTCGGCGGCGGGCCGCTCTTGAAGATGTAGTTCACGATATAGACGGCATCGCCGATGTTGATTGTCCCATCACCGTTGGCGTCGCCGCGGGCAACGAATTCAAGGTTGACCATATCCGAACCAACGTGGCCGGTACTGTCGATAATTACAGCCTCTACCAGATAGGCGGAATTCGCCACATACAGCGAGCAGCTGGAATCTGTCAGCGTATACAGGTACTCCTGTCCTCCCTGATGCCTTGCGCGGCCCAGGGTATCGGGTTTGGGCGAGTCATCGTCTTTCTTTGGAGAAATGACGAGCATATGCGTGATCGGATCGCCATCGAATCCATGCTCGGTATCAGGTCCAATGACGATTCTACCCGTCCAGGGATCCATGAAATCGAGGTAAAAGGTTGGCCAAAAACAAATCGAATTGGCGGTGACGGCGTGATGCCAGTCGGTAACAATGACGTCTTCGTTGTTCACCAGCAGTTCCTTAATTAGCCGATGAAGTGGGATTACGGCGCCCCCCAGAAGCTCCACCTTGAACTTGCACTTTCCCAATTTGCTGTCGATGTATTCCTGGGCTCCTTGGCGGGCGTTGCCATGAAGTGTTCCGTCGTTGGGGTCTGTATTCATGCGGCGCGCCAATTCCTCAACCAGTTCTTGTTCGCTCATTTGGCCGAAGTCATCAAGTCCCGGGAAACCGTGTTTGGCCCACCATTTCAGGCAGGCGCCAATGGCTGTGGGATAGCAGCCGCGGTTTTTCCCGTCTATGCCCGGGTGAGGGTAGGCCTCATGCTGATCCAGGGTATCGATACCTTTATCAAATCCTTTCTCGCAGCCCGGTCGCGGTCCTCCGGCGGGAAACTTGGTAATGACCATTTCTTGTACCTTATTGGCATTGGTGCTGAACACAATATCGGTGGGCAAGACAACCTTAGAGCTGAATATCGACGGAGTCGTGATTGTCGGCACGGGCGGATTAGGGTCGTAATAGGTAATGATGGTGTCCGATATCGATCGTCCCAAGGAATCGGTCATGGTCGCCCGGACCATATAGTACCCTTCTTGAATGCCGGTCGGCACCCAATATCCGCTCCAGCCATCGCCGGGGGGAGGTGAGGGGCCAAACCAATCCAGGCCGGCCTCGGTGCCGTCATCATCAGTATAAAAGGTCTCCCAGAAAAAGAGAAGGTTGTCAAAATACTCAAAGGTGGTATAGGCGACCTTCGACTGCTGCATGTAATCTATGACCTGCACACAAAGAGTGTCCTTGAAATACGGGTGGTCGTTCCAATAAGCCGTATCGGAAGGACGGGTTATGATCGTGTTCGGCGGCGGATAGGCCGGGCAGCCGTTCTGGTCGGCGGTCAGGCCGCCGGTGTGCATAACCAGGTCCCCCGGGAAGCCATAGACCTGAACCAGATCTGCCCAAAGGTCATCGGTATAATTGTAGAAGCTGAGGCAGGTGGTCGGCGTGTTGTCGATCACGGGATTGAGGCAGGCGGCGTCTCCGACAAAGACAAGGGCGACATAATACGGTGAATATATGCACACCGTATCAGACAATGGAAATGACAACTCAAACAAGCCGGAATGAGGAAAGATGACCGTATCAATGCCGGAGGTGAAGAATGGCGCTCCCGGCATAACGCAGCCGGAGTCCGATGAGATGACCCGGAGTAACTGCACATAAACGATCGCGGAGCATGCCGCGGTGGCGTACAGATCGAAGGAGGCGTCAGTCACGCCAAAGGGATATCCGCAGGCGGCGGCGTCCTGGTAAGCAGCGTATCTTTCAGTATCGAAAAATGTCCAGCCGGTGATATAGTAGGCCGGCGGCCCGGTGAGGTTCACTTCACAGAAGCCGGCCGATTTGACGGCCGAGGCGTTTCCGCCGCCGATTTCCAGAATCTGAGGCTGTGGCTGAAGCAGCGGTTGCGGTTCGGGAGATCGCTGGGGAGATAGCGCGCTCCCTTCAAGCACGGCTACAAGGCCAACCACAAGTAGAGCCACGGCCATGCCCAAAAGCGGCTTTCTTATCATATTACCCCCTGCACGAGGTTAATGGTTAATAAGACGAGTATTATGGCTTAATCCGCGGTGACACAGGCCGGCTAGATGATAAATGCGAGGAGAATGACTTCAGCCGCTTGTTTGCCCAAGTTGCAATGTAATCTAAGTCTGCTTGGCCAAATTGTCAAGCGGAGAAATCACACCGGTTGTGTGCGTCGGACGTCCTGAGTATGTCTTATCAAGGGCCTTTCTGCCGCTTTGCGGCGGGTGGCACGTCGTTCGTCCGGGTCTAATAATCACCCTTTTGGCCTCCGTATACCTTTGTGCGCCAAGGATCAATCACCCTGCCGCGCCCAACGCTTCAGACTATTCCGCTACAACATCAATGTTGTTTGTTCCTAGGCCCCCTATTATAGGATGAACAGGCTCAGTCTATATCTCTGCCCGGGCACACAATGTCCGCCGGGGCTGGATCAGAACCCCTCTTCACCTTTTTCCCAAAGGAGAGGGCAGCTGGGAAAAAAGAAATGAGCAAGCTGTGCGCGGCCAGTCTGCGGCGGATCCAGACCTGCCCGTATGGAAATCGTCCGGCCGATGTGGACATCGGCCGGGCACAGAATCACCCCGTGCGAGATCGGACGTCCCCACCCACTGCGAAAAGTTTCCGTGCGACGGGTGGGCCGCAGGTTCGTCCGGATTTCATACGCAGGCGAGTCGGGCAGCCCCCATCACCATCAATAGGAGGCGCAAATCACGAAGAACAAGAAAATGAGCAAACGAACCCAATTCCCGGTAATTCCAATGCCCATATGCCGTTCCATGGAATCTTCGATTCGGGCATAAAAAAAGGCCGGCATTTGACCGGCCTTTTCAAGACATCAATCTTGGGCAGATCAGGGGCAACTGGGCGCCGGGCCGCTTTTGAACACGTAATTGACCACATAGATGGCGTCGCCGATGTTGACGGCATGGTCGCAGTTGGCGTCGCCCGCGTCGATGGGGCTTGGCGGCAGACCACTCTTGAAGACGTAGTTTACCACATGAACGGCGTCGCCGATGTTGACCGTCTCATCGCCGTTGGCGTCCCCTCTCACGAACATGGAAAGCCCGACGATGGCCAGATCATCGATTCCCCAACCCCCCAATTGTAGGGCGGCATCGGATTTCAGCGAGAACTTTATCTGCACCGAGGCGTTCGAGTCGGCGTAAGCCGAGAGATCGACATCGTGACGCCGCCAGCGGCTGTCGATTTGGTCATAGGAAGAATCGCCGATCCAAACCAGGTGGTTATTTACAAATATGGCGGCGGAGTCGTAGACCGATTTCTCGGACGCCAGCCAGCGGTAATAAGTCAAGCGCACATTCTTCATATCCGAGCAGTTGACCACCGGCGACAGGAGGTAATTCTGGGCGTAGGATTGATAATTGCCGCCGAGGCTGTTCGCCCAGATATTGGTTCCGGAATGAGCGCTGGGCGGGTCGGTCAAGCCGCTGCCGGGCGGCTGCCCATGGGCCCAGTCGTCAAGCACGCCGCCATGTGTCCAGCCGTTGTCGTCCCCTTCCATATCGTCGGCAAAGGCGGTATCGAATTTTCCGAGGTACTCGTACAAGCTGCCGTTGAAGCTCCCCTGGTCGCAGGTGATGGCGAGTTGGAACTCGGCTTTCGTTCCGGCCGGAACCGACGACCCGATCTCAAAAGTGAAATGGGGCGCCAGCGACTCCGCCGTGGCGCCGCCAACGATATCCGGGAAATTGGCCTGGGGAGTGGTAACCGTCAGGCCGGGAGTCAAGGCCGTCAGGGTGGCGCTGACCGCGGTGGCGGTGGCCAGGCCGCGATTGGTCAGATCAATCGAAAGCGTGGCCGTCTCGCCCGGCTCGAGGATACCATTGCCGTTGCCGGAAGCCTCGCTCGCTTGATGGTTCTCATATGCCAGCGTCACCGGGTCGGCCGGATAGATCGGGAGAACGGTGCTGCTGCCGATTCCACAATCGCCCCACTTAATATAGAAATAGCCGCCCAGATTGGCCCACCCCGCACCCCAGCTGTTCTTGCAGATCCAGGCCCCCCCGCCACCGCCGCAGGCGTTGTCATCCCAGCCGACGATAACCACGGCGTGGCCGCCCCGGTAGCTCCCCGTGACGTGCTGGTAACATCCCTCGGTATAGTTGCTGAAATCCTGATAAACCGAAAACGAGGTGTACACCGGGCCGGTCAGGAGGGCCTGCTTGATGGCGCTGACATCGTTTTCGACATAGACCCATTCTTTAAGGCGGGTGACGACCGGGCACGATCCCTGGGTGCACGGAATGCCATCCAGGCCCTGGTACGGCAGGCACGATTCCAGCACGGCGCCGTACCGCTGAAACAACTCGTAGACCGGTTCGGCCCAGCCGCCGGTGCAGCCGGACTCATAAATATTACAGGACATAGCCTGCTGTTCCGACAGGTCGTACTCGATGCCGTCATGAATCTTGATGGCGGCCTCAAAGGCGCCGACGGCGGCAAAGTCCCAACAGCTGCCGCAGCCCCCCTGATTCTTAACCGATGTGACGCCGCTGGAGTCGCGCCAGTCAAAGACCGGCGGAAACGCCATTTTCTGATTGGCGCTTATCCGTGGCAGTCTCTCCAATCGCTGTTGATAATCTTTGGGCGGCTTGTGTCCCAGAAGCTGCATGAATTCCGCCTCCGACAAATCCGACACGGAGGTTCGTCCGGCCTTCCAATGATATCCCTTCTGGTCGATCAGTTTCTGGAGCGATGCGATATCCTGGTCGGTGGTCGCCTGAGTGTCGGCGGCCAAGCCGGTGGCGGCAAGAGCAAGTATGACGGCGGTAACGACGAGCAGCAGTCTTTTCATACTGATGCCTTTCCTGGCCCTCTAGGAGGACGAATAATAGTGGTTCGGCGCGTGAAAAGTATGGCGAGGCGGTACATGCACGATACAAAATACGCCAAAATTGAAATTAGTCAACCGATATTAATCTCGGCCGGGGCATCGATCTTTACAATCCCATTCCCTCCGCTTGTGGTGGACTAATGGGCAGCCTCGGCCGCCATTAGGGGCAACCGGGAGCGGGGCCGCCCTTGAAGATGTAGTTGATGATGTAGACGGCGTCACCGACGTTCACGGCCTTGTCGCAGTTGGCGTCACCCGCGTTGATGGGGTTCGGCGCCGGGCCGCTTTTGAAGATGTAGTTGATGATGTAAACGGCGTCGCCAACGTTGACCGCCCTGTCGCCATTGGCGTCGCCCGGCACATACTCGCGGACATAGACGGCAAACATCCGCGAATAGTCCGACCAAACCCCGCCGGCGAGCCACCGTACCCGCCAATAGAAGACCGAGTCGGCGCCCAGTTTCGGCGTCGGCGTATAGGTCGGTGCGATCAGCCCGCTGGTGTCGACAATCAATGGCGCGCCGTGGAAGTCGTAATAGCGATCGAGCTGAAACTGGTAGCTATCGGCCGAAATGCCGGCCACCAAGCGGCTCCAATCAAAGGTCGGCGGATTGACAAATACTTCCCGGCCGTCGGGCGGCTGGATCGAAGAGACTGAATCTACCATGTAATAGAAGATGATGCTGTCGGAGGCGAATCGGCCGTTGGCGCTCTTTTTGGTTGTCGGAGCGTCATAGTTGAGAAATTTGATGGCCTGCTGGGTTCCGTCAATCTTGATAATGGAGCTGAATTTGGCATTGGGGCCGGTCCCCGGCCGGGCAACGATGGCAATCCGATATTCGCCATAGATCAAATTGTAATCCATCGCCGATTCGTCAAGGGTGGTATCCTGGTCGGCGTTGTAGCGCCAGTAGGCTGATCCGCCCACGGTGGAAAAGTATCGCGAAACATAAAAGCTGTCCGGGTTTTGGACTGCCAGGCCGACGTTATTGTACCCCGTCGTCGTCATCTCATCGGGCAGAATCGGGGCGTCCGGCATCATATTCAGATAAACCCTCATGCGCTCCGGATTGAAGGACGAGCCGGCGATCAAATCAGGATTGCCATCCCGGTCGAAATCGCCGATACCCACCCCGTAAGACAAGAACGGCGGGGTAGGATCAACGATTATCGGCCCATTGAA
>CAZPEV010000181.1:0-6272 GCA_964585635.1 uncultured Ignavibacteriales bacterium
GGTGGCGACCCGATCATTCGGGCCGGATAATGCCGAGGGTTCATCCGTCTATCGGAATGTAGGCCAGCGAGTAATGGTCGGGGGCTCGATGGAAACGGGGTCGGCCCTCTTTGCCGGCACAACGCACGCCGAGGGGGAATATTTCGGCTCCACGCTGCACGGCTCCGGCCGGGTCATGTCCCGCACTCAAGCCATGAAAAACATCCGCGGCGAACAACTTCGTGACGACATGGCCCGCCACGGCATTATGGTCAGAACGGCACACCTGCGCGGCCTGGCGGAAGAGGCCGGGTTTGCCTATAAAGATATTGACGCCGTCTCCCGAGCCGTGCAGAACCTCGGCCTCAGTCGTCTGGTGGCCCGCTTTCATCCATTGGCATCGATCAAGGGGTGAGAATCGCGTCCGGCCCGCTAGAAATGGAATCCGCCGGAGGCACAATAAAAAGAGGGTGCACTCTGGTTGGGTAGAGGGGGCTAGGAAACTACCCAGGGACAGCAGAATGTCACCCTCGTTATCGTTAACTTCGTATGCACGTATAATGGAATAACGATAAATAAGAAAGATTGTCAATAAGAAATTTGTACTTTTTTGTCCGGCATGGTGGATCAAACCCGTCGACGGCCTTGATGAGGTATTGACCGGCCGGCACGGCGGCCACCGGGTAGGTCCGACGCTAAAACTTATTGATCTTGATGGGGATGCTTACGCGGAAGGTCTCCTTGCGATTGACCTCCAGCACCAGGCAGGTATAGGTCGAGCCCGGGGCAAATCGCTCCCATCGCGGCGACGCGATGATCTCTTTCTCTCCTTTTCCCGGCAGGTCGAAGGAGGTTTCGGATACGGTCAGGGTCGAGTCGTTGTCAATGAGGACAGTAATTGCCGTCTTTTCCTCAGCCATATTCTTAATGACAAAGGATTGGCTTTGCTTGCCGGGAATGAATGCGGTCGAGGGTGGAACGATTGCCAGCGTATTCGGATTACGAGACGCGATCGAGCCAAAGTAAAGATCCAGGTTCGGGTTGGACTTGTAGTTGGTGATGACGCGGATGTTGCGGTTGGTCTCATCAAAATAGGTGCGCGTATCGAAGAGCGTTTCCAGCAGATATGTCCCTCCGGGGCCGATTATCACCGGCCCTCTTGGGACATGGGTGCAATCACATCCCGGGATCATTTCGAGGATGGTCACGGTATCGGGATGGGGGTTACGCAAGAGATAATGATGGCTTACCCAGGACCCTTCCGGTATGAAGCCAAAGAACCAGACATATTCCGACGGCGTCAATGGCGGCGCCGGGGAGGCGGGCGGTGGAGCTGTTTGTCCACCAAGGGAAACCGAGGCGACAAGAATGAGCGTCACCGAGACGAGAAAGGATAATGTGGCTTTCATGCGCGACGCATCTCCGAAATGCAGAAACAATGTCCTGTCATCCATTTGTCCGAGAAGCACTTCGACAAGTAGCGGAAGGCGGAGTCGGGGAAAATCACGACGATGACCTGGTCGGCGTCCAGGCGTTCCGCCATCCGGAACGCGGCATACGCTGCCGTCCCGGACGAGCCGCCGGCCATGATACCGAATCGCTTGGCGAGCATACGGGCAGTGGCAAAGGAATCATCGTCGCTGACCGTGATAACTTCGTCGATGACCGCCGGATCGAGCGCCTTGGTCACCATGTCAGAGCCGATCCCCTCGACGTGGTAGGTAGATGTCGGGCCGGTCTTGCCGCTGGTGATATAATCGGCAAAGAGCGAGCCGGGCGGGTCAACCGCCACGGCCCGGATACGGGGATTCTGCTCCTTGAGATATTGGGCGATGCCGGTCAAAGTGCCGCCGGTGCCTATTCCGGCCACCACATGCGTTACTTTACCATCCGTTTGCCGCCAGATCTCCGGGCCGGTCGTGCAATAATGGGCTTTCGGATTGTCGGGATTATCATACTGGTTGAAATAGAAATATCCCTTCTCGGCGGCCAACGTCCGGGCGACCTGATAGCAGCTCCGGGGATCGTCCCAGGCGGCCTCGGTCGGGGTGATGATGACCTCGGCTCCCAGCGCCCGCAGCAGATCGACTTTTTCCTGGCTGGTCTTTGCGGCGGTCGTAAAGATCGTCTTAATGCCGTAGGCGGAAGCCACCAAGGCCACTCCGATACCCGTGTTGCCGGAGGTATTGTCAATAATGGTGTTGCCCTTCCTGAGCTTGCCCTCGGAAAGGGCCTTTTCGACGATATATTTGGCGATTCGGTCCTTGACCGACCCTCCCGGATTGAGGAATTCCAATTTGGCCAGAATCAGCGGCCCGACGCGGTTGCAATCCTCGGCAATCTGCAGCAGGGGAGTATTGCCGATGAGGTCGAGATTATTCCTGAAATAGTCCATACGTCAACGATCCTTCACCTTTTCCCCTAGTATTATACGTTTCAACAATCAATTCAACGGTTTTTTGCTGTTGCCAAAGTGGCTGAGAGGACATTTTTTGCGTCTATTCGCAGCGAATGCGGAGGAGGTTGGATGAGTCGTCTATTGTCAACGGCTGGCTTGGTGGTCTTGATGGTCGCTACCGGATGCAGAACCAGGGAGAAGGAAAAGGATTTGGAGCGGCTTGAACTGGAGGCAGTCCGCGATGAGGTGGCACGCGTTATGGATTCTCTGGAAAGAACCCAGGCCCAGGCGGAGCAGGAGGCGTGGCCCCCGGCCGCGTCTAGAAAAGAGGCGAGGCCGGTAGCGAGCCACGCCCAACGGCAAGCGCCTCAACCCAGCCAGGCCGATTCGACTCCCCTAAACGAGTCAATCCCCACGAACCTATTGCCTGACACCGCATCGGATAGGGCCAAGGCACCAGTCGAAATCCAACCGCCTAGAACTGAATTCTCTGCCGCAACAGACGGGTATGTCATTAATCTTGGCAGTTATGCAGATAATGAATTCGCACTGATGATGGCCGATACCTACCAGAAACGGGGCTACCCGGCCCTTGTCCGCTCGGTGGAGGTCAAAGGTCGAATATATTACCGGTTGAGCGTTGGCCCCTATCAAACCACGGGGCAGGCAAGGGAGACTGGCGATCGGCTCAAACGAGAATATGGGGCCGAGTATTGGATCGGGCGATCGCAATGAAATCCTACACCGATGCCAAGTGTCAGCGTGACCTCGGCCCCGGGCAGCAGGTCTATTATGCTGCATCTGACGGCCGGCGCGACAAACGAGTAATCATGAAGGTCACGGGGGGTAGTCCGCATCGGTCGGTCACCGACATCACGGCGATTTCCTCAGATATTTCTCAAAAAAATCCGCCATTTTGCGATAAAGCATTAGCCGGTTGGTCAGCTTGCCAACACCGTGCCCTTCGTCCGGAAAAATCAAAGAATCCACGATCCCGCCCTGGCGCTGGATGGCGGCGATTATTTGTCGCGCCTCGTCGACAGGAACCCTGGGGTCATTGACGCCGTGAGCCACCAATAACGGAGTCCGGATTCGGTCGGCCTTGCGGATCGGCGAGATCGATATCAAGAAGGCTGTATCGGATTGCGGGCCATATTCGGCGGCGCGCAGATCCCTTCTGTATGAAGACGTGTTCCGTAGATAGCTGACAAAGTTTACGATGCCGACCTCATCCACCGCGGCGGAGAATAGGTCGGGATATTCGGTAATGGCAGCCATGACTATGTATCCGCCGTAACTGTCCCCTTTGATGCCAACCATGCCTGGGGCGGTATATCCGTTTTGAATCAGCCAATCGACCCCGGCTTTGGTGTCCTTGACGGCATCCAGCCGTAATTTATAATTGTCCATGGCCAGGTATTCTTTTCCATACCCGGAGCTGCCACGAATGTTGGGCGCCAGTATTCCGATTCCGCGCAGAAGAAGGTACTGGAAGTGACGGTTAAAGAACGGCCGCGCCTGCGACTCCGGACCGCCATGCATGTCAAGAATAAAAGGAATGGCGCCGCCGGCATAGGTCTTGGGAAGATAAAGAAAGGCGGGAATATCCAGACCGTCGAAGGAGCGATATTTCATGAGCTTGGGAGCGGCAAACAGGGCGCTGTCGATGCCGGCATATGATGAATGGGTGACCTGCTTCAGGCGACGCGTTTCAAAATCCCAACTCCAAAGATCGCTGGTTTGGGTCGGCGATTCGAAAGCGAATACCATCCGTGAGGTCTGGGATAGTGAGGGATATCCAACCATGCCATCAAGCTCGGGCATCGGAAGTTCCCGCCCGGATCCGACTTCGGTCAACCTCAGCCGGGCATAACCGTCTTCATTGATGGTCCAGGCCATGATGGACCGATCGGGAGATAGGGTCATGAAATCGACATTCCAGCACGGATCGGAGTCAAGAAGAGACAGCTTACGCGAGGCCAGGTTCATCTTTGTTCGTAGCATCATTCCCGACTGGTTGGCGTTGCAGGTGAGGAAAAGGGAATTGCCGCCAGCGGCAAAGAGGATATTTTCGTAGAGAACATCTCCCTCATGGGGGGTAAGAAGTTCCGACAGGCCGCTCTCGATATCGAACAAATACACGTCACCGTTCATGTTGGAGGTAGAGACAGAATACAGCAATTTCTTGCCATCGGGCGAAATGTCGTTCCAACTGGTATACCCGGCAGCATCGACCAGCTTCTTGAGATTGCCATCGGACAGGTTCATGGCATAGAGCTTGAAATCCTTAAGGTTCTCGACATTGGAGCGGAAATAAATGGTTCCGCCGTTCAGATTCCAGATCACCGAGCCATGAATCGCCGCCGGTCGATCGGTCAGTTGACGCAGCCTTCCCGACTGAGTGTCCAGAAGGTACAGTTGGGTTCGTTCGGAGCCGCCGCTGGCCGCCCCGACGATGGCCATATCGGCCGCCGGCGAGAGGACATACCAGCTGATCCCGTCGGGAAACATGGTCAGTTGATACGGCCAGCCGTTTTCCATCATGCGGTACAATTGATTGACGCCGGACAAGCCGCTGGTGAAGAAGACCTGTTGCCCGTCAGAGGAGATGGTCGGAGCCGAGCAACGGCCGATCTGCATGAAGGTTTCAACCTTGGGCAGATATGCTTCCGATCCGAAATAGGCGGCGACCCCGGACCCGCCTCGACCGGCCATGAAATCGACTTCCCGTTCAATCGTGCATCCCGCCGCCAGTAGTATCATGGCAGTGACAGCGCCTGACCGATATATCTGTTTCACCGAGCCTCCCGCGCCGGAACCCTAATATGACTTTGGCAATCTATACTGCTCTTGCAATCAAGTCAAGAGAAGCGACCGAGGCCGGGTTGACACCGAAATCGGTCGTACTTTTCGGGGGTTTCAAGATGATGAGAAATGGCGGGGCCACCAATTTACGCTTTCAGTTGGCCTGTGGCAACGTATTGATTTTGACTATAATGCAAAAGCGTTAAGCGGACCGACAATAAATGCGAGGCAACATGAAGAGACAGATTTTGCTATGGAGTCTGGCGCTTGCCATTACGGTGGCGTCGGCGGTTTTTCAGCGCCGGACCGGCCCAACTTACCCCCTCAACGGTATGGTCGACCTGGCCGGTCAAAGAATCGTTTATTCTTTGGACCGTAGCCATGGGGGAAAGACTGATGATACCGTGGCGATAGCGGTCCCACATATTCAGGCACAGGGAATCGTTCATTATAGGCGTTACCGGACGGCGGAGCCTTTTGTGGATATTCCCATGAGTTATGACGGAGACCTGCTGACGGCCAATCTGCCCCGGCAGCCGCTGGCCGGCCAACTTGAATATTGTGTCGAACTTCAGGCGGGGGGGAAACGGATCATCATTCCCGAACAGCGCACCGCGGTCATTCGCTTTAAGGGACACGTTCCTCCGGTTGTCCTGGCATCGCATATTCTGCTCATATTTGCGGCCATGCTGCTGTCAAGCCGAACCGGCCTTGAGGCCCTCGACCCGAAGGGAAGCAGTCGCCGGCTGACGATCTGGACCACGGTGCTACTCCTTATCGGCGGGCTGCTGCTGGGGGCGCTTGTTCAGAAGTACGCGTTCGGTTCCTATTGGACCGGGGTACCGTTTGGATGGGACTTGACCGACAACAAGACGCTAATAGCATTCATCGGGTGGGGAGCAGCCTGGCTGCAGCATCGACGCCAGGCCTATCCGCGGTATTGGGTGCTGGCCGCGGCGTTGATTATGCTGGTTGTGTTTCTAATCCCTCACAGCATTCTCGGGTCGCAACTTGACTATTCCACCGGACAAATCCAAGTGGGTTAGGAGTAGCGGCCCCGTTCGAGATCGGTTATCCCGCAAAATAAACC
>CAZPEV010000182.1:0-6238 GCA_964585635.1 uncultured Ignavibacteriales bacterium
ACGGTAAACAGAGGATTCGTCCGAAGCGGTCCGCCGCTGCTATCCAGCGCCACGATCGTGAGGGAAGTCAGCTGGACCGAAGAACTGACGGGACCGCCGGTATGCCCCACGTTCACCTGCATGATATCCACGTCGCGCTGGCCATAATTGACGGTGGGTTGCACGAGCGATGAGGCTGACACCATGACCTGTTGCGCGGGATCGTTTATCCGGCAGATGGGGGTTCTCAAGGGGAAGCCGCCGGTCGCGATCAGCGGAACCGGTTGCCCGGTGTTGTGATCGACCAGCGGGACGGCGGCGGGATCGTCGATGGCCAGGCGGAAGCTGGAGGCTTCGGCCAGAGAGTCGATGTCGACCAGGAGCGATAGGTTGTGCCTTTGTCCCGGCGTCACGATTATCGGCTGGTCGAAGCGAAGCGTCAAGACGCTCACCGCCGGAATCGAGTCGCAGATCACCAGGGTACTATAGCCAGTCGCCAGCATGATACGGCTGAAAGCATGGTTGGCCGGTATCCCGGCACCAGCGGCATCCTCGACCTCCAGGCGCAGGCTGTCCAGGCGCAACGGTGCCGTCGCGGCGGTGCTGTCCAGGTGGATGCATTGAAGCGTCAACGGGAAGACATTTTTCTGCCCGCGCGTCACTGCCGTCGGGGTAGAATTAATCAGGGTGACGTGTCCGCCGGAGGCGCCCGCCTGAATATTGACTATCCCGGTGGAAACCATGGCTGATGATTCGGCGGACGCGGGTGCGACAGCCCGCAGCGTCCAAGAGACCGGGCCCGGCCGTTGACCGGTATAATAAAAAGAAAAAGCGGTTGTTTCGCCGGGGGCCAGATTACGCGGTCCGGCGCTGAGGCTGTCAAGAGCCACCAGCGACGTATCTCCCGTTCCCGCTATCATTCCAACGACACTATCCAAAGGTGAGGCCAGGAGATTGGAGACGATTATACCGACCGGAATAGGTTGACCGACCGAGTAGGTCGGGCGCAGGGACGCCGCCGCAACGCTGAGATCGAGATCGGAAATGGTAAAGACATTGCCACCGCCGACCGCGGCGTCGCGGGGGCCGTCATTCCACGACCGGTATTGACAGCCATTGACCGGAATTTCGAGGCGCAGTTTTGTGTTCGCGGTCGCCTGAGGGGAGATATCCGCCAGGACAAATAGAGCCTTCGGCGATTTCTCAATGGGAAAGTTAATATCGGCGGCTGTCCAGGTACTGCCGTTACAGTCAAAGCCGGCCAGCAGCGAATCCGAGGCTTGCCAGACGCCGTCGCCGTTGCTATCCAGCCAGAGCCGGAGCGTGCCAATGTCGTTGCTGTCGGCGTCCTCCGTGTTGGTCAGAGTCACCGCCTCCAGAACGTCCATCCGATCGCCATTGGAAGCCGGGCGGAAGGCGAAGACCGCCGCCGCCGTCTCTCCTTGGCGCAGGCTTCTCGCGGCCAGGCTCAAAACTTGGTACTGCTGCCTGACGGAACCATCGATGACCAGCATGCCTCCCGCCGACAAAGGAATGTCGCCATTGAGATTGACCGATTCGGTAAAGGAGATGTCGGAAACGCCGGCGATGCCGGTTGCGAGGCTGTCGCCGTCGGTTACGTCAAGGGGCAGGTCGGCACAGATGAAGAAATACGCCAGCGATTCGGACGGCAATGGAATCGTGAATCCGCCGAGGTGCAAGCGGCCGTCGGCGAAATATCCGGCGGCTACCAGAGAGTCATTGTCCTGAATGCGATTGTTGTTGTCGTCGTAGTAAAGAGAAACCTGCCCCAGTTCATAATCATCAAATCCGGGCGCGGAGAGACCGTGCGAGGTGTTGGTCAGGGTGAGGCCACTGAGCGTCTTGTTCTGTCCGACATAACCGTTGTACAGGGCGAAGGCCAGGACTTGTTTGCCCGTGTCTCCGGGAGCGACGGCGGTCAATCCTATCGGCACGGAAATGACCGTGACCCGGTTGGAGGGGAAGACAAAGTGAGTCGCCGGGCAGCGGCTGGAGACGTCATCGGGGCCGGTCATGTCCGACCAGAAGGTGATGCCGCCCCGGGGAATATTGAACCTAAGCGTCCCGCCATCAAATTGGTTATTGACGACGGTGACGGTGACCAGAAAGCGGGTGTGCGGTTGCAGAAGCGGGATATTCAGGTTGCTGAGGCGCCACCGGTCGCCATAGAAAACGAACTGACCGATCGAAATATCATCGGGTGTAAAGCCGTTGCCGCCGGAATCGAGCCACAATTTGACGGATGCCAACGCCTGTTCATCGACCAGAGAACCGACGTTAAGCAATTCCATGCAGCGGAGCCGGTCCTCGGCATAACCATTCCGTGGCAGGTCGAAGGCCATGACTTCCTGGGCGGGTTGCCCGGAGGTTAGCTTGAGGCTGGGGGTGGCAGCAAAATGGATCGCCGCCGCCGGGAAGGCATCGATGGTGAACAGAGAATCATTCCGGATGGGGAAAGTCCCGGCCACGGTTATCTGCCCGCTGAAGGCGACCGCCGAAGAATCGCTCAGCCCGAGGGTCAGCGTGTTGCCGTTTTTGGCGTTGTTGATATTGATGGCGGCCGCCAGGCACAACTTCGTCGTCCCGCCGTTGCCGGCGATCGTCAGACCGTTCACGGCGAATGTTGCGGAACCGTCTTGCACGGTGGCCGTGGCCAGCAGGGAATCGCCGGGCCGGATGATGGACGCATCGGGGTCTTGTTTCAAATAAAGAAAGAGGCTGTCAATCTGGCTATCCAGTTTCGCCCGGGTGGCACCGGCGGAGTCGACTGCGATTAGAGAGCAACGCACACTATTGAGCGTTCGGGTCATATCATAGGCGTTTTTCAATTGGATGCTTAACAGCGGGCCGGTGATTTGTCCCGGTGTAATCGCCGCCGGCGTCAGGGGAATAACCGTGACGGTCATTTTTCCATTGCTTTGAATGACCAGCGTGTCGACCGGGGTAAGGTCAGCATCCAAGGGGCCGTCATTGGATGATTTCATTACCAGACCGTTGCGGGGAATCCCGAACGCCATCGTAACGCCGTTGACGGGATAATCGATCAGATTCGCCCCGATAAAGAGGCGGGTGAATGGGATTGTCAATGGGAGATTCAGGCCGCTGCGAAGCCATTCTTCTCCGGAGAATATCAGTTTTCCCAAACGCCGTTCCTGGGTCGTCCCGCCCCAGACCCCGTCGCCGTTGTCGGCATACAAGATAAGGGAGTCGAAGTTTTCCTCCGACATTCCCAGAAAATCAACTATCTCCAACGAGTGGAGGGTGTCCGCACGGTAGCCATTGCGCGGGATGTCAACGGTTAAAATACTGAATACAGAGTCATCGGGGATCAGCGAATGTCGCCCGGTACTGATCAGGTGTATTTGATCGGCGACCATACCATCCACAATAGCATAACCCAGGGAATTGACCGTACCGGAGCCGACCGCCGCGGTGCCCTCGGCGGTAAGGACATCCGTTGCCGGGCGTAGATATAGATCAAGGGTATCACTGTCATGGGGATACAAGGCGACGTCGAAGGCAGCAGCAAGGGTCACGCTGCCGCCGGAAGCGACCAGAAGCGGCGGAAGGTCGAATATCAGCGAATCGGAATCAAGGAATCCGGCGGCGATCAGGCTGTCGTCTTCGGTCAGCAGGGAATCGTTTTCGCGATCAAGAAACAATGAGACGCCGGCAACGTTGCTTCTCAATTCCGCCGGAGATCCGGTCCCCCGTAGTCCGTTGCGCAGGATGACCCGGGTTATATGTTTGTCGTTGGCACAGGGATTGGCCACGCTAAAGACCAGGCCAGGGACGCCGGTCCGCCCCGGATAGGCTATGACGGTGCCGAGGGGAACTGAAGAGACGGTGAGAGCTTCGACGGTAATGGTCCCACTGGTTCCGCGCACGGAGTTGATGTCGCTTTGCGCCGAGGCTGAGCCATGGCCTGAAGAAACCGCCGTAAACAGGCCGAGTGAGTCAATCGTGCCGATGCCGCCGCCGACGGTCCACGTCAGATTCCCCAGACTGGCGGCGTTGAAGGCGGTGTCGTAACCCAGGGCGGAGAAGGCGAGCCGGTCCCCGATTTGCAGGGTCGCGCCGTCGGGCGAAATCACCAACTGCCGCAGGAGACCGGGGCCGACGGTCACCAGCTTATTGGTATCGCACACGTCGCTAATATTGCTCTGTGCCACGACACGTCCGGTCCCCACGCGAGAAGGTGTAAATTCACCGAGGGAATTGATATCGCCGACATCGCCGATCACTTTCCAGATGAGGTCGCCGACCGTCGTTGGATTCCCGTGGTAATCGGTTCCGACGGCAGAAAAGATTATGCGGTCATCCGGAGTGACCCCAATTGAGTCGGGAGAAATGATCAGCTCCGCCAGGCGGCCGGCGGTCACCCATAAATAAGCGCTGGTATCGATCGGGCCGAGATCAGAGACAGCGATCACGCGCGTGACGCCAACTGCCCCCGGATGGAAGGTCCCCGAGGCGTCAATCGTTCCGATGGGGTCGGTAACGGACCAGAGAAGTCCGCCCGGAGAACAAATATTGTCCTTCTGGTCGTACCCGACGGCTGAGAAAGCCATCAAGGAATCGGCCGTTATAACCGTCGAATCCGGAAAAACCGAGATGCGGGACAATGCTCCCGCCGTCACCGTCACGGGGTCAGCTGTATCGGCCAACCCGGCTCCGGAGCAGATCACTTTGCCGCTTCCGACCAGGCGGGGCGTAAACAGGCCGCTGTCGGAGATAGTCCCGATGCTGCCGCGCACGGCCCACGTGGGTATGACCGCCGGGTCGGTGGGATTGGCATCGGCATCGAATGACCGGCAGGAAAACTGGATGGCTTCATCGGTTGTAATCGTATCGGCGGAGGGAGATATCGCCAATCGGGCCGGGATTCCCGGACGGCAGGTAAGGGTTCCGGTTGAATCCTTCAGGCCGTACTGGGAAGTGGCGGTGACCTTGCCTGTGCCCGGCCGCTGCAGCGCCAGTTGGCACCATGTTCCGGAAACGGGATTCAAAACACCGATGGAGTCGTTTCCCGCAAGTGACCAAGTGACGACCACGTCGCCGATCAAGGTGCCGCCACTGGTATACCCCCGCGCATAAAGACGAGTGTTGTCTACATCTGTGGTCAAGGTGGTATCGTTGATCAGAGTGCCATCGAGTCGTTCGACGTGGATATGATGGAGGCCGCCTCCTATGGTCACGGTTACGGCTCCGGAATCAGATATGCTGTCAACCCGACCCTTGACGAAATAAATTCCGGAGATCCAACCGGCGGTGTACAATCCGTGGATGGTGATTGAGCCGGAGCCGTCGGTGGTCGTCCATGTCGCCGAATTGGTGAAGTCCCCGACATAGTTGGAATCCGAGTCATACCCGAAGGCGGTATATTGATAATTTGTCAGTTCCTGGACGATGTTGTTCGAGGGCAGGACATCGATATGGGCTAGGGCGCCGGGGATAACGGTTATGGTATCCGAAAGTCCGGTCGCACCAAGATCGCTGACGACGCCGACGACTCCTTTGCCCGCACGGGTGGCGGAAAATAAGCCGGTCGAATCAATCGTTCCGATGCCGTTGGTGGCCGACCAGGTCAATCGCCCCAGATCGGTGACGTCGTTCCCCTTGACGTCAAATCCGGATGCGGTGAATTGGAGGCTGGAATCGGCGGAAACAGTGTCTTTTCGAGGCCTGACCTCGAAGGTTGCCAATCGACCGGGCACGACCATAATGGAATTTGTCTCGGCCGCGATCTCGCCGATATCGGATACGACATTGACCGTTCCTGTCCCGATGCTTCCCGGGATAAACAACCCAGTGCCATCGATGGTTCCATCGGCAAACGTATGAGACCAGGTTAAACTGCCAAAGCCGGCCGGGTACCCGCTATCGTCAAGGGCAATGATGTCGAACCGTTGAGACGTGTCGGCCCGAATAGAGTCGATGTCCGGGATAATGGTCAGGCCGGCCAACATGCCGGTCTCATAGGCTCCTATATCGGGGGCAGACCCGTTGTATGGAAGGCCGACGTCAGTTCCGGCGTCTATGGCGGGCGACCGTGACGACAGACGCAGGTTGCCGCCGGCGGGATCGACCAGGAGCGGATCCACAAGACGGCAGCCGATCCCCAGCGTGATGCCCAGGACATTGTCGGCAAAACCCGATATGATGGAATAGGTCAATCTCGACGTGGCGGTGGCGCGCACGCCGATGCTGGCCCCCGCCGCACCCAAGAAGACGTTAT
>CAZPEV010000183.1:0-6229 GCA_964585635.1 uncultured Ignavibacteriales bacterium
CGCAATTCGGGGTCGCCGCACAATCCGGCGACGCCTGGGGCCTCAACTTCCGCCGGAAGCTGGCCCGGTATGATGAATCGGTGGATTGGCAAACGCCGATCGATTATAACCCGGCCACCTTCGGGATGATGATGATGAAATGACGACGACTGACCGTCCGGCGCCGATATTCCGGTACTTGGGCGCCGCCGGTATGACACCTGTGGGAGCGACGATGTACAACGCGATAGTCATGGAGCACTTCCAGAATCCCCGCAACGTGGGAGAATTAAAAGACGCCGACGGCGTCGGCACAGTCGGCAACCCCGCTTGCGGCGACGTCATGACGATATATATCAAGGTCGATAACGACGTCATTACCGACATCAGGTTCAAGACCTTCGGCTGCGGCGCCGCCATCGCCTGCAGTTCCTACACCACGGAAATGGTCAAGGGAAAAACCCTCGCCGACGTGGAACGCCTCACCCGTCAGGACGTGGCCGACGGCCTGGGCGGCCTGCCGCCGATCAAGATGCATTGCTCCAATCTGGCGCTGGACGCCCTGCACGAGGCCATCAAAAACTACCGCTCCCGGCAGGCCGCCCCGTGACCGTGCCCCATAATTCGATCCCAGACGAGCCCTTCCCCGCCGCCCTGCGGCCGCGCGATTAGCCATGCCGGAACTTCCTGAGGTCGAAACCGTCGCCCGAGGACTGCGGCATACCATCATCGGGCAGATGATACGGCGGGTGGAAATTAAACCAACCGCCTCCACTTACCCCGACCGAGGTAGCTTCGCTTCCCTCCTGCGCGGCGCGACAATCGTTGCCATCGCCCGGCGCGGCAAAAATATCCTGATCCATCTATCCAATGATCACACCCTGTGGGTACACCTTAAGATGACCGGCCATTTCTACTACCTACCCGAAAGCGGCCCCACTGACAAGCATGATCATCTGGTATTTCATTTCAAAGACAACCAGTACACCCTCCGCTTCAATGATTACCGCCGCTTCGGCCGCTTGCGGCTGTACCCCACCGCCGCCGTCATGATGCAGAAGGGGCTGGCGGAACTGGGGCCGGAGCCGCTCGAACTGGCCGCCGATGACTTTGTGGCGCTGCTGCGCACCCGAAGGCGCATGATCAAGCCGGCCCTGCTGGACCAAACCATCATCGCCGGCATTGGCAATATTTATGCCGACGAATCGCTCTACCTGGCCCGGATTCACCCGCAGCGGCTGACCGATTCGCTCTCGCAGTCAAAGGCGAAGGAGCTTCACGGCCATATTCAGGCTATCCTGCGCCGGGCCATTCGTCTGACGGGCACTTCCGTCGATACCTTCACCGGCGTCAATGGCCGCCCGGGACGGTTTCAGAAATACCTGCAGGTCTATGGGCGCGAGGGACAACCTTGCCTGCGGTGCGGTGCGGTTATCATCCGCCGCACGATCGGCAGCCGCTCGGCGCATTACTGCCCCCGCTGCCAGCGTTCGAAATAACCCGCCCCTTTTTGCCTGCCCCTCTTGACTTCTCTCCGGGAATGCTTAATTTGGTGCATTCGAAACTACTGGCGCGCAGGGGAGTAACGACTATTGTCGTCTAATCTACATACAGGGAGTCTATCATGATAACGAAACTCGGAATCGTCGGATGCGGACAGATGGGCAGCGGCATCGCCCAGGTCGCCGCTCAGGCCGGCATCGCGGTCATCGCCTGTGAAGTCAGCGATGACCTCTGGAAAAAGGGCTTCGCCCGGATCGAAAAGAACATCGACAAGGCGATCGAAAAGGGGAAGGCCGACGAGGCCTTCAAGAAGAAAACCATGGCCAACCTGACCGGGACCTCCAAGCTGGCCGATCTGGCCGGGTGCGATCTGGTCGTCGAGGCGGTCGTCGAAAGCATGGACGAGAAAATCAAGACCTTCTCGCAATTGGACAAGCTCTGCAAGCCCGAGACCATCTTCGCCTCCAACACCTCATCGCTGTCGATCGGCGACATGGCCGCCGCCACCAAGCGTCGCGACAAATTCTGCGGCCTGCACTTTTTCAATCCGGTCCACATGATGAAGCTGTGCGAGCTGGTGCGGACGATCGACACCTCCGACGCCACCATCGCCGCCGCCAAAGCCTTCGCCGAGGCCTGCGGCAAGACCGCCGTCATGGCCAAGGATCGTCCTGGGTTCATCGTCAACGCCCTGCTCATCCCGTACCTGCTGGATGCCATCAGGATGCTGGAAAGCGGCGGCGCCACCCGCGAGGATATCGACAACGGCATGATGCTCGGCTGCGGCCATCCCATGGGCCCGTTGGCGCTCAACGATTTCATCGGCCTGGACACCATGCTCCACATCGCCGACATCATGTTCGCCGAATACAAAGACAAGCATTACGCCGCGCCGCCGCTGCTGCGCCGGATGGTCAACGCCGGATACCTGGGCAAAAAGTCAGGACGCGGCTTTTACGATTACACCGCCAAATAGATGAGGACAGTCATGGATTATAAGCATATTACCGTCAAGATCGAGGATGCCGTCGCGGTGGTCACGATCAACCGCGAAAACGCCCTCAACGCCCTCAACGCCGAGGTCATTTCCGAGCTGCACGGCTTCTTCTCCTCCCACTGGATGAAACGGGATTTCCGCTGCGTGATCATCACCGGCGCCGGGAAAGCCTTCGTGGCCGGGGCCGACATCTCCGAGCTGGTCGTGCTGGATCCGCCCGGCGCCACCCGCACCTCCCAGATCGGCCAGTACCTGATGCACACCATCGAGAGTTACCCCTGTCCCGTGATCGCGGCCATCAACGGCTTCGCGCTGGGCGGCGGCTGCGAACTGGCCATGGCCTGCGATATGCGTCTCGCCTCGGTCAAGGCCAAGCTGGGCCAGCCGGAAGTGAGCCTGGGGATTATCCCCGGGTACGGCGGCACGCAGCGCCTGGCGCGGCTGGTCGGTCGCGGCAAGGCCAAGCAGCTGATCTTCACCGGCGACATGGTCACGGCTGACGAAGCCAAGCAGATCGGCCTGGTGGATGAAGTTTACCCGCCCGAGGAGTTGATGGCGAAAGCGATGGAGATGGCCAAGAAGATCGCTTCCCGGAGCGTGCCGTCGATCATGCTGGCCAAGGAATTGATCAATCGCGGGCTGGATATTCCGCTCGGCGCCGGAGTGGCAATGGAAAAGACCGCCTTCGGCACCAACTTCGGCTATGCCGACGCCAAAGAGGGCCTGAAGGCCTTTATGGAGAAGCGCCCCCCGAAGTTCGAGCATAAGTAGGGGCCGAGTTTGGGATTCGTATATACGTAGGGGTCGGGCTCCAAATTCGAATATGCGTAGGGGTCGGGTTCCCCGACCCGAAGTATACGTAGGTCGGTGTTCCGATCCCGACTGAAAGTCGTGGAGAGAAACCCGACAATGACAACGCCGGGCTCTCAGCCCTTTCATAATTCGGGCCGCACATGTAGCCAGCAACGGCCCCAGAATGGGTAAGACCAATATGGCAAGAACTGATGAAATCGCTATTACGATCGTGCATGGCACTGGGATTAATCGACATGAATGGGCCAAATCCGATTCTGAGTTTGCAGACTACATAAGAAACGATTTGCCACATCGATGCAGCATCGAAACGTTCCCCTGGTCAGGTTACTATACCTTCCGCTCACGATCAATAGCCGCAAAGGATTTGGCCAACTTCGTCAATGTCCGCCAGCGCGACTTGCCAAATGCTAAACACATCATAATTGCACACAGTCATGGGGGAAATATACTATTGCATGCACTCCGTGACAATGATTTGAGATCACGGATAGCAGGCATAGTCCTCTTATCGACACCATTTCTCCACATTAATGAGCGTCCTGCGGGCCCATTCGGCTTGGTACTGGTAGGCGGGTTCATCTTTATTATCCTTGGTCTATTGTCAAAAATGCTAATGGCCCAATGCGGAATCCTACAGCCAGCAGAGTGGTGGCATATAATAGGGACAATAATTACTGGTGTGCTTATAATTGTTGCAGTCGGCATAGCACTCAAATGGCAGGAGTGGTCACTCCGTTGGGCTAAATCGATAGCACTTCCCGATCTATCAGACGCCAAAATGCTGATTCTGCGAAAGCCTGCCGACGAGGCAACGTTATTTCTATTTCTTGTTCAGTTTCTTGAAGTACTCATTAATCGCATTTGGGTCATATTAATCGAATTTATCATTTATGTATGTGAGGTCATTTACCGGCCTTGGAACTGGATAATGGAGACAACAGAGACAAATAGGCTATATAAGTCGGGCGTTTTTGGTTTCGTTGTAGGTGCAGCTTTGGTAATATTCTTCCTATTTCAAGATCGGCTCTATCTATTTATGGAACAGCAGGGTATAGCTTCAACATTGGGGATGCTATTTATTGTGTTTAGTATATCATTCTGGATAATTGCTTTTCCGGTATGTCTTATGGTTGCCTTGCTAATCATCGCGATTCTCATCACGATCCCGTTTCTTTTCTGCAACGCCATTCTATTGGCGATGATCGGCCCGGAATTGGCTTTAGCGGCCCCTTTTCTTGAGGTAAGTGTTGAATATGGCCCTCCGGGGAAAGCAACCATATTTCATGTGAAAGACGATATTTCACTTGACGGTAGTAATTTTGAAAAAGAACCAGCATTTGTGCATGCGATTTACAATGATCCGCAGTGTAGGCGTGTGATTATTGAATGGATCAAAATAATCATTGGGGAAGAAGAGCTGTGCGCCCGAAACGATATCTCCTGACCAATTGCGCAAATCAACCCCGCCGGGATTGGCGAAACAATCACTGTCATCCTTCATCTTTGGATTCAAATCCTCCGTCACGTTTCGGATAAATACATTGCGCGGCACGCCCGGACAACCATTCTGGCAACGGAATTTCTATGAACATGCCATTCGTGATGGGCAATCGCTGTTTCAACACCGCACCTATATCGACCAAGACCCGTTGAAATGGGCAATTGACAAGGAGAATCCTGCTCTCCGGGCGCACCCTGCGCGCCGTCCTGCCCATAAAACGGAAACCAATGCCACAAATTTCCGTACATCTAAATTATGAACCATACCGATCAGGCCCTCGAACGATTTCGCAACGATTATAACTGCGCCCAGGCCGTCTTGTCCGTCTTCGCCCCGGCCCACGGCCTTGATGAAGCGACGGCGCTGAAAATCTCCTGCCCCTTCGGCGGCGGCATGGGACGGCTGCAGAACGCCTGCGGCGCGGTTACCGGCGCCGTTATGGTCATCGGATTGGCGCACGGCACTCATGTCGTCGGCGACAGCGAGGAAAAAGATAACGCCTACCAGTTGGTGCGCGAATTTGCCGAGCGCTTTGCCGCCCGCCACGGCGCCATCGATTGCCGCTCGCTTCTGGGACAGGACATCAGCACCGAGCAAGGACGGCAAGAGGCCAAAGACAAGGACCTCTTCGCGCTGCGCTGTGAACGATATGTCGCCGACGCCGTAACGATACTGGAGGATCTGCTGGCCTTGCCCAAAGATTCGCCGCAGATTCCCCCGATTATTTGAAGCTCGATCCTGGTTTAAGACTTGCCGGGCCTTCATCTCGCACGCATCATACACCGTACCCGACAAGGTAAAGGAGACTATCGCCATGAATCCCTATGTAACCGCAACATCCCTCCCTGATAAAACCAGGCTCTGGCTGAATAAGATCGCACCCTTCAATGAGCATAGCATGCAGCTTGAACGGGACAAGGCAGCGCTGGTCGTCATCGATATGCAGAAATTCTTCCTGGACCCGGCCTCTTCCACGTTCACCTGCGGCGGAACGGCCATCCTCCCGACGGTGCGGCGTCTGATTGCGGCGTTCCGGGCGTCTAATCGTCCCATAATCTACACCCGCCACGTCCACCACCCCGATCGCCTGGACGCCGGTATCATGGGCTGGTGGTGGGAGGGGATGTGCGTTGAGGGAACCCCCGAAAGCGAGATTCACGACGAGGTGGCCCCCCTGGCGCATGATAAGGTTGTCCTCAAGCATCGCTATTCCGCCTTCTACAACACCGATCTGGAAACCATCCTCCGCTGCCTGATGATAGAAGACCTGGTCATCACCGGCATCATGACCAACATGTGCTGTGAATCGACCGCCCGCGACGCCTATTGCCGCGATTACCGGGTGTTCTTCTGCGCCGACGCCACCGGAAGCATCAACGAAGAGATGCATCTGGCCAGCCTGCTCAACCTGGCTTATGGTTTCGCCTACGTCA
>CAZPEV010000184.1:0-6117 GCA_964585635.1 uncultured Ignavibacteriales bacterium
CATATCGGGCACAGAAAAACCTGCCTTGCATAAGGCAGGTTCTTCTCTCTGACGATCGCACTCCAAGACCTATTCCACGACCGGTTCTTTCACGTCCATTTTGATCACCGGTCCGAAATCATCGAGCGGTTTTTCAAACCCTTCCGGTTTGCCCACGATGACAAAGGTAAGGTCTTTGGGCTTCAGATACTTCTGCGCCACCCGCTGCACGTCCTCCTTGGTGACGGCCCGGATGTTGTCGATATATTTTTTCAGCAGATCCGGCGGGCGGTTGTTGAACTCGATCCGCATCAACTGGTCGACGACCTCCTGCGGCGTCGTGAAGTTGAAAACGAAGCGGTTGATGTACCCATCCTTGGCATTCTTCAGTTCGTCATCACCGACGGGGCT
The DNA here is from genome assembly GCA_964585635.1 of uncultured Ignavibacteriales bacterium. Lineage (GTDB taxonomy): Bacteria > Zixibacteria > MSB-5A5 > GN15 > JAAZOE01 > CAZPEV01. The sequence continues at coordinate 391 of CAZPEV010000184.1, forward strand.
GGTGCGAATCCGCTCGATTTCGTCGAGCATGAGACGGATCGCCTTGTGGGTCGTCTCCAGCTTAGTCTGAACGTAGGCATAGAATGTCCCCAGGTCGCGACTGTCGGGCTGAAAGGCGCTGCCGACATTGTAGGCCAGGCCCTCATCGGAGCGGACCTTGCTGGTGAGGCGGGAGGTAAACGACCCGCCGCCGAGAATCCAGTTCATCACTCCCACGGCGTACCGGTCAGGATTGTCGCGCGCGATCCCCAGGTGTCCGATACGAACGTTGGCCTGGTTAATATCCTTGTAGAACTCGTAGACACCCGGTTTCGGCGTCGCCGTCACCTTGGCAATCTCCGGCAAGGTGATAGTCTTCTTTGGCCAATCGCCGAAATATTTAGCCACCAGCTCCTTAATCCGGGCCGGATCGAAGTCGCCGGTGATGCCGAGCATGATGTTATTGGGGGCGAAATAGGCCTGGTGAAAGTCGGTCAACTCCTGCCGCGTGACCGTCTTGATATATTGCCATTCCAGTATCCGTCCCGAGGGATGATCGCCGTAGATCAGATGGTTGAATTCACGCGATAAGATCGGTGCCGGCGAATCGTTGCGCCGTTTGATGTCGGTCTTTTTCTGTTCCTTGGCCAGATCCAGCTTGTCTTCCGGAAAGGCCGGATGGCGAAGAACGTCGGCCAACAGCCGCAGCCCCAATTCGGTATCCTTGGCCATGACATCCAGCGTCGCGGTCCCGTTGTCAGACCCCACGTTAAGTTCCAGCGTGCCGCCGATCATTTCCAGCAGGGCGTTCAAAGAATCGGCTGGGATCGAGATGGTGCCGCCGGTGCGCATGACGGTGCCGGTCAGTTCCGGAATCGCCATCTTCTCCATCGGCAGGTAGGCGTCGCCGCAATGAATCAGGGCCGTCACGTTGAACAGCGGCAGGCGATGGTCTTCCATCAGGTAGATAATCAATCCGTTGGGAAGGACTTCCCGCTGAACTTCCTGGCCGACCTCCGGCACGGACCATTTCAGTTCGGGATAGACGAAGGTGGAAATAATCTGGGATCCTTTCGAGGCCGGTTCCTGTGCCCCGGCCGCTACGGCCAGGCCGATGACCAGCACCAGCGCGAGCATGTATATCTTCTGTTTCATGACTATCCTTTCCCTCCCGTTCCGGCCGGAGCCGCAGGTTTGCCGGAGGCCTTGGTGGATGGGCTGACCAGGACGGCCACGGTGCGGTTCGTCTTGGTGAAGTACTTATTCGCCACCCGCATGATATCCTCCGGCGTGACCCGCTTGATCTCGTCGCGGTAGTCGATCAGGTAATGCCAGTTGCCGGCCAGGGCCTCCATGTTGGCCAACTGACCTGCCAGCCATTCGTTGGAGCTCAGGCTCCGAATGAAGTCGGCGTCGGTCTGGCTCTTGATCTTATCGATCTCCCACTGCTGAACCGGCTCGGTCTTGAGGCGGTCGATCTCGGCCAGCACCGCCGTCATGACCTCATCGACGGTATGATTGCCGAGCGGCGTGATGCTGCAATTAAACAGGTCGGGGTAGCGTGACCAGGCCACCGAGGCCGTGGCCCGTCCCAATTTGGCCTCGGTGATGTTCTTGTTGAAGCGGCTGGTGCGCCCTCGGGCCAAAATATCCGAGAGCACGTCCAGCGGCGCAATGTCGGGATGTGAAAACTGCGGCATGTGCCAGCCGATCACGGCAAAGGGCTTGGCATCGTACTCGACTTCCACCCGCTTTTCCCCGGCCTGCGGCTGGTCATCGGTGAAGACCTCGGGCGGCGGCGGGGAAGCGGGGATGGCGCCGAAGTATTTCTCGCAGAGGGCGAAGACCGCCTCGGCCTTGACGTCGCCGACGATACAGGCGACGGCGTTGGAGGGATTGTAATAAGTCCTGAAGTAGTTTTTCATATCTTGAATCTGATAATTCTCGATATCCGACGCCCACCCCAACGTCTGCCAGCGATAGGGCGAGGCCCAGTGGGCGGTGGCGGCCAGCGCCTCGGTCAGGCGGCGCCGCGGCGAGTTTTCGAGGCTCAGTCGGCGTTCCTCGCGGATAACGTCCCTCTCCGAGTAGAATTCGCGGAAGACCAGATTGGCTATGCGGTCCGACTCAAGAAAGGCCCATAGTTCCAGGTGATTCGACGGCAGCGACACATGATACATGGTGCCGTTATTGTGGGTGCCGGCGTTGAGGCCGTCACCGCCGTTCTTGAGATAGGTTTCAAAGAGTTCGTCTTTAATGATATATTTGGCCTGTTGGGCCTGGACGGCTGCGATTTCATCGCGAAGCGCCTTGACCCGCTCTTCGCTCCCCTTCAACAGAGGGTGCCGGAGTTTGGCCTTTTCCCCCCGCAGTAGAGTCGCCAGGGAATCCATCTTCGCCATCAGCGGCAACTCGGCTTCATAATTTGAGGTGCCGAAAATTTTGGTCCCTTTGAACATCATATGTTCCAGGAAATGGGACATGCCGGTAATGCCGGTCCGTTCATCCACCGCGCCGACCCGAAACCGAATGTGGGTCGAGACCACCGGGGCGATATGGTTCTCCACGACCAGAATCTTCATCCCATTGGACAAAACCTTTTCCTTGACGTCCAGCGTGACTTCGCCGGCGGCAGCGGCTGCCTGAACTAAAAGCCCCAGGCTGAGGATCAGCATGAGAAATGCCTTTTTCACATTATCCTCCTGAAATATCCGAAAGATTGCGCATCGAGCCGGAATATATCGCCCGAACCGGAGCCGGCCAAGGGAAATCGGCGTGTGGTCCCGGTCGGTGTCCGGCCAACTTCCATTGCCTACTAGACGTTGAGGCGGCCGACGAAGTTCGGTACCCGGTCGTCTTTCGGCGCGTCCGGCGCCAGGCATGGCGCTTGACATTCGCGCAGCGGCTGTCTACCTTGGCGCTTACGATGGACAAAAAGGGAAAGATTGACTATGCCTCGGCGGGCGTTAACCTGAAGGCGGCCGATGATGCGGTGGCGAAAATCAAGGCCCTGGCCAAGGGGACCTTTACCCCCAACGTTTTGTCCGAAATCGGATCATTCGGCGGGCTGTTCCGGATGCCGGTCGAGGAATACCGCGAGCCGGTGCTGGTCGCCTCCACCGACGGTGTCGGCACCAAGCTGAAGCTGGCCTTTATGTCCGGAATTCACACGACCATCGGGCAGGACATCGTCAACCATTGTGTCAACGATATCCTGGTGCAGGGAGCCCGGCCCCTCTTTTTCATGGATTATCTCGGCGTCGGTCGCCTGGTGCCGTCTGTGCTGGCTGATGTTGTGTCAGGGATTGCCATCGCCTGCAAGGAAAACGGCCTGGCGCTTCTGGGGGGTGAAACCGCCGAAATGCCCGGATTCTATAACGAGGGGGAATACGATCTGGTCGGCACCGTCATCGGCGTGGTCGACCGGGCCAAGATCGTCGACGGCTCGGCCATTCGTGACGGTGATATCATCCTCCGCCTGCCCTCCGGCGGCCTGCATACCAATGGGTATTCGCTGGCCCGCAAAATCTGTTTTGAGATGGCCGGATTGACTATCGACAGCCGGGTGGAGATGCTGGGAGGCCAAATCGGCCATGAGTTGATGAAGGTCCATCGCAGCTACCTGAGGCCGGTCATGGCGCTGCTGAAGCAAATCCAGCCGGCCGGGATGGCGCATATCACCGGCAGCGGCATCCCCGGCAACCTGATTCGGATCATTCCCGAAAATTTGGAGGCGATCATTCATCGCGGCCGTTGGCCGATGCCGCCGATCTTTGCCTTCCTCCAAGAAACCGGCCGGGTCGCCGATAATGACATGTATGACGCCTTCAACATGGGCCTTGGTTATATCATCGTGGTCGGGCCGACCGAGGCCGAGGCGGCGGAAGGGATTCTGTCGCGGCAAGGCCAGCCGAGCTATCGCATCGGTCAGATCGCATCCGGTCGCCGGGCGGTTAGGCTGGTCTGATCCGGGCCGGTTTTTCCCCGTCGGCCAAGACAAAGCGAGCGTATAGTTTCAGATGTTTCTACTCTGTATCATGGATGGTTTCGGGTTGCGCCCCAGCGCCGCCGACAACGCCGTGATTGCGGCCAAAAAACCGAACATCATCAAGCTCTTTCAAGCCTGGCCCAATCGCGCCATCGAAGGCTCCGGCCTGGCGGTCGGTCTGCCGGAAGGGCAGATGGGGAACTCCGAGGTGGGGCATCTCAACCTTGGCGCCGGACGGGTCGTCTATCAGGAGATCACCCGGATCGACGTGGCCATCAAGGACGGCTCCTTCTTCACCAATCCAGTCCTGGTCGGATCGATGCGGGAGGCAATCGCGCGCGGCCGGGCGATCCACCTTTTTGGTCTCGTGTCCGACGGTTGCGTCCACAGCTCGATGGTCCACCTGGAGGCCTTGATCAAGATGGCGTCTGACCTGAATGCGCCGACGTTGTTTCTTCACGCCTTCCTTGACGGTCGGGATACCTCGCCCACTTCCGGGGCTGGGTATGTCGGGCAGGTGATGGAGATGTTCCGCCGCTACGGTCTGGGACGGATCGCCACCCTCATGGGACGGTACTGGGGGATGGATCGGGACAAGCGCTGGGAGCGATCGGAACGGGCCTATGCGGCGATCGTGTACGGGCAGGGGAAGCACGGCGACGATCCGGTGGCGGCGGTCAAGGCCTCATATGAGGCCGGCGTAACGGACGAATTTGTCGAACCGGTGGTCTTCAACGACGGCGGCCGCGACGGTAAACTGGTTTCGGGCGACCTGGCGCTCTTTTTCAACTTCCGTGCCGATCGGGTGCGGCAGCTTAATCATCTGTTTGAGGGGAACCAGCCGCTGACTACCATCCCGAACCGGAACGGCTCGGATGGACTAAAGGTCAGCCTGGTCAATCTGACCCATTACGACGACCAGCTCAAGACGCCGCGTATCGCCTTTCCGCCGGTCGCCCTGCATCGGCTGTTGGGCGAGATCATCTCGGAGCGGGGGATGCGCCAGTTACGGATAGCCGAAACGGAAAAATATGCCCATGTGACCTACTTTTTCAATGGCGGCGAGGAGAAACCATTTCCCGGCGAAGACCGGATCATGGTTCAGTCTCCGAAGGTGGCCACCTATGATTTGCAGCCGGAGATGTCGGCGCCGGAGGTGACCGACAAGGTGGTCGCGGCGATCGACAGCGGCGTCTATGATCTTATCATCCTGAACTTCGCCAACTGTGATATGGTCGGGCACACGGGGATATTTCCGGCGGCGGTCACGGCGGTGGAGACGGTGGATCGGTCTGTCGGCCGGGTCTTCGAGGCCCTGCAAAGGAAAAACGGCTCCGGGATTCTGACCGCCGATCATGGTAATGTCGACATGATGGTTGACCCGGAAACCGGCGGGCCGCATACGGCGCACACGACCAATCCGGTGCCGTGTTTGCTCGTCAATGGCCCCAAAGGGGCGCGGCTGCGTCCCGGCGGCAGGCTGGCCGATATCGCTCCGACCATTTTGGAAGCGCTGGGGATAGAAAAACCAGTTGAAATGACCGGTCAATCGCTATTACATTGGTGAGTGCCGAGCATTCTCCGATATATCTCCAGAGCCCTCTGGCCGGAAGACGTCACCGTCCGGCAGGAACGATTCCAATTAACGATATCGGGAACGGCTCTGGCGGCTGCCTGGCCTCCGCTGCCGCTCGGCTTTTTGGCCCTGGTGGCGCTGGTGCTGCCGCTGGATATCATCTCCGGCAAGACCCCGCGCCGGG
>CAZPEV010000185.1:0-1535 GCA_964585635.1 uncultured Ignavibacteriales bacterium
CGGCATGAGGGACGGTTCGATATTATGCGTTTCATCGGTCAAAAAGACAAGCCGGGGATCGCCGGCTCGATTCAGATGATGCCGCCCGAGGCCCGCCGTGGACCGTACATGGTCGTTCTCGGAGACAACATTATCGGCGGCACGGTCATGGCCTCGCGCCGGCGATTCGACGCCAAGCCGGATACCGCCTTGATTCATCTGGCCGAGGTCTCGTACCCCGGCATGTTTGGTGTAGCACATCTGGAGAACGGACGGCTGGAGGGGATCGAGGAAAAGCCGGACAATGACTCCTCTCCCTGGGCCATCACCGGCATCTATTTTTTCCCCGCCGACCTGTTCGGAATCGCCGCCAGGGTGCAGCCGTCGGCCCGGGGCGAATACGAAGTGACCGACATTTTGTCCCAGTACCTTCAGCAGGGACGGCTGGAATATCAGAAGCTCGACTGCTGGTGGGTCGACGCCGGTACGCATAAATCGCTGGCCCAGGCCAGACGGCTGATCGGCGGCGTCGGCGACACGGCCGGGAGGCGGGCATGATTGATGGGGTCAGAACCAAGCCGCTCAAAACGATCGCCGATGACCGCGGCTGGTTGTATGAAATCCTCCGATGCGATGACGATCTTTTCATCCGTTTCGGCCAGGTGTATTTGACCGCCGTCTATCCCGGGGTGGTTAAGGCGTGGCATTGTCATAGAAAGCAGATCGACAGTTTCACGGTGGTATCGGGGATGGCCAGGTTAGTACTGGCCGATTGTCGCGAGGGAAGTCCGACCAGCGGTTCAATCGAAGAGTATATCATCGGCGACCAGAACCGGATGCTGGTGCAGATTCCCCCCGGCGTGTACCATGGATTGATGGGACTCGGCGTGGCGCCGGCGCTGGCGCTGAATTCCCCCAGCGAGCCGTATCATCGGGATCATCCCGATGAAATCCGCCTGCCGTTCGACACCGACCAAATTCCCTACACTTGGCAGATCAGGAACGGCTGATGCGACTTCTGGTGACCGGCACGGCCGGATTTATCGGCTCCAACTTGGTGCGGCATCTTTTGTCCACGACCAGCGACGTCCGGATCATTTCCCTGGACAGCCTGACCTATGCCGGCAATCGGGTCAACCTGGAGACCCTGCCGGGCGGGATCGAGTCGGAGCGCCACCATTTCGTGCACGGGTCCATCTGCGACGCCCTTCTGGTGGATGACCTGGTGGCGTCGGGCGTCGACGGCATCATCAATTTGGCCGCCCACACCCATGTCGACCGGGCCTCTTACAATCCCGAGGTCTTCATCAGGAACAATGTCGAGGGGGTGCTGAACCTGTTGCGCTCGGCGGTTAAGCACAAGGTCGGGCGGCTGCTGCAGGTCTCGACTGATGAGGTCTATGGCGCGGTCCGGCCGGAAAGCCCATGCGATGAGGACGCGCCCCTGCGGCCAGGGAATTACTATGCCGCCTCCAAGGCGGCGGCCGACCTTTATGTTTCGGCGGCGCTGAATTTCGGCGACCTTGACGCCGTCATCGTGCGCGGAACCAATAATT
>CAZPEV010000185.1:1545-6044 GCA_964585635.1 uncultured Ignavibacteriales bacterium
GCGTCCGACCATCTGGTGCGGGCTTACCACCACACCTACGGCCTGCCCACGCTGGTCACCAACTGCTCGAACAATTACGGCCCGCGCCAGTTTCCCGAGAAGCTGATCCCGTTTTTCACGCGACGGATTCTCGCCGGCCAGACGGTGCCGTTGTACGGCGACGGCCGGCAGATGCGCGACTGGCTTTACGTGGAGGATTTTTGCCGGGCGATTTGGCTGGCGTTTATCAATGGCCGGCGGGGCGAGATCTATAACGTCGGCGCCGGGAATCATATCACCAACCACGACCTGACCCTCAAGTTGATCGCCATCCTCGGAGCCGACCCGGGATTGATCAAGCCGGTCGCCGACCGTCCCGGCCATGACTTTTGCTATGCCGTCAATTGGGAGAAGATCAGGCGACTGGGATGGCAGCCGCTGACCGATTTTGAAGCCGACCTCGCCGCCGCCGTCACCTGGTACCGCGACCATCCCGATTGGGTCACAGCGGTGATGGATAGTGCCTCATCCAGTGCCGAGAACCATACTTTTTTTGAAGAACATTATCGGGATCGGGAATAATCGTGCCGACGCTTGTGGTCACCGGCGCCGGAGGTCTTTTGGGGGGACGGCTGCTTCAGGCGGCGGCGGGGCGGTACCGGGTGTTTCCCGTGTATCATCATTCCCCGGCCTCGATGTGGCAGACCGATGAATTCGTCGGCGACCTGACCGATGGGAGCGAAATCGAGCGGCTGGCGTCACACGTGACGCCGGAGATAATTATCAACTGCGCGGCGCTGGCCGACGTCGACCGCTGCGAGAGGGAACCACAGGTGTCCGACGCGATCAACCGCCGGGCGGTGGAGTTGCTGGTGGAGGCCTTTCCGGCCGCCCGATTCGTCCAGCTATCGACCGATTATGTTTTCCCCGGCGGGACGCCGCCACCCGGCCCACAAGATCCGCCGCAGCCGTTGAATATGTACGGCAGACACAAGCTGGCCGCCGAGAGGGCGGTAGCGAAGAGTTCGCCGCGTCACCTGGTCATCCGCGCCGTGACGATTATCGATCACACCAACAAACGGAACTTCTTCCGCTTCGTGTTCGACGCGCTGCGCCGCGGTGAGACGATTCAGGCCCTCACCGATCAGATATCCAACCCCATCACGGCGCGCGATGCCGCCGATATTATTATGCGATTGATCGAGAAGAAAGTATCCGGCCTGGTCCATATCGGCGGACGGGAGTTTGTCAGCCGGTACGAGCTGGCGGTCGCCATAGCGGATCATTTCGGACTGGACAAGCGGTGTATCGGACCGCGGACCTCGGCCGACGTATCGCGCCCGGCTCCCCGGCCGCTGGCCGCCGGATTGGACTGCCGTCAGACCGAGGCCCTGCTGGGAAGGGCCATGCCGACACTGGCACAGGGCTTTGGGGCGATGCTGAAGGAGCTATCGGACTGAATTCTGCGGGACACCTTCCTGATTCAAAAAGGCATGTATTTTCCGCGCCCGTTTGAGGCCGATTCCTGCGACTTTCTTCAATTCGGCGACATCGGCGGCGCGCAGCTTATCGAGCGATCCGAAGCGGCGGATGAGTGATTTGGCCGTTCCCGGATCGATATCCGGAATCCTGGTCACGATCGTCTCGACGCTGTCCTGATCCGTCTCCGCGGCCGCCAAAGCAGCGGCTTCATCTTCCGTCCCCGGCTCGACATCCAGCCCGGTTCCGACCTGCGCCGCCAGCATGAACAGCAATTGGGCCGTTTCCATCTCGTCATGCGTGGCCAGAATCGGAATCCGATTCAGGACCGAGATAAAGACCTCGGCCCCCTGGACGGCGGCCAGGTCGTCGGCGCGATCGGCCGTGCGGGCATCCCCCTCGATCACGATAATCGGCTCGGTAAATTCCCGCTTCAGCTCGATGATGTCGCGGTAGATGGTCCGATTCTTGACGGCCTGAAGGAACATTTCGCGGGTCAAATATTTGACGCCGATTTTGCCGGAGAAGACAAATTCCCCCCGGCGCAGCGAGATATAGCGAATATTGGTGTCGAGTTCCGCCAAAAGCCGCGCCACCGGATTATCTTTAAGCCGGGTGGTTATGATAACGTTGAAGTGTTCCATATTCATCACCTTTATCCCTGTGAAGTGCGTCAATCCAATCACGATGGCGGTGTGGACGGCCGATGGATTGTCCAGCCCTCACTGGTAGTAACACCCGGCCGGCCGGGATGTTCCTGCCTTAATGGGTTGTAATAGCCAAATTTCGGCGACCGGATCGGCCGTCCCGGTGGAAGCACGGCCGCATATGATCGCCCGATCAGGTCTTTCGCTCCTTTTTCTGCGCGGCGGGAAAGAGAACATTATTGAGGATAAGTCGGTATCCCGGCGAATTCTTGAATAACTTCAGGTCGGTGGGGGGATCGTTAACCATATGCTGGTAATCCTCCGGATCATGGCCGGAGAAAAAGGTGAAAGTTCCTTTGCCCAGATTGCCATGGACGTATCGCACCTCATCATATTCCAGCGGTTCGCCGAGGACAATCACATATTTTTTGAGTAATGATTTGCGGAAACCGGTTGTTTGCCCCATGAAGCCGTTCACGACGGCGGTATGGCATTGGACGAGCATGGTCGGCACCGGGTCGAGCTTGGCGGAGAATTCGAACAGGTAGAAGATGTCGTCGGCCGGGGTCATAAATCGCTCCAGCCGATCGGGATAGGTATCGATGTCGGAGTGACGATAAAGCAGGGGATCGAGCGAGACGGTAAAATCGGTGAACGCCATGGATTGGGAATAGTCCAGCTTCTTCTGGCAATCGGGGTCGGGCGGGTCACCGTCGAATTCCGCCGGATTGATATCGGTGTTGGCGGCCGCCAGGGCGATATCGATGGTTTCGGCCGCCGAGCACATGGCAAACAGAAAACCGCCTCGCAGGACATAATCTTTGATCGTCCGCGCCACCGCCTTCTTGCATTCCGAGACCTTGTTGAATCCCAGCTTATGGGCCATCGCCTCATCGGTGGCAACCTGCTGCTGGTACCAAAGCTGGTTGTGGAAGGAGGCGTAGAATTTGCCGTACTGGCCGGTAAAATCCTCGTGATGCAGATGCACCCAGTCATAATTTTCGAGCGCGCCGGACAAGACTTCTTGATCCCAGATCATGTCGTACTTGATTTCGGCATATTACAGCGCCAGACGGACGGCGTCATCCCATGGCTCCTGGGTGGGGGGAACGTAGACGGCGATGGCGGGGGCCTTTTCAAGGGTCACCCGTTCCATATTCTCCGAGTCGATGGTCCGGTAGATATCGGCCATGGCGGCGTTGTCGACCGGTTGGTAGGCGACGCCGCGCAACAAGCAGAGGTCCCGGTTGCCGCTGTCGTCGGTGATTAAGAATGAGCCGCCCCGATAATTCAGAAGCCATTCCCCCTTTTGTCCCTGTTTCAGGCAGGCGAACACGACCCCATAGGCTTTGAGGTGGTCGGTCTGAGTATCATCCATCGGGATCAGCAGCATGCCGGCCGACGCGGGGACGGTGGTCATGAGGGCGCAAGCGATGACAATCACCAGGGTGCAAAATCTCGACATGTTCGTATCCTTGGCCTACCTCCCTATCATTAAACGGCTTAATCCGACCATTGTTCGATGGTTTTTTCGGCCGGGCCGAACCTGGGAGGACCAGGTAAATTTAGGGGAAAGCGTGCCGAGAGGAAACAAAAATCCTCGCAATGTGAAACCGACATTGCGGTTGCCGCGAATTGGGTTCGTTCGTTCATTTTTCTGTTTCTCATCGTTTGGCCGCCTCGATTTGATGGGGACATGGCCGGGTCGCGTGGCCGCGATTGACCGTTTCCGACGGGCATAGTTATAGCGAAGCTTATTCATACAATAAAGGGGGCGGAGTATCGTTCTGCAGCGATTTTGTGGTGATTTCGTAGGCGGACCGGGACGTCCGAACGCGTACAGATTGTGTCAGAGACGGAAGCGGCCTGAAACCGATTGACAAAGAGCGAGTTAGGGGTATATTATTAGCAACTGGCAATTACTTCACGGGTAGGGGTAGACATGAAGATTATGACATCGTTGGTTGCTGGCATTTTCGTAGGATTGGCCCTGTCGTCGGCCTTTGCCGCCGATCAGAGTCCTTTGGTCATGCAGAAGATGGACCGGATGCCGCTGGCGTTCACAAAGAACATGGGCCAGTGGCCGGACAGTATTTTGTTTCGCGCCAGTGCAGGCGGCGCCACGGTGTGGTTTACCGACGATGGCGTTTATTATCAATTCACGCGACGGATTCCCCGGGACGGTGAATCACGTATCGTAGGGGCCGACCTGCGTGTCGACCCGGATGGTCCGGATTTTGGCGTAGGGGCGGGCGGCCGCCCGCCCGTCTTTGATGATCGTTTCAGCCCAGACAATGACAGCCTTGAAACCATGATGATCAAAGCGTCGTTCGAGGGGGGTAATCCCAATGTCGAAATCGTGGCCGGAGGGGTGCTGGAATACAAATGCAACTA
>CAZPEV010000186.1:0-5920 GCA_964585635.1 uncultured Ignavibacteriales bacterium
GATCTGTTTACCGTTCTCTCTATCGTCCGAAATCAGCAGGTGATCGGCGAACGAAGCTACTTCTCTCCGGAATCGACGGCCGTTCTTATCCACCTCGGTTCCCCGCTGAACCTGAATTACGGCCAGCGCGACTCGCTGCGCGTGATGGCGACGCTGAATGAATCCTCGCCGCGATTCGGTTTCAGGCTGAGCCTTCCGGACAGCACCGCCTTCATGGTACGGGACATCAACACCGGGACGACCGTGGCGGCCGCCTCCGACACGGCCGCCTTGGCCGCAGGGTTGGTATTTCCCATGATGTCCGACTGGGCGGCGTTCCGTCAAAGCGCCCCGGCGCCCTGCTTGTGCGTGACGTCGTCGTTGCCGCCTGCCATCATCGCCGGAGCCGATACCGTGGCAATGATAACGCTTCGGTTCGGTCATTCGGGAGCCCCCAATTCTTCATCTCTGCGAATCGGCGGGATTGATGTCGCCGTGACCGATACGGCCGGAAGATCACAGGACGCCGGCCGAATCTTCGACCGCATCGGCCGCCGCGTCGATGGGCATCCGTCTGAATATCAGGATAAAGTGAAGACGGTCTCCTGCTTGACAAGTTTTGCCTTATATGATAACGTGATGGTTATGGCCCCCGTCGAAACGATCGAGGTTCAATTGATCGGCGATATCGACGCGGACGTCCCCTTTGACAATTTCCGCCTTTTGATAAACGACGAAGATAACATAGAGGTGCATGATTGCTCCGATGGCCGACTGACCGGGCAAGCCCCCTCCGGCGATTGTCCCTTCACCTTCCCGGTAATCTCATCCTCGGCCCGAATCTTCCTTCCCGCCGGGCGTCCGACCGTTCGGCCGATTTCCCTTCCGACGGCTCTGTCATTCCCGGGGGACACCGCCGTCACCCTATTCAGCGCCCGCCTTGACTATCAGGGAACGCCGCTTCAGGGCGACGTTGCCGTTCACGGATTGAAAGGCCAAATGGTTCGGCGCAGCCAGTCCGGAGTTGTCCCCATTGCCGCCTCGGAAATCTTCCGCTCCGTCCGCTTGTCGATCGACGACCAAACCATCGCCGCCGATTCCGAACTGGCGGCCGAGGGAATCAATCTGATCCTCGATTCTGAGGCGCTTATTCCGAGGGGAAACACGCGGTTGCTGACGCTGTCGGCCGATATTCGCGCCTCGGCGCCGGAAGGAAATTATCTGATCCAGTTCGGCGACTCGACCTTCATGGAAGTGGTGGACGGGAATTTGCCAAGCATAATTTATCCGCTTGTGGCGCCGCCGATTTATCCGCTGACCGGTGGGGAAGTCGCGATCACGGCCGTCGGCCTGGAAAAATCATTCGCCAATTATCCCAACCCGTTCTTCCCGTCGCGGGGCGAAATCACGACCATCGGCTATGTTTTGCCCGAGGAAGCACGAGTGGATATCGAAATATTCTCCATTACCGGAGAACTGGTCAAGACCGTCGCTTCCCAAACCTCCCGCGCGGCCGGGCCGCATCAGGCCGATCGCTGGACGGGCGTCAACAACGATGGGCGTGACGTCATTTCGGGGACCTATTTCTGCCGCATCACGGCTCAGTATATGTCGGGCAGGGTCGAGACCTTCAAACGAAAAGTGGCGGTGATTCGATGAGACGGTGGCTGATATTCGTATCCTGCCTGCTGGGGTTGACGGCCCTATCGGTTTATGCCGATGACGCCGGAACACGCTCGCCCTTTGAATTCGGCGTCGGCGCCCGGGAACTGGCGCTGGGCGGTTCCGCCGTCAGCCGTTGCGATGCCGCCACCGCCCCCTATTGGAATCCCTCCCGGCTGGCCTCGGCGGAACAAATTGGAGTCTGCGGTTTTCATTGCCGCTTGTTCGACGGCGACGTTGCCTACCAATACCTCGGATTGGTCATCCCGACGCTGGACTGGGGTTCCATCGGCTTCGGGGTCTTCCGCCTGGGCATCGACGGCATCGAGGAACGCGACCAATCGAATATGCTGGTGGGAAACTTCGGCGACAACCGGCTGGCGTTTTATCTGGCTTATGGACGATCCTTCGATCAGTACGAGTTGGGGGCGGCCCTGACGGTCGAGCAACATTCCCTGGCCAACTATAGCGCTTCTTCTTCTCCCGGCCTTATGCTTTCCGTCGGGCGACGCTTCGACCTGGGATCGGGGCCATTTTCGTCGCTCGACATTGCGATCAACGCCCGAAACGTGCTGCGCCCCGAAATCAAGCTGGCCGACGCCGCCGTATCGTATCCCTTCGAGCTTAACACCGGCCTGAGTCTGACGCTGCATCCCGAATCCTTCGGTCGGCATGCGGTCATGCTCTCGGCCGATGCCGCCAAGACTGAAAGCAACGAACCCCTGCTGGCGGGGGGCGTGGAATACGATTTTTCCGGCTTGCTGCAAATCCGAGGCGGCTGGCGCGACGGCAAGGCCGCCCTCGGCGCCGGAATCAAATATGCCGGAATCGGCTTTGACTATGCCCTGGTCGAGCGCGATCTGGGTAGTCTGCATCTGTTTACCCTGACCACGGCCTTCGGCGCACCAACCAGCGAGCGCCGCCGCCTGCGGGCCGAACGACGGGAGAAGGTCTTCAATGATGCCATGGCCGGTCAATTGAACGAGCGGAACCGCGAATTGGTTGATAAGATGGTCGTTCAAGGCAACCGCCAAAGGCAGGAAAATGAACTGGCAGCGGCGGTGGAAAGCTTCGACCGAGCCCTCTTCGTGGCGCGCGGCGCCGGCCTCGACACGACCACGATATGCAGCCTTTTGCTGGATACCCAAACCCGGCTCGATCGGCAAACCCGCGCCGCACAACTGCGCCAATACCTGGATTCGGCCCAGACCCGCTTGAACTCGGGCGACGTTCTGGGGGGCCAATATTATGCTCGCCTGGCCCAGGCGCTCGATACCGCCGACGTCACAGCGGCCGCCCTGATAACCAAGGCCGAAAAGGCCATCGAACAGGAAAGCCAACGCGAGCAATTCATCCAAACGCAGCTCGGAGCGGTTGATTCCCTCCTCGCCTACGGCCGCCTGCCGGAAGCGCAGGCGATGGTGCGCACGCTGGATGAGGTCGCACCGAACAATCCCTTGGTGGCCCTGGCGGCCAAAAAGGTCCGGTTCGATTCCTGGCGGGACGACGCCACCAAAGCCTATGATCAGGGGGATTATCCGGCGGCCCTGTCCGATATCGATTCTGCTTTGGCACTGTTCCCCGGGCACCAATGGTGCCTGGATTTCCGCGAGAAGTGTCGACAGACGTTACGACCGGCCGCAATGCCGACCGTCGCTCCCGCCCTGGCGCCCCTCAGCCGGGAGCTGCAAAAAGAAGTCGAGGCTGCCTACCGCCTGGCTCAGGCCGCCTTTACCCAGGGCGACCTGCGCCGCGCTATCGCGGGATGGGAAACGGTCGAACGCCTCGCCCCCGGATACCAAAGCGTGCGCGATTATCTGGTCAACTCCTACAAATTCCTGGGAGTCGAACTGTATGGTCAGAACCGTCTGCCCGAGGCGCTCGACACCTGGCGCAAGGCGGCCACCCTGGCTCCCCAGAACGGGGAAATCGCAGCCTATGTCAAACGGACCGAGAATGAAATCCAGAAACTGAAGGCGATGTCACATGACGCACGATAAACCGGGCAACCAGCCGGATCAATGGCCCCAGGCGGGGCAGTTCCGCACGTCCATCAGGTGGGAATTTTCGCTCTATGTGGGCGGCGTCATCCTGCTGATGATGGCGGTGACGGGATACATCGTAACCAAGCAATATGTTGCCAGCGTAACCGCCGGGGTGGTGGAAACACTTTTGGCGCAGGCCCGGTCATATGCCTCCGCCGCCGGAAAACATATCATCTCCGCCGAATCGCCCGACGTCCTGATGCTCAGCAACCTTTGCACTCGACTGGCCGCGGACAACCCCGACATTCACTGGGTGGGCATCGCCGACAATCAGAGCCGGTTTCTGTCCCACACCGAAATCAAACAAGTGATGTCCGGCCAAAAGCTGCCATCGATCAGCTCGACCCGGTTTCCCCAATCGCTGCGAACCGGCGAAAAGCTTGCCATCGTCGGCGATTCCTTGACGATCACCATACCTATCATTGAGCAGGGCGTGCCGCTGGGTACGCTGGCGGCCGCATCATCCACCCGCCAAATCACCCAGGCCCGGAAGAAGTCCATCGTCACGGTCGGCGCCATATCGATGATCATGATACTGCTGGGGATTCCGACCACGATGATCGTCCTCAACCGCAGGTTGCGTCCCTTTGGCCTGATCATAGACTCGCTCCAGGCCGTCCGGCTGGACGAACCCGCCTTCGATATTCCGATCACGAGCCGCAACGAATTCGGCTATCTGGCCGAGACGCTGCGGGTCATGGGGGGCAAATTGACCATGGCCCAACGCCAACAGGTCGAGAAGGAACGCGTCTCCCGGGAGCTGGAAATCGCGCGCGAGATACAGGCCAACATCCTGCCGAAGGAGTATCCGCAGGCGGCCCAGTTCCAGTTTGCCGGAGCGTACCGCTGCGCTCGCGAAGTCGGCGGCGATTATTATGACTTCCTCCCCCTCGATGAAAACCTTCTCGGCTACCTCATCGCCGATGTTTCCGGGAAATCGTTGCCGGGAATGCTGGTCATGCTCCTGACCAGGGATATTGTCCGGCGACTGGCGCGTCCCTCTTTGAAACCATCACAGCTCCTTTCGGCCGTCAATCGCGAGCTTCTGCCCAGCATCAAGAAGGGCATGTTCGTGACCATGTTTTACGGCATCCTGGATCGACGAACCGGCCATTTCACCTTCGCCTCAGCCGGACACAACCCGTTGGTCAAAGTCGACGCTGCCGCCGCCATACGCCTTATCAAGACGAAAGGATTCCCCCTTGGTATGGCCGGTTCCGATACGTTCGACAAGCGCATCGAGGATGGCGCCTTACGGCTTTCTCCGGGGGACTGGCTGATCCAATACACGGACGGGATAAATGAAGCGCAGGACGCTGACAAACGTGAATACGGTATGGAACGTTTCTTGGACGCGGTGCAGACCCTCCAGAGCCAAAACGCCGACGAGTTGGTGCGAGGCGTACTGGAGCGCCACGAGGCGTTTGTCGGGGCTGCACCTCAATACGATGATATCACGCTATTGGCCATGAAATGGGTCGGCCTTTCGGCCGATCTTGACCATGGCGTTAATGCTGCGAGGACAAATGTCGTCAACGCTTAAGCTCAATGCCGCGATTCCGGTTCCGGTGGAACTGGGGGGCCGGGCGGAGGATCAGTTCGAAGCACACCTCCAGGCCGCGCTCGAAACCCATCCCGCGACGGTGCTGCTGGATTGCGCCGCCCTCCAACTGGTGACTTCGCGGCACATAGAGTTGCTGTGGCGAACCCGGTTGCGGTGTCAACGGGGCGCCATCGAGATACGACTCGAGAAACCAACCCCTGGGTTGATGCGAATCCTGTCGATTCTGGATCTGGCGGAACTGTTTTGTTGCACACCGTCACCGGCCGATGGTTTTTCCGGCGAACCCATGTTTGGCCACGGTCCCGCCAAGGCCAGCTATCAAGACAAATTTCTGCCGATCACCGGAGAGGTCGTGTCGGCGACGGAGCGTTTCAAGTCCTTTCTGGTGGCTCTTCCCGTCCCGGAATTGACCCGCTTTGAACTGCGCACGATCTTCTATGAGGTCGCCAACAACATAAGCCAGCACGGCGGCATGGATAAGGAAACACCGGTCTCGTTTTGGGTGGAATTTGGATTCGGCAGGATCAAGATGATGTTCGCCGATACCGGACTGGAATTTGACCCGACCGCGGCCGAGGCCGATTTCGACCCCCGAACGGCGGCAAAAAAGCGGTGCGTCCGGGGATTTGGCATTCCCATGGTTCGCCGAATGACCGACGACGTGTCATAC
>CAZPEV010000187.1:0-5803 GCA_964585635.1 uncultured Ignavibacteriales bacterium
GTCATCCGCCATCAGGATATCTCCTTGGGCGGGAATCATCGTGTCGGGTCCGGTGGTCGTCGCCGGCGCCACTTGCTCGGTCGGCAAACCTATCCCGAGCGCCGCGGCCAGATTCATCGGAATCAACACCGGCACCTGATTCATTACCTCACCCATAACCGCAGGCGGCGACTGCTTCGGCAGCGGCGATTCACCCTCAATCGGCGCCGACTTGCCGGCCACTGGTGACAACATCCCCAGCAGAACGTCAAACGGGTCGCCACCCTCGGACGTGCGCTTCGGCTGCTGCCCCAACAGGCCCAGAATCAGGTCAAGCGGCTTCGCCACCGTCAGCCCGTTGACTGCATTATTCATGGGCGCCTCCGGGAGGTTTGGCCCGAGAATATGCCAACTTCACAGTCATTTGGTCTCCTCTGTCAAGGTTATCATCTTGGCCGATATGCGGGCCGCCAGACCAGGCTCCATTTCACCCAGAATCCGGGCCGCATTGGCCGGTTTCATCTTCAATAATATTTGAACCACTTGCTCTTCGCCCAATTTGCCCAGAAGCGGCGCCACCTGGGATGGTTTCATGCCGTCGTACAGTCGCGCCAGCGCCTGCACCCGCGATGATTCCATCTGGTTGGTCTTGGTCAGCAACTGCTCCAGTTGCTGCTGTTGCTTGGTCAGGTCGCTCTTCTTGGCCTCCAGCTCGGTCCGTTCCTGCGCCAGATGCGCCTGAATCGAATCGCTCTCCGACGGGGAAGCAGCCGGGCGTGTCGCGGTCGACTCGGTCTTCCTCTGATCCGCCAGCGCGACCACATCATCCATATTTCGCGCCGAGGCAATGCCCGACGGGCCAAAAATCTTCCGCTCCAGTTCTGATACATTGAAGGTGTCTTTGACCGCAGGAGCCTGGTCGGCGACGGCCGCCGTGGAATCCGGCGTCGAGGCCGATTTGGTATCCGCCTCCGGCGGCGAGGTGAATACACCAAGAGCAAACGAAAACGCCGCCACGCCAACTATGAAGGCGGATAGGCCGACAATGACATATGGC
The DNA here is from genome assembly GCA_964585635.1 of uncultured Ignavibacteriales bacterium. GTDB lineage: Bacteria > Zixibacteria > MSB-5A5 > GN15 > JAAZOE01 > CAZPEV01. The sequence continues at coordinate 1,037 of CAZPEV010000187.1, forward strand.
AGAAATCCTTTGAGCTTGCCGTCCGTCTTGGTCGGCGCCGGCTCCGGGGTCTGATCGGTCGACTTGCTTTCCTGCTTGGCTTTCTCATCCGCAGGCATACCTGCACCTCATACCTGTAGTTTCTCCAGACTGCTCTTAAGCAATCGCTATGCCGTCGCCCGAGAAGGCGCTGCAAGATATTGAACCATTGAATGTTAGATGATCGCCTGGGGCGAATGAAAGGAGACGGCCAAGAGGTGATTTGGGAAAAAAAGTCCAAGGCCGGCCGGAATATCTTTCAGATGGTACGAGGGTGCCAGAGGCCGTCCGTGAATGAAGAAACAGATATGTACTCTACATTATGCGCTTGACCTCATGTTACCACCAAACAGGTCGAGCACCGCTTGGTGTATGGCCAAAGTTGGGCAATCCTTCGGTTAGGTGACGATTTCACCTACAAGGAAATCACTCCCAAGGGCGATGGCTTTGAGGGGGATTATTTCTCGGCCCCCGTTCAAGCCGGTCGGAGCCTTGACCCGTAAATAATTGTCACTGATGCCCCGATAGATCGTCCCGGCGTGCGGGCGGCCTTCCGAAATCACCTCCAATACCTTGCCCAGTTGACTCTGCATATGGCGCTGGCGGGCCTTGCGGCAAACCTCGCGGGCCAGACGGCTCCGCTCTTTGATAATGGCAGGGCTGAGCTTGCCGGAATACTCCGCCGCCGGCGTTCCGGGGCGGTCCGAGTAGGCAAAGATATGCCCATAATCGAGGCACCCTGAAGTCAGGACCGCCAGCGACTCGTTGAAATCCACCTCCCCCTCCCCGGGAAACCCGACGATCAGGTCGCAGCCGATTGTGATATCGGGGTTGGCCTGTTTGACACGCCCCACGACCGCCAGATAATCCTCGCGGCGGTAGGGGCGATTCATCGACGCCAAGATCCGATTCGATCCGGATTGAAGCGGCAGATGCAGATGGCGGCAGACGCGGGAATTGTGGGCCACCAGGGCCATCAAGCGACCGTCAAGCTCATTCGGCTCCAGCGACGATAGCCGCAGTCGGGATAGATCGGTTTCAGCCAGGATTTTTTCGATCAAGCCGGCCAGCTTCAAGCCCCGGTCCTCGTATTGACCGATATGCACCGCCGTCAGCACGATTTCATGGTATCCATCATCGACAAACCGCCGCACATCATCTATTATGGCGTCGGCCGTAAGACAGGTCAACCGGCCGCGGACCGACGGGACGATGCAGTATGAGCAGTGCTGATTGCAGCCGTCGCCGATTTTGACCGGCCGCCGATTGCGCGATAAGATGTCGAGTGATGTTTCATCGGCGGACGATGGATAACCGGACTCATGCTCTTGCCTGGCAACATTGCCGGCGACACCGATCCCCTCACCTGCGGCATTGTCGAACAGCCGAGGGAAATGCACCTCAAGGATTTCCGGGAGCCGCTCCTTTTCGTCATTGCCGATGACCAGATCGACGCCCTGAAGGGCGGCCACCGTCTCCCTCTCCGATACGGCGTAGCAGCCGGTGACGATGATGACGGCGTCCTTATTGGCGCGGTAGGCCCGATTGACCAGCTTGCGGCAATCGGCGTCGGCGTGGCCGGTCACGGTGCAGGAGTTGAGAATATAGAGGTCGGCCGGATGATCATACGCCACCCGCACCATCCCTCGCGCCATCAGGACCGATGCCAGCCTTTCGGTCTCATACTGGTTGAGCCGGCACCCGACCGTCGCCAACGCCACTTTAGCCATACGGTAAGATACGCAAACACTCCACGGAATGCGGCGGTTATTGCATCTCTGTATCTTTTATCGGGGAAATGGTCATGCGGTCGATCTATTGGACTTGACAAAAATTCATAATATCGTAAATTATCGGCGATACTTCACTTTTGGGGATTGCATACATAATGATATCTGCGGCTGTTCGCGTAATGACGTCGGTGAATAGACAAGGAGCACAGCCATGAGACATTTGGGGACGACCATCTATTCCCTTAGTGCACTCATTCTTCTGGTGGGCGGTCCAACCCGGGCCGGAAACGATGATACACGGCCGCTTCAAGACCGAATGGCAATTCCTGCTCGCCTGGCTCCGGTCTACGGAGTCGATACGGCCTCGGCCGAAATCACCCCGCCGGGCATTCCACCCGATTTGGTTCCCCTGGGGCTGCTCCAAACTGACGCCGTCGGGACACAAATCGGCACAACCACCTACGACCATCAGCACAACTGCACCATGGGACGCCAGGCCGAGCATCGCGGCACCCGCTACGTCCATTTTGACTGGATGAAACAGATAAATATGGTCCTGGGCGGCGATCGGCGGATCGGTTATGAAGCCTATGATCTGCAGACCTGTGCCTTCGTTTTTGGCGGCGGCGGGACTGTTGTCAATAATAATTACGCCGGTTATGTCACCCTTGACGTTAATGCCACCAATTGCCCGATTCCCGGGGGCCATGAGGGTAATTACCCTCGTGCCTATTGGAATTCCTGCCCGAGCAATGTGCCGTCGTCCACGTTTAATTCCGATTACCCCACCGACCGTTTTGGATTTTACCTGAATAATGGCGTCGGTCCCAACAATTACAACTTGTGGCCGAAGATCGAATGGCAGGTGGGGACCGCAACGGTCTTGCACATGGTGACCGCCGAATCAGGCGGCACGGCCGACCAGCCTTTTACGATATCATATTATCGCCGAGTCGGCGCCTATGGTTCCGGGCAGGGGGTATGGTCCTCACAGCGGGTCATTGATACCGTCAGGACCATCAGTCCCACCGTCGTCGCTTCGCCAACGACCGACAAGGTCGCTCTTGTCTGGGCTGCTCCCGCCGACTATAAGCGTGACCAGCCGGACGAGTTCGATTCGCAATATGAGAATGACATTTGGTATGCGCTATCAACCAACCAGGGCGCCAGTTGGATGAGCGGCGGTAGTTCTATCGCCCACCGGGTGGTTCTCGGTTTGATCCCGGGAGGGAATATCACCAACTATGCCACCACCAGTGAGTGGAAAGCCTATTGCGACCTTTCGGCGCTGATCACTGCCGACAATAATCTTCATGTCGTTTGGAATTGTCGTCGCTGGATCGATACCCTCGCCGTGATGCGGCGCGCTTCGGGAATCTTCCACTGGTCGGAAGACCTGACCTGTGTCCGCCCGGTCGTCGTTGCGGATTGGGATACCGGCGGCGCCTGTTACGCCTATGCCTGGGGCAGCGACGCGGCCAAGATGTCGATCTCGGAATGTGACGGCAAATTGTACGTCCTGTACACGCAGTTCGGCAACGCCGCCCAACCCTGCTATGATCGCGACGCCACCAAGAACGTCATGAACGGGGAGCTGTACCTGACGGGCTCCAAGGATAACGGCAACAGCTGGGATACGCCCCACAACTTGACCAACTCGGTCACCCCGAATTGCACCGCCGGTAATTGTGAAAGCGATTACTGGGCGTCCATGGCCCGATACGGCCGAATGGAAACCTGCGGCGGAAACACCGGGCAGAATGTTTTGGACATTGTTTATATAAATGATCGTGCGCCGGGCGCTGCTATTCAGCCGGAATCGGGGGTATGGACTACCAATCCGGTCATGTGGTTGTCCACGCCGTGCTACCCGGTGCCGACCTTCGTTCGCCTGGAGGCAAGCCCAATCGACGTGTGGTATGGGATGAGCGTCCCGCCCGGCGGCACCTGCGATACCATAATTGCGATCGTCAATACCGGCAGTGAAAATGCCCCGATCACGGCCGGCGTCCGCTACCGGTCCGGTTCCGGCTGGGTTACCCGGAACGAGCCGGGTTCGGATGTCGTCTACGACGGGTGCGATCATCCGCTGGATGTCGCCATTACGCTGACGGCCCCGATGGAAGAGGGGGTCTATGAGGCCGATCTGCTCTATTTTTATGATAATGGTTCCGGACCGGATACGCTCATTGTGCCGATTCGGCTGCTGTCCAGCGTGCTGCAATTTGACCCGATTTTATCGATCGGCGGCGTGGCGGCGGCGTTCGTCGTAGCCGATCTTGACCACGATAATAACGTCGACCTGATTTATTCGGCTCGCTATACTGATCCGGGGTTATTCATTGCCTATGGCCTGGGCAATGGCGCCTTTGAAGCTCCGAAAAAGATTTCCACCTTATTCAATTTCAAATGCGCCTTTATGAACACCGATACTTTGCTGGATATAGTCACCGTCGACAACTCAATGATCGAGGTGTGGCTCAACAATGGCAATCGCACCTTCGCCCCGCGCCTCACCTTCTACGCAGGCGAACAGACGCCCGAACTGTGCATCGCCACGGGCCACTTCAATTCGGATCCCTACACCGATATCGCTATCGAACCGGACAAAGTCTTCTATGGAAATGGGCACGGATATTTCTCGCGGAATATTATTCTGCCCTGGTCGTTTTATTCGGCCGACGTCGGCGACTTCAATGAGGACGGCCATGATGATCTGGTCGTGACGTCCAGCGACTCGGCCCTGATTCTCCTCTCCACCGGATCTGAAGGCTTCTATCGCTCGGGAGCCTTGTTCACGTACGGTGCGTCGGACGTGCTGACGACCGGCGACGCCTTGGCCGATTTCGACCAAGACGGGCATCTCGATTTTGCCCTGGTCCTCAACTATTACGATGACACCTCCTATGTATTTATCGCCTTGGGAGACGGCCAGGGTGGCATAAAGGATAACCATCGCTTCGGGCGGGCCGGCTTTTCCTACAAGGTGGGGGTGGCCGATTTTGATCGGGATCGG
>CAZPEV010000188.1:0-5791 GCA_964585635.1 uncultured Ignavibacteriales bacterium
AGAGCACCAGAAAGTAAGGGAGATACGCCGGAGGAAGATTGGGCAGGGAGCAGATGATCACTCCGACCGCCAGCAGGATGCTCAGCGGAAGGCCGATATTGCCGGAAAACCGTCGCACCACCATGCCGACGAGCAGGAACGCAATAATCGCTCCCGCCGCCGTGACCAGACCGAAATGGCTGACGTTCATCCCCGATACCTCTGAACCCAGCACCTGCCAGTACTGATCGGCGCCTTCGTAGGAGAAATTGGCGACCAGGGATATGACAAAGATCGTGCGCAGGATCGTCAGCAGCTTCAACTGCCGAAACATGATCCCGATCGGCGCCCAGAAGCAGGGCGCATTATTGGGCAAACTCTGCTGCCTGTCGGAAATCGAAAAGAGGGAAACGATGGCGCCGACCAGGCCGCCGATGGCGATCGGATAAAAGGAGATCGAAACGTTGTACGCAAACAGGTATCCGGAGGCCGACATGAAGATCACCGTCAGGCCGATGCGGATCCGACTGCGCCAGGTATAGAGGAGCGGCAGACGCCTGGCCCGCTCCGATTCCGGGATGGAATCGACCGCCAGCGCCTCGGCGGCCCCCGAGACAAACGCCTCGGCCAGGCCGAAGAGAATTTCGCCGGCGATGAATCCGATCAAATCGCGAACGATGATGAAGACCACCCCGCTGGCGGAATAGAGCACAAAGCTGATAAAGACGGAAAGCTTGCGCCCATAGCGGTCGGCGAACAAACCGGTCGGAAGCTCGCCGATAAGAACCGTCGCCTCAAAGACGGCCGCCAGCAGGGCCACCTGAAACAGGGTTATCTGGTAGCAGCGGAAATAGAGGACATAAATCGGCAGGATAAAGCCGCCGGCGGCGGCTAAGATCGCCTCGGTGATCAGAAATACCCTGACATTGCGGGTCATGGCCGCCTACAACGCCGCAATGGCGTCAATCTCGACCCTCGCCCCTTTCGGAAGCGCCGCCGCCAGTGTCGCCCGGGCCGGACAATCCGACGCGAAGGAAGCGGCGTAAACATCATTGACCGCCCCGAAATCATTAATATCGCTTAGGTAGATGACGGTCTTGACGACCGCTCGGAAATCCCCTCCGGCAGCCGCCAGAATGGCGCCGATATTTCTCATGACCTGCTCTGTCTCCGCCCTGACTCCCCCCGGCACCAGTGTCATCGTCATCGGATTGAGGCCGATCTGGCCGGAGATGAACAGCAATTTCACTCCTTCGATCACAATCCCCTGGCTGTAGGGACCGATTGCCTGGGGAGCATCGGCGGTGGCAATAATCCGTTTCTTCATGGGCCTCCCTGGTTCCGGGAAAAGAATACCACCGGGCCACAGGGTCAGACAACCAAAAAGTGCTGGGAAAGCTATATCTGGCCGACGTCGGTGGGGCCCATCAGAAGGGCGAATTTCTCGAGCAGGTCGCGGTCGTACAGGTCAGGAATGGAAAACATTGTCTTGAGGGCGGGAAACGTATCCACCGCTCGCTGGTAAACCCGTTCCGTGGTCATGGCGTCAAAGGTGTCGTCTATGCCGGCGATTTTGCCGAAGGGGTGGGTCTCATCCGAGCCGAGCCCCTGGGGGTAGCCTGCGCCGTTCACCCGCTCGTGATGCTGGATGATTGGCAGATACGAATCGGGGTGGATCAGGTTGGTCTCCTGCATCATTTCCAATCCCCATTGGGGATGTTTGCGGATCAACTCCATTTCCCAGGGGCTGAGGGTGGTGGCCTTGTTGAGAATACGGTCGGAAATCCTGGTCTTGCCGACGTCATGCAGCAGGGCGCCGGTGCCCAGATGATTTAGGAGTTCTTCGTCGGTGTATCCCAGAAAACGGGCAAACGCCACCGAGAAGGTGCAAACGTTGACCGAATGGGTGTAGGTGTAGTAATCGAACGACATCACGCGCAACAGGTTGTGGAAGGCCTCCTGGCCGCGTAGAATATAGGTGACTTCCGATTCCACCATCGTCTGGCTGCGACGGATGTTTTCCCCCAGGGTCGGATTGTCCAGCACCTCCTTGATCAACAACTTGGTGCTGTCGTAGACGATTCCGGCTTTGGTCTGCTCGGGGATTTCTTTGTCCCGAATGATTTCATGGATATTGGCTTCGATGTAAATCTGATACCGGCCCTGCTCGGCGCCCGAGACATATAACTTCTTGACGTTGTTGTCCAGCAACGCGGCCCGGGTCTTCTCGGTGAATGGCAGATCAGCCGCCCGATAGAGGACCATGTCGTTCTCGACCCGCAGGTACAGATCGAAATCGACGATGGTGTCTATACGCAACGCCTCCAGATAGATCGGGAGGAAGGCGCCGACTGCCGTCTCCGTCTTGCTGATTGAAGCCATAACCTTTTGAGAAACCCTGTTTCTGTTATTATCGGAAGGTTCCTTCGATCATTGACAAGAAAAAACCTGCCCAGGAGGAGGAGGCAGGTTTTTTCAAGGGGAAGAACAAATAACAGACAATGTTTGCGCAATCAAACCCCGTAACTTTTCACCAGCATCAGCACCGACTGCAGTGATCCGGTGATGTTCTGAAGGACGCGGGAATACCGCTTGAGCAGTTCGCTGTACTGCCAGCGCATCTTGAAGGCCTCCTCCGGAAAGTCAAACAGCTCCAGCAGCGTCTTCTTGTAGATTTCATCGATATACCGAATCACATAATAGACATTTTCAGGGACCCGTTCCTCGGCCACCAGCCCTTTGGCCAGCCGGTCGCGATAGATTTCCACCTTCTCCAACACGACCGTCCCGAAACACCAGGGAGTCATTACCACCCCGAAGTTGGAACCGTCGGTATAGAAGGTTCGGATATTCTTGGCAACCAATTGCAGGATCAACAGGTAGGCGGTATAGAAGGCTCTCGACTCATTCCATTCCTTGCCCAAAGACCGCAGCTTTTCCTCGACCCGTCCCAGTTCCGCCATGCACCGCCCGTAGCTAGACTCCAGAAAGCGATAGTAATCCTCGAAATAGACTTTCACGTTCTCGGAGATAGTCAGGATGTAAAAACCTCCTTCGTCGTACTTGACCTTCGGCTCAAGAGTCCCCTTGAGTTTGTCCTCGGTGAAGCCGCGCTTGTAGTTGTCGTCCAGCATCGCTTCTCCTTTGGCAAGTCCGTTCACAAGATCGATTGAGCAAATGATATGCCCCGCCCCCGATATCCTGAAAGAGGATCGAAAGTGGGGGAACCACTCCCCATCGCAAGCGCTAACTCATTGCAAATGATACGGTTCCCATCGTTTATCAAAGCGGGGGTAACTATATGAATATATGCGCAAACGAATTCAACATGTGCAGGGCATGAACCTGGCTGCAGGATGCCGATCAGGCGGACGTGACTGAGGCCGGCCAGGATCATATCGCCCGGGGCAGCCCCCAAAAACACAAAACCCCGCCCAAAGGGCGGGGTTTTGTGCATTCAGCTTGCGGAAACGAATTAGAAGTTGTACAGCAACGAAACCTTGCCGGCCACGCCCTCATAGCGGTAATCGGTGGCATTGCCGGTGATGAAATACGGGCCATTGATCAAGAATTCCGGATCCAGGAGGGCATCGATGCTCAGTTTGCCCCAGTGGAAGCCGCCACCCAGGTAAGTCTGGGTCTCGACATAGCTGCTCCGGTCATCGTCAAGGTAGTAGGTGGACGTGTATTTATCCCGCCACCACTTGGTATACACACCGGCGCGGAAATCCATCCAGCTAAGGACCTTGGCATCCAGACCGAGTTTGAAGTACGGCAGCATCAGGTCGGTCCATTTCTCATCATGGACCGTATCCGTGGCCTGGGCGCCCTTGTACTCGTACTTCTCTGTGCACATTTCAAAACCAACATCGCCTGCCAGAAGGACATCCTCTTCGGCCTCATAATTCATGCCCAAGCCGAGATTGAAGGTTAAGTCCTTGTCAGTCTCAGTAAAATCAAGATCTGGGCCGTCGTAAGCATCCAGACCTTCCTTGACATAGCTGACCGTGGCATGGGGAACCAGCACGTACTTGCCCATCGGGTTCATCCAGTACCGGCCCGACAATGAAAAATCCATGTTTCCTTTCGGCTTGACAACATCGGTGACCCCGACGGTGGAACTGTACCAATCGGTAATCTTCCAGGTCACCAAGCCGAGGGTAACCGCCAGATCGAGCTTCTTCTGGAGCGGGGAGATGCCAAGGCTGATCTCGTAGCGGCTCAGCGACTGCTTCCCGTTGTAGACGGTGTCGGCACCGGGGTCCTTATTCTCGTTGCTGTTGTTGAAATAGTTGAACCTGATCCCGAACGGGATTTCGCCCAGATTGCGGCCGTACAGGAGATTGATCCGGTTGTTGGTGTAGAAATCCGAGGGACCGTCTTTGTCATAGTAATTCAGGTATTCATAGAGAAGACTGGGGATGTACGGCTCGGCCGAGAAGTAGGCACCGAGCACCCACGGATAGTCGGACCCTTCGCCAAAGGCCATGTTACCGCCGACCTTGTACATGTCGTAGTCTTCCTGGGCATTCTTGGGATAGTAGTAGTTATCGTAATTATACCCGATCTCAGCCAGGAACAACTTGGGGTAGTAGTTAACGGTCGAGGGGAACATGAAAATGTTGGCGTCGTCCTTGACCACCATGTTCATCTCGCCCATGGTCAGGACGCGCGTGTCGGTGGCATAGACCATGCCGCCGATCAGCACAGCAAACAGAACGGTGATTGTTAACAGTTTCTTCATCGCTCATCCTTTTGTTTGAAGTTTACTGCCCTTATGTTACTCTTACATTTATTGTCAACGTTTTCGTTTCTTCCACGTCTTTCAATTGGGGAGGCAAGCCCATGGCATGGGGCACTGCTTTCGCTCCTCCCTGAGGCCTGTCCGCCGGCCGACGCCGGCCGTCCAAGCCTTGTCCTTTTCGGTCCCTGATGTTACCTGTCAGTTCCTTGTGCCTATAACCTTCAAGTTGAACGGTATTTAAACGATGACCCATATTTGACGCAACAAAAAAATAATATATTTTTGCAGGGCAGCCCTTTTCTCCTTGACAAATTCTTCAACATCGCTTCCATCCCCGCCCCCGAGGGAAGTCCTTCCTCATGACAATGGCCCGGTCGCCGCCATATACTCGAAGGCCCCGGTTACAGAATGTTGACAAGATTTCCGTCTCAGCTCCCTTCGGGAAACGTGTTCACGCCGGAAAGACTCGGCCGGAGACAATGGCATACGGCCATAGGGCAAGCCCCGGTCGGTGCCATTCCAGCGCGATCGCCACGTCACCCCGATTCGGCCTTGCCTTATCGGGATTCCCCGCCATAAGGGTTCCGGGGGTACGTCCTAAGAAAATCCAATCTCATATATGATTCCCGAAGTTCCGACGCTTCGGCCGCGGGCGACAGCAGCAGGTCCCTGCCCGCCACAAAAACGCCGAGTGCGCCCAACTTACAGACGAGTAACCCTTATGGGTGGCGTCCCCAAGCGCCGGCTTGGGAGTCGAAGGATGATACAAACCCAGGACATGGGTAACAGTTTGGACTCACGACATGGGTTACAGGTATTTCGTGCGCGGTCCGCCTGCGGCGGATCCCCGTCCGCCGCGAAAAGATGCCCCCGCCCATTCCGCTACAGCATCGATGGTGAATGCGACTCCGCCCCCTATTATAGGATGAACAAGCTCAGTCAATATCTCTGCCCGCGCGCCCTATGTCCGCCGTGGCTGAATCAGGATCGCTCTATCTACGCTTCTCCCAACGGATTGCAGCCGAAAGACACAAAAATGAACGAACGAACCCAATTCGCCATAACCTC
>CAZPEV010000189.1:0-5789 GCA_964585635.1 uncultured Ignavibacteriales bacterium
ATTGGGAATTCATCGGCAACCCTCTCGATGAATTGAGCGCCAACCCCGATCCCGACGGGCCGGTCTTCGAGAACGCCCAGGGCAGCCGGCCTTTCGCCTTCTGCCACAATGAATCGTCAACCTATTTCCCGCCGGGACAGCCGATCGCCGGCGATGTCGATGTCATCTGCCGGGTCTACGACTATATGAACCATTATTCGTGGCGGGTGGCTCCCTATCGAATTGATTACCGAATCGACGGCGATTCCGCCATTCCCTGGACGACCTCATTTTGTTTCACCGGGTCGTTGGACTATGCCGCCAACGTCGATGTCGTTTATCGCTCCGACGGCACCTGCCGATCGTACGGCGATTACGATCAACGGGTCTATTATTTCCCGGTGACCAATACCAACGGTGATTCGGTTATCGAAGCCGGAGACCGGTCCCGCTCCTGGCAGACGGCCGACTTCCATAATGGGACGTACACGGTCTATGTCCGGGCCTTTGATCGGGCCGGAAATGTGGCGATCGATTCTATGCCGGTCGCCGTGGCCAATTATTTTGCCCTGTCAGGAACCGCCACCTGCAACGACGGCAGCCCTAACCCCAGCGGAACGATAGTCACCCTCCTGCTCGACGGACGGGCCGACACCACCGGTGCCGGCGGAGAGTTCTCCTTTGCGGCCGTGGGCGGAGGAAGCCAGCCGATCACGGTGGCTCGCGCCGGGTATGAGATCGCTGATACGGTTATCCTCATGAATCAGGCCCGGCAATTGACGGTCACGCTTCAGCCGGCCGTCTTTGCCCGGGGCGACGGCAACGGCGATGGGTTAATCAATATCGGCGATGCCATCTATATCATCAATTATATCTTCAAAGATGGGCCGTCGCCGCGTCCATATTGGGCCAGCGATTGCAACAGCGACGGCGTGATCAATATGGGCGACGCCATTTACCTGGTTAATTTCATCTTCAAGGGGGGGCCGCCGCCGCTGGCGACCTAAAATCCGAACCACCGATAAAGGAATATCGCCGCAAAATCCTGGACGAAATGGACTGCAATTCCCGGCCAGAGCGAGCCGGTCTTCACATATAGCCAGCAAAACATCAGGCCATAGACGAAAATCAGAATGCAACCGCCCCATCCCTGATAGGTATGCCCGGCAGCGAACGATATGGTCGCCAACATCACCGGCAACGACCATCCCTTTCCTGTCATATGCTTGACGCGGGAGAGGATATACCCGCGGAAGCAGGTCTCCTCGCAGACCGCGGCGGTTACCGAAACGGCCATCCACCACCAGACCGATTCGCCCGCCCGCGCGACAATTTGGTCGACCGCCTTGTCCACCGGCAGCCCCATTCTTTCGAGCAGAAACTGCAGTCCCATCAGAATCGTGTTGGAGGCTATCAGGAAGCCCGCCGCCAGCGGCAGGTAGGACCATTTGGGCCGGTTGAAGCCGACCGATCGGAACGGCGATTTCTCGTACCGCACCGCCATGATGACAGCGGCAAAAAGCAGCCATTCGATGATAATCGTCGGGACATAGATAAACAGCACCGGGTCGAAAAGATCCAGATTCAGATCGCGATCGGTAAACAAAAACAGAAGTCCTGTGGCCGGCCAGATTACCAAAAGGAAGAAAAGCAGAATATAGGTTCCGAGGCGCGGCACCAGCGGGGGCGGTCGAAACTCCGCGTCCGGCGGAGGCGTTCTTTCAATGCAGTCGTCATCCATGGCCGGCGTCCCTTGTCGTCCCCGGAGCCCCTTTCGGCCGTCCGCTGTGAGAAGGCATCATCGGGTTGAGTATGCGGTATTTTTGGCCGCGCGTCAACCGCTGCCGGTGCCCGAGCGATTCAGTTCATGTGAATCACAATGATCCCGCCCCCGGGACGGCGTCCGGCGTCCGGTTGTTGTGACCCACCCGTGATAGACAAGCTACCCGACTCCAGGTATCATGAGTGCGCCGGAGAAGAGGAAGGAGACATATGGTTAAAGATCGACTTGTCTACCAGGACTGGATTGTGGCCCTGGGGCACGATCCCTGCCTGCACTGGCAGGAAGCGGCCGGGGCCGGCACTTCCTATAACGCTGCCGCAATCAGGGCTGTAACCGAGGCTCTCGGGATGCTGAGTGAGGATGAGGCGGCATTTATCCGCTTGTTCTATTTCCAGGGGATGCGATATGAAGACATGGGTCGTCTTTCCGGGCGGGCCAAGCATAAGCTGGCCCGGTTGCACCAGAAGGCGATCAGGAAATTGAGGCTCTGCCTTCAAGAGATTCTTGACCCGCCCCCGCCCCGCGCTCCGAGTGCGCCCTCCCAGATCACCTGTCTTGTCTGCAACCATCCCCGCCGGGATGAGATCAACCTGCTGATCAAGTCTAAATCAAATCGGGAAACCTGGAAAAGGATCATCAGGACGTTGCGTCAGGAATACGACCTGATGATCCCGAACCCCCATCGACTGATAGGCCATCGCAAATATCATATGATTTGAAAGGAGAAGCTCCATGGAAGCACTTAGGAAATTACGCGGCGAACACTGCCTGAATATCTTCGTGTCGCACGAATTGAAGGCGCAGTTGAAGGAATTGGCCCGAAAATACGATCGCACCACGGCCGATATCGTTCGAACCATCTTGAAAATCGGCATTCCGATGATGGATGGCTTCAGCCAGGCAGAAGAGATCATGGTCAAAGAATATATCGGGCTTTTCCGGAATTTGAGTCGGGTCCGGCGTCTAAAAGGTTAATGTGTTGACCTGCAAGTAGTTAGTAAAGGAGGGGGATGTATAAACAGGTTGTCAACAACATTATCCACAATATAGAGTACTCTTTTCCTTTATGTGGCACAATATGTTGTGTTTTTTTTAAATTTCTTTCCGCTTTTTATATTGACACTTTTTGTCCCAAGGCATAATTATCCCCCTGCTTGTCAATCGCCCGAGGCGACTGATTTCCGGGATGGCGGCTCCTTTCTGGCCGTCGGCTGGACGCCGGGGGGATGGGATCATCCTCGAGTCACCGGCGGCAAAAAGTGACCGCATTGAGAAAAGGCGAGTATATATTATGGGTAAAGAAGCCAAAGTGGCCGGCGGAGTTGAGATGGATATAAAGGAAGCCAAAGCGGAAGTCACGTTGATGGCGATCACGCCGAACGCCGAAGATGTTATCGAACGGGCCTGCCGTACCTGTTATCTATCATTTAATCGCTACCATCCGCCGTCATCGGCCGAGGAGCTGATCAAGAAAGTGATTCGCAAACAGCATCATTCGGTGCTGGAGCATGCGATGGCGACGTTCCGGATCAAAGGCGGCTCGCGGGTGTTCACCCATGAGCTGGTCAGGCACCGGCTGATGTCCCCCTCGCAGGAGTCACAGCGGTATGTGGAGTACGGTCGGACCCGGGCTTTCGACCTGGTCGCGCCGCCATTGATTAAAGAGAGTCCCTATTACGAACGATATATGGCAGTGGCGGCCGATACGGAACGGCTCTACTCCGAAATGGTGGCCGGGGGCATTCCCAAGGAGGATGCCCGGTATATTCTTCCCAACGCGACGACATCGGAGATAGTCATTTCGGCCAATTTTCGGGAATTGCGCCATATCATCGCGGTGCGCTGCCATCCTCGGGCGCACTGGGAGATTCGGCGCATCTGCCTGGCGATTCTGCGGATCATGAAAGGCGAGGCGCCGATTGTGTTTTGGGACTACGAGATCGACGAACAAAACGAATGTGTAATCATCACCCAGGAGTAGCCGCGAAGGAGATGCCATGGAGGAACTGAGAGCCACAAAGCCGGTCCTGACCGAAAACGCCCTGAAGGTGTTGGAGCGGCGATACCTGACCAAGGATGGTAAGGGAAACGTGGTGGAAACGCCCGAGGGATTATTCCGCCGGGTGGCCCGGGCGATCGCCGCGCCGGACCAGATCTACGGCGCCACGCCGGAGGAGATCAAGGCCGTTGAGGATAGATTCTACGATTTGATGAGCAATTTGGATTTCATGCCGAACTCTCCGACCCTGATGAACGCCGGGCGGCCGCTGGGACAATTGTCGGCCTGCTTTGTCTTGCCGATCGACGACAGCATGGACTCCATTTTCACGACCGTCAAGAACACCGCCATGATTCATAAGTCGGGCGGCGGTACCGGCTTTGCCTTCTCCCGTCTGCGGCCGAAGAACGCCGTGGTGGCGTCGACCTCCGGGGTGGCCTCCGGCCCGATTTCGTTTATGAAAGTGATCAACGCCGCCACCGAAGCGGTCAAGCAGGGAGGCACCCGCCGCGGCGCCAACATGGGCATTCTCCGGGTCGATCACCCGGATATCCTCGATTTCATCACCTGCAAGGACGACCTCAAAGAACTGACCAATTTCAATATTTCCGTGGCCATTACCGACTCCTTTATGAAGGCGGTCGAGGACGACGGTTTCTATGATATGATCGATCCCCGGACCGATCAGCCGTATGTCAAGGATGGCGTGGTGATGCGCCTGAGGGCCAAGGAGGTATTCGATCAAATCGTCGATCACGCCCATGCCACGGGCGAGCCGGGCGTCATGTTCCTGGATCGGATGAATGGCGACAACCCGGTCCGTAAGGTCGGCCTGTACGAATCCACCAATCCCTGTGGCGAGCAGCCCCTCCTGCCCTACGAAAGCTGCAATCTGGGATCGGTCAACCTGACCCGCATGCTTAAGGCGGTCGTCGATCCGGAAAATCCCCGCTCGCTCTATCGCTATGAGGTCGATTGGGAGATGCTGGACAGCACCGTCCGCGACTGTGTCCATTTTCTCGACAACGTGATCGACGCCAATCGGTATCCCCTGCCGGAAATCGACACCAATACCAAGAGTAACCGCAAGATCGGCCTGGGGGTCATGGGATGGTCGGACATGCTGATGCTGTTGGGCATCCCGTACAATTCCGAGGAAGCGTATCAACTGGCGGAAAAGCTGATCGAGCGGATTAACCGCGTCGGGCATTTGGCCTCGGAGGAGTTGGGACTGAAGCGGGGGCATTTTCCGCTCTGGGACCGCTCCGTTTTTTTTCAGGGAGGACAGGGCCCGAAGATGCGGAATTCGACCGTTACGACGATTGCTCCCACCGGGACGATCTCGATTATCGCCGGTTGTTCCTCCGGCATCGAACCGCTGTTTGCCGTCAGTTATAGCCGTTTGGTAATGGACAACACCAGGATGGTCGAAGTCAATCCGTATTTCGAAAAAGTGGCCAGGGAACAGGGCTTCTATTCGCCGGAACTGATGGAACGGATCGCCGAGGCCGGCTCGATTCATGAATTCGGCGAGATCCCCGAGGAGGTCAGGAAAGTCTTCGTCACCTCGCACGATATTCCCCCGGAGGACCACGTCCGGATGCAGGCGGTCTGGCAGAAGCATACCGACAACGCCGTTTCCAAGACGATCAATATGCCCAATGACGCCACGGTCGACGACGTCCGTAAGGCCTATTGGCTGGCGTACAAGCTGGGATGCAAGGGAGTGACGGTCTATCGTGACGGCTGCCGGGCCGACCAGGTGCTATCGACCGGCAGCACCGGGAATCCCGGTCATGCGACGGAAGCGCCGAAGGAGGCCGCCGTGCCGCCGCCGACGCTGAAGATGAAAGAACGGCCGGAGGAGCTTCAGGGGATAACCGTCAAAATCAAAACCGGCTACGGGAATCTGTACGTGACGGTCAATGTTCTGGACGGCAAACCGTTCGAGGTCTTCGCGCAAATCGGCAAGTCGGGATATTCGACCATGGCCGATACCGAGGCGATCTGCCGACTGGTTTCCCTCGG
>CAZPEV010000190.1:0-5766 GCA_964585635.1 uncultured Ignavibacteriales bacterium
CGCCGGCCAGACCATCGCCATCGTCCCGACCATGGGCTGTCTCCACGAGGGCCACTTGTCGCTCATCCGGCGCGGACGGCAGCGGGCCGACGTCGTCGTCACGACCATCTTCGTCAACCCCGCTCAGTTTGCCCCGCATGAGGATTTTGATCGATATCCGCGCGATACGCGAGGAGACCTCAAGAAGATCAGGGCCGCCGGCGGCCGGATCGTATTTTTGCCCGCCGCCGGTGATATCTACCCCGATGACTATGAGACCTACGTGACGGTCGAAAACCTGACCCAAACGCTGGAAGGAAGCCTCCGTCCGACTCATTTTCGGGGCGTCACGACCATCGTGGCCAAATTGTTCAACATCGTCCGGCCCGACGTCGCCCTGTTCGGCATCAAAGACTACCAGCAGGCCATGGTGCTGCAAAAAATGACCGCCGATCTGAACTGGCCGATCACCTTCATCATTTGTCCGACGGTGCGCGAAACGGACGGGCTGGCCCTGTCGTCGCGCAACCGCTACCTCTCACCCGAGCTTCGCCTCCAGGCGCCGGCCCTCTACCAGGCGCTGACGGCGGCCCGGCGGATGGCCCGCCACGGCCAACGACGCACTGTGGTTATAGAGCGACAAATGCGCCAAATCATCGCGGGCCGGGCACCCGCCGGGACGATCGATTATATAGCCTTTACCGAGATGAAAACCCTCCGGCCGACTCGTCTGATTGAAAAGAGCACGATCGTGTCGCTGGCCGTCCGGCTCGGCTCCGTCCGCCTGATCGACAATATGAAAATAGCCTGAGCCGATACCCCCGGCCACCCGTCCCGAGATCAATTTTTTCCACTTGACAGATTTAAAATTTTGCTGTATTTATAGATCAGAAGAGAGTTCTGGAGGTCCATATATTCATGATCCGTTAAACCACGCCAGGTTACGCGGCAGCCTATGCCTTGGTTATTTGGGCAATCTTGCTGCCGGCGGCGGGGAAAAACGGCGGGTTTGAGTGGGCGGATGGATCCGCCTGCATAACAAAGAGTTAACCCAATGCAAGGAGGCCCTCGAAAAGCACCGTGCAATTGCTGTTGTAATGGTGCACAGATGTTACGGGTACCATAGGTGATGAAAACAAATCCTTCGAGAACAGTGCAGAACTTGACGATGAGATGAAGAGAATAACCTTTTTCCCCTGTTTTCCCGCAGAGGAATCATCATGACGGGGTGGTTTGCAAACCGGCTTTCGATTGTGGGGCGGGTTCAGGCCGGGCTTCCGCAGCTTATCGGCGAGCCCCGTTTGCCCTTGGCGGCGACAGGTGATGAGGATATTACACCATCTTTAACTTTCTCGAAGGAGGATTATCGTGAAGAAGCTCATCACAATCGCGTTGGCCGGCCTGATCTGTTTTTGGCTGACCGCTCTACCCGTGTCTTCCGATCCTGGCTCCGACCCGAACGAGACCGTCGACACTCTCCTGGTGCCGCCGCCGCAGGTGTCATCACTCGGGTTGTCCGACAGCACCGATACGATTATCGACCCCGATTTCCCTTGGGACAATCCGGACAGATGATCGGAAAACAGGTAATTGCAATCTCTGGGTGAATAGGTTATCGATGAGATGAAAAGTACAGTCTCACATCTTCTTCACCTGGCTGAAGCGCTTCTGAAAGAAAAGAAGCTCGAGGCGGCAAAATCGACCTTGGGAGAAATCGATTCACTCTCGATTTCTCCCGAGGAAAAGGCCGAGTATTGCCTGCTCTGGGCCGAGGCAAATATCCGCCAAAGTCAGTTTGACGTCGCGGAGCATCTTCTCTACGCCATCGAATTCTACAAGAGCGGCCCCAAAACATCCCGGTATGCCGACGCCAAATACTGGCACGGGAATCTGCTGACCCTTCTCGGTGATTTCGGCGGAGCGCGAGAGACGCTGCTGGAAGCCTATGTCAGCTACCGTCAGTGCCATGACCTCAGCGGTCAGGGATTGGCCCTCAATCGGCTCAGTTTTATCGCCAACCATGCCGGGGACGGCCAATTGGCCGTCTCCTATTTAAGTCAGTGCCTTGAAATCTATACCCGCCTGGATAACCCCAAAAACCGGGCGTCGATTGCGACCAACCTGGCCATGCTGCGATGCCTCTACGGAGAGATCGTCAATTCAATCTCGGAATTCGCCTCCTTGAGAAGCATCATCCCCACCCTATCTGACGATCACGTCCGCATTCATTACCTGCAGTCGGCTATCCCGCACATCCTTCAGGGAGATGCCGCCAAGGCCTGGCAGGCTCTGAAGCAGGCCGAACCGTTGCTGGCGGCTATGTCCTGGGATCGCGCTACCTACTACGAACTTCTGGGATGGATGCATCTGATTCAGGAACAGTATGCCGAAGCGGAACTAGCCCTGCAAGAGGGACTGGCCATTGCCCTGCAGATCGCTCCCGGATCGGCGCTGGTCTCCCAAACGAAGCGCTTGTTGGCCGACACCTGCCTTGGTCTGGGCCGGTACGATTACGCCCGGGCGCTGGCGGAAGAAGCCTTGGAAGTGGCGCAAAAGCTTAACGAGCGAGCCGAAATAGCCGCCTGTTACCGCGTCTTTGCCCGCTGGGAACAGGCCAATGGAAATGCCAATGCCTCCCGGACATGGTTCATGACGGCCATGGACCTCTTCGGCTCAATCGGCCGGTCCTATGAACTGGCGCTGACGCGCTATTGGGCGGGGATTTCCGACCTCTACCAACCGGGCGAACACCAGGCGCTCCTCTATTTGGCAAGGGAATTTTTCAAGCGTGAGGGGGTCACGATATTCTGCGACCGAATCGATCTGGAAATGACGCGCGGTTCTTCCGCCTTCAGATCCCCCAACCGTTCCCGCCTCGATACGCCGGTCATCGTCACGACCGACCCTGCGGTAGACAAATTAATTGAACTGGCCCGCCACGTGGCGTCATCGGATATGCCGGTGCTGTTGACCGGCCCGACCGGTACCGGCAATGATTTGCTGGCCGAATATATTCATCGCATGTCCGGACGAACCGGCAATTTTGTCGCCGTCAACTCGGCCGCCGTTCCCGACAACATGATCGAGGCCGAGTTGTTCGGCAGCCGCAAAGGAGCCTTCACCGGCGCCGAACGCGACAAGATCGGCCTGATCGAGGAGGCCGACGGGGGCACCCTGTATCTCAACGAAATCGCCGACTCTTCATCGGAGTTTCAGGCCAAGCTGCTCGACGCTCTGGAGCGAAAACGCATCCGCCGACTCGGCGAGACCGAGGAACGTCCGGTCGACTTTCGGGTGGTGGCGGCCACCAATCATGATGTCGATAAGCTGATCACCGAGGGCAAATTCCGAATCGACCTCTTCCATCGCCTCAACGCCGTTCCCATCAATCTGCCGCCGCTCGGCGAACGCCTGAATGACATCGGGCCGCTGGCGGCACATTTCCTGGCCCTGGCCGGCCTGCCGGTCAGTCGGGACAATGAGGCCTTTCAGTCCCTGATAAGAATCCTTTCCGCGCGAGAATGGCCCGGGAACATCCGTCAGCTTCGGGCGGAAATCCAGCGGCTGATAGTCTTATCCAAAGGAAGCCTCCCGGCCATGCTAAAGATTTTGGCCCAGCAGACGCCGTCAGAGCGAGATCATTTGCTGGGGCTATTGGACCAGACCGATTGGAACCGCCGCGAAGTGGCCCGTCTGCTGAAAGTCAGCGACATGACCGTCCGGCGGTGGATCAAGAAATTTGGCTTGGAGCCTTCCGGGCGCGGCTGAGACGCCCGCCTAATCGGCCCTGCCGGCACCGCGCCGGCGCCTCCCCTGAAATCCTGAATCAAGCGTCTTCTTCAGGGGCCGAGAGGAAGACCGAAGTGGATCGTCCCCGCTATCCATCAATCCGTGTGAGAGCCCTGGTCGCGGAAAATATGGAGGTCAGATTCTGATCCGTCCGACCGGACTGGTGACCTGACCTGACAGGGCGGAAGCCGCCGCGGTGGCGGAAGAAACCTGATAGATTTCCCCCTCGCCATCCCAGGGACAATCGGCCGATGTCGTCAGGCCCTTCTCCCCCGCCGCCAAGATGTGCGCCGCCCGTTCCTCGAGAGAACGGCCGGGATTCAGCACCATCGCTCCGGCCTCGACGAACACCCGAATCAACCCCTTCTTCAGCGCTTCCAACAGCACCATCCGGGATGCCGGCTGAATAAACAACCGCGTATCGGTACTGATATGCTTGCCCTTCAAGGCTTCGGCTGCAATCTTGAGATCATCGAAACGCCCGTTGGCGGCGCCTCCCAGGTAAATCTGCTGGACCGGTACTCCGGCCATCTCCTCCACCGGAATCACGGTGCCGGCCGTGTTTGGGCCGGCCAGGATCGGCGTCATCGTATTTACATCAAGGGTGAAATCGGCCGCGTAAACCGCGTCGCGATCCGACGACAGCGGCGTAAAGGGCCGCCGGGCGCGGGGATTGACATAGCGGCGGGTGGTCGCGTCAAAGGGAGTCACGGCTCCGGACACGCCGGCCGAGGCGGCCAAATGACAAAGGGTGAAGCGGTCCGCGATCGACATCTGGTCGACGGCGGGACCATAAAACTCGATCATCCGCCCGCCGCCGCCGAGGCCCAACAGATGCACGATGATTTGATGGGCCGCATCGCGCACCAGCACGCCGCGCGGCAGGCGGCCGCTGATGTTGATCCGAATTGTTTCAGGAACCTCGCACGACAATTTCCCCTGCGCCCATAGACCGGCCAGGCCCTGCTCACCCGCGACCAGCACCGGAGCGCCAATGCATCCCAGGGTGGTAACCCGGGCTCCGGTCCCCACGATCAATTGCCCCGGAAGGACCAATCCCTGCTCCAGCGCCACCTGCAACCCATTCCCCTCCCCGATCTCAAGGCAGTTCCGAATCTGCTGCAACCGGGCAAAATGGCGAATCGCCTTTAACGCCTCCGCCGCGCCGGCCCGGTCGTCGCCGGCGGCGCCGTCCAGCGACAGGATGATTCGAGCCGGATTCCACACATACGTAATGCCGTACTCCTGAAACAGGCGCAGCACGACCTCGGCCTGGCGATCAATCATGGCAACGTCGGGTTCGATTTCATGCCGCTCACCGGCGGCGGCCTCCTTGCGCCCCAGCCGTTGAGCGAATATTTTCTGAATGATCGTCTGCCGGCCGGCCCCGGCCCGCTTGGGGCTGCTGCGATTATTGGTGAACAGCTCCAGCGACAACTGCTCCAGCTTCAGGGCCGCCGGTTTCCTGGTGATCTTGTACCGGCGCCGCCAGTTGTAAAAGGCCGCCTTGGAAATCCCCAGTTCCATGCCGGCATGGAAATCATCTCCGAAGCGATCCCAGACCTCCAGAATCTCTTTTTCGGAGAACTTCGGTAACGAGTACAGCGGGACGCCCTTCTTGCGGCGCCAGTAGGCAACCAGATGCTCGGTAACGTCACCGCCCAAGAACTCCGCAATCTTCCGGTCGTTGCGGTACAGTCTTTGAAGGCGGAGAAGCTCGCCTTTGGTCGGAATACGACGGGGGCTCATGCCTGGGCGAATCCTTCAGCCAGCCGGCTGTAAATCTGTTCAATCGGGATGGAATGAACCCTGGTTTCCCCGATAATCGGCATAAAGTTGGAGTCTCCCGTCCAGCGCGGGACGACGTGCATATGCAGGTGCCCGGGCACGCCGGCGCCGGCCGGTCGACCCAGATTCATGCCCAAGTTGAAGGCGCTCGGCTTCAGGGTCGCCTTCATGACCCTGACCGCCAGTTGACACAGCTTGATCAGCTCGATT
>CAZPEV010000191.1:0-5731 GCA_964585635.1 uncultured Ignavibacteriales bacterium
TGAAATTCCTTGCGTAAGATGATATGCTATAGATAGAATTTTAGAAGAGCCAAGAGCCATATCCCGAACACGGGGTGTGGCTCTTTTTTTGTGGCCTTACCCCAAATAAACAAACAATCGGTATTTTGAACGTCGTTAAGCAACGAGAAAACGCGCTCGGCATCCTGAAACAACGAAAAGGTCTTGCGGTCATCGATAGCCCGGCCGCAGGGGGGAATCGCCCCCAACGCAATTATCGACCGCCCCAATTCAAAAGTGTCTCCGATTTCGCGAAGGATCTCAATTCCTTCAAGGGCATGCCGGCGGGCATCGGCCTGGTCGTTGCGCCCCAGGAAGACCGTCGCGATGACGCGATGCGAAAGCGCCACTTCCGCCTTCTCGCCGATGCGCTGCGCCAGATCCAAGCCCTTCTGCCCAAGACGCATCGCCTCCTCATGATGCCCCAACTCCAGCTCCACCGCCGCCAAGCGCCGCAGCGTCTGGCTGATCAAGGTCGATTCGGGCGCCAGGCGGCTGCCCCGCTCCAGGGCTTTTTCCAGGTGGGCGCGGGCCGCGACAAAATCCTGCTTCTCGTAGGCCAGTTCGCCCAGGTATTCGAGATAAATGATCTCTTCTCGCTTGAAGTCATGCTTCTCAATCAGAATCCTGGCCGCCTCCAATTCGGTTTCCGCCTGAGGAAAGCGCCGCTGACGAATATGGAGATAGGCCAAAGACAATCGATCCGACACCAGCCAGAACGGCGTGTTGTGCTTTTGGCTGATTTCGAGCGACTGCCGGAGATTGACCTCGGCGCGATCGATCTCACCGGTCATCAGGTAAATCCGACCCAGGTTGCCCAGCAACTGGCCCCTTTGTACGGGATCGGATTCGGCGTGTTGGATCGCCTCGTTGACATATTCCGCCGCCATGGCGTATTCGGAGCGGAGAAAGTAAAGGCGGGCCAGGGCGTTGTAGGCGTCCATAATGCCGATGTCATCGCGGATCCGCCGGAACGACGCCAAGGCGTCACGGGCGGACATCTCCGCCTGCCGCAGATCCCCCAGACCGGCGTAGGCCTTGTACAGCGTCAACTGCAAACGGCCGATTCGGGAATTGAGACTGGTGCCCCCGATGACGTCGAAGGCCTGCTGACAGAGCTGAAGGGCACCCAGATAGTCGTTGTTGACGACCGCCCGGCGCGCCTGCAGCAATAAGTGAAGTCCCCTATTGAGCCCCTCGGGATGGTACCCTTCCTGCTCCAACCGACCAAGCACCTCCAGCGCCTGCTGCAGGTCGCGACGGCGAAAAAGCTCCTCCACCGCCAGAAGACGAGCGTCCAACTCGATCGATTGTTGTGAGGTTGTGCTCATGTTGTTCCCGTTCGAAGTTAGTTACCCTCTATGGCGACTCCTTGGTACATGCGCCGTTATCAGCCCCATAATCACCTATGGCTTGGGCGCCACAATCGGCATCACCGCTGCGCCAATGGTACTGGTCGCGGGCAGATTCCACATCGCCTGCCACAAGGCCGAGGACAACGTCGTCTTTACGGCGGTATTCGGCGTCGGCCCGGTCGGGTCGGTGACTCCATTATTGCTGCGACTCATACCCGTGGAATCACCCTTTGAGCTGTACGGATTCTCACCCCAAGGGTTTTCGCCGGCGGTGATGGGTCCGAGGGGGATGATCGTTTCGATTAACATGGCCACGATTAAAAACGCCAGCAGTTTCGAAACCCTCATGGCAACTTCCTCCTAGAAGGGTTGTAAGGAGCATCCTGGCCGCAAAATTAATCCCCGCCCGAATCCTCGAACAGGCTCGCAGCTAATGCTCCACTAATATGTTACGATCTTACAAAGAAATTGTCAAGCAATTTCTGACCTTTTCGCATTTTTTGCGAATCGGTGGTTGTCTTTGCCTATGTCCCTCTCCAGTGACCGTCGTCTTATATATCATCGGTATTCCTGGCGGTCCCTATTACACGATATTCGCTTGACTCCGCGCTCTCCGAAAGATATGTTCTGGAGACCAAAGGTTACCGACCAGCTGACGATTGGCTATGCAGCGGCAGACCGCCGGCTTGATGATACGGCCGGCGGATGGCTGAGGTCGCTGCAGCTAAGGGAGAAACTGGTGGCGTCGAATCGTTTGCGGGGTATGACAGGACAAAACCTGGCTGATCCTCCCGGCCGGGGCCGGGTTCGGGGTATGGCATGACCAAGAGACTGGTTTTGGAACTGGCTGATCGACTGCATCATGTGCCGCCGGGAATCGATGATTTCCTGCCCCGCAGGAAAGACACGTCGCTCCTTGGTCTGGACATCCTCGATCTGGCCCGCTTCACCTGGCCGATTCAAACAGAGACCCCGGCCCCTAGAAAGACCGACGGTGACACCCAATCCGATGAGACCGCACGCCTGGCGGAGGAGACGGCCGTCTGGTATCGCTCCCGGTTTGGCGTCAGGCTCAACCCGGCTAAAGAAATCTTTGTCGGCGAAAGCATCCGTCAAACGCTGAGTCTGCTGTCACTGGCATTTTTCAATCCTGGAGAAGTGGTCCTGATACCCGATCCCGGCGTCTGGCATTATCGCGCCGCCATCGCCTTGGCCTCGGCCGAAACCATCCCCTACCACCTCAGAGAACGAACCCATTTCAAGCCGACGCTGAGCACCATGTCGCTCAACCTGGCCCGACTGATCAAGGGCATGATTCTCAACATCCCCCATAACCCCACCGGCGCGGTCTTGTCGCGTGAGGAATTGGCCGAATTGGTTCGATGGGCGGCCCGCGCCAACCTGCCGTTGATCCTGGATCAGGCGTTTTGTGGGTTCGTTGAAGGCAGCAGCCCGGTCTCACTCTTTGCCGTTCCAGGGGGAAGGAAGGTCGGCCTGGAGCTTTATTCGTACGCCTACAATTTCGGCCGACTCCAGCCGGCCCCCGCCTTTGCCGTAGGACAACCGGCCCTGATTTCAGGCCTCAAACGGATCGCCGCCGTAGTTCGGGGCGCGCCGGGCCAGCAGCAGATCAGATCCGCCTTGGCGTCGCTGGCTGATCCCGACAGCGGCCTGGATCGTTTGCGGACGCAGTATGCTCGCAATCGAGAGGCGCTTGACAGGCTCTGCCAACGGTTGCGCCTGGCTACACCCGAGTATCGTTCCGGACCGTTCTACTGGGCCAAACTGCCGGGGCGCAAACAATCGCGCCGCTTTTGCCGGGTATTGTACCTGAAATGCGGCCTTCTGGCCGTCCCGGGAACCGCTTTTGGCGAAGGGGGTGAAGGGTTCATTCGTTTTTCATTGACCGCTGATCCGGCCCTCTATGATAGGGCCCTGGAAGTCACCGGGCAACTGTTTCAGACGACTCGAAGGACCAGGCGAAAAAATGGATAGAATCCGACTGGTCAATATGACCTTTTATGGATACCATGGTGTCTCGGCCGCCGAAAAAGAAACCGGCCGCCGTTTTGAGGTCGACTGTGAATTGAAGGTCGATCTGGCCGAGGCCGGCAAGACCGACCGCCTGAACTATACCATCGACTACTCCGCCGTCTATGACCTGATCGCCGACGTGGTGCAAAACACGTCCTATTCGCTTCTCGAAGGGCTGGCCGGCCATCTGGCGTCACGGCTTTTGGATGACTTTCCGGCGGTGGAAGTGATGATCCGCGTCCGCAAGATGACGCCGCCCATCAACGGCTTGGTCGATTATATTGAAGTCGAGCTTATCCGCCGGCAGCCGACCCCCGAGAAGCTCCTGGCCCCGGATCAAAGCGATGGGTGAGACGGTGTTCCTGTCGCTTGGCTCCAACCGGGGCGATCGGGCGCTGTATTTGCAGCAGGCGGCCGAGCAGTTATCGCAAATAGCCGGGATGTCTCTGATGGCGGCCTCGTCGATTTACGCCTCACAGCCGATCGGCTGTGCTCCGGAATGCGCCCAATTTCTGAACCAGGTCCTGAAATTCGATTGTACCCTTCAACCGCTACAACTGCTCGACCAGACCGAACGCCTCGAACGCCGCTTGGGCCGCACCGGGAAAGGCGACAAGGCCGACCGGATTATTGACATCGATATTATTTTGTTCGGCGACCGGGTCGTGAAGAATACCCGACTGGAGATCCCGCACCCGCGCCTGGCCGACCGGGCCTTTGTCTTGCTTCCCCTGCATGAAATCGCGCCCGAGGCCGAGGACCCGCGCACCAGGATTCGCCTGACCGAGCTGCTCGGTCAGGTCGGGGATCAGCCGGTGACACCCTATGGGAGAATATCGCGTGACGAATGAAACGCCCCATCATATCGCCATCGAAGGCGTGATCGGGGTCGGCAAGACGAGCCTGGCGCGGCTGTTGGCCGACCGACTCGACGCCGGACTCCTGCTGGAAGAAGCCTCTGATAATCCCTTTCTGGCCGATTTTTATCGCGATCAGGCCCGCTTCGCCTTTCCCACGCAGATATTCTTTCTGCTGTCCCGATATCAGCAGCAGCAGCGCCTGCTGGAACGGGACTTATTCGTCGCCCAGGTCGTCTCCGATTACCTTTTCGACAAAGATACGCTGTTCGCCTCGGTCACCCTGTCGGATCGGGAGTTGGCCCTTTACCATAAAGTCGCTTCTGTCCTGCGGCGGGACATTCCTCCACCGGACCTGGTCATCTATCTGCAAGCCTCGGCCCCCATTTTGCTGGCCCGCATCAAGAAAAGAAGCCGCGCCATGGAAAAAGCCATCGACGCCGACTATATCGACGCCCTGAATGAGGCCTATAACTCATACTTTTTCCATTACAACACCGCCCCGCTGCTGGTCGTCAAGACCGATGAAATTGATTTCGTCGCCAATCCCAGCCATCTCGACGACTTGGTGGAACAAATCAAACGACCCCGCCGCCGCACCACCTATTATGCGCCGGCTGGCGATCTGGACAAACATACTCCGTAGGATGATATGTCGGTAGCCCCCGTTTCAAAAAAAGTCACGGTCCGCACCTTCCGCCGGAAAAAGGAGAAGGATGAAAAACTGGTCGTATTGACGGCCTACGACTACTATACCGCCCGAATCCTTGACGCTTGCGGGATCGACTGCCTGCTGGTGGGGGACTCCCTGAATATGGTCGTTTACGGCCGCAAAACGACCTTGTCGGCCGAGATGGACCAGATGATATTTCATACCCGGGCGGTCGCCGACGCCACCCGGCAGGCGTTGGTCGTCGCCGACATGCCGTTTCTGTCGTATCAGCCGTCTCTTGAAACCGCCATTCTCAATGCCGGACGGTTCCTCAAGGAGGCCGGGGCCGAGGCGGTCAAGCTGGAGGGCGGAATCGAAATGGCAGCGACCATCAGGCGGCTGGTCGAACTCGGTATTCCGGTCATGGGACACATCGGTATGACGCCTCAGTCAATACATCGCCTCGGCGGCGCCCGTGTGCAGGGACGTGAGGAAACCCGCTGGAATTATTTTATCGAATCGGCCGAGGCCCTCGACGACGCCGGCTGCTTTTCCTGCGTGCTGGAGCTTATGACCGCCCCCCTGGCCGCCGAGATCACCAAGCGGGTCCCGATGGCCACGATCGGGATCGGGGCCGGGCGTCACTGTAACGGCCAGGTGCTGGTCGTCAATGATATCATCGGGTTATACCAGGAGATGCAGCCTCGATTCGTCCGCCGGTATGCCAACGTCGCGGCCGAAATCGAAAAGGCCGGCCGCCAATTCGCCCAAGACGTCCGTTCGGGGAGTTACCCGTCCGACGAAGAATCATTTTT
>CAZPEV010000192.1:0-5676 GCA_964585635.1 uncultured Ignavibacteriales bacterium
GCTTGAGGGTGCCACCCGAATCAGGGCTTCTAATCATGAATGAGGGCACCCGGCGTTTGCCTATCAATGTTGTAGCGATATGTCGGGTTTCTCGTCCCGCCGTTCCGGCGGGCCTCGGAACGCCGACCTACGGTCTGCGCGATCAATCATTTCCCACCCGTCGTCCCGCCGGGGCGGGACTTTGGGTGGGGTACCCATGTCCGCCGCGTACAAGATCTCTGGGGCATAATCTTATTGCCAACAAACAGGTTCGAATGATATATTTATGGCAGTTGCAGGCCGCTTGACGAGAGAGATCAATGGCGAATAGTCCAGAGTTGATAAAGCCGACCCGAGTCGGGGGTTAACCGTTGACAGAGCAAGGTGATAAAAGGCAGAAGGCGAAGAATAGAAGGAGTGCCAGGGTAATGGTTCGCGGGGAAGCGGGGAAACAAGCACATCTTTCCGAATTTGACAATGCCTTCAAAGCAATCGGCGATCTTGTCGATACGTTTCAACGGCACGAATCAAAATACAAATCTGCCAACTATTCAGAGGCCGAAGCCCGCAAAGATTTTATCGACAAGTTTTGGATCGCCCTCGGCTGGGACGTCAACCACGATCGGCAGACTAACCCTTATGAGCAGGAAGTCAAAGTCGAGCGGGGCGTCGCAACGGGTGGCGCTCAACGCCGCGCCGACTACGCTTTCTATCTCGCTCCCAATTTCCATGATGTCAAGTTCTTCGTCGAGGCCAAGAAGCCGAGCATCGATATTGGCGCGGGGGATCACTACTTTCAACTGATCCGGTACGGTTGGAACAGCCAGACCCCTCTGGCCGTCCTCACCGATTTCGAGCAGTTCCATATCCTCGACTGCAGGTACAAGCCCGATACGACGACCGCACCGCTTCGGGCGGTCGGTAAATACCACTACACCGATTACGCCAAGCGGGAAAAGTTCGCGGAAATCTACTGGCTGTTTTCCCATGAGGCTGTAGCCGACGGATCGATTGAGAAACGGGCCAAGGAACTCCCCAAGCCAAGCGGGAAGGCCGTGCAACGGACTCTGTTTCCCGGCGGGTACCAGAGCATCGACGAAGCATTTCTGGCCGAACTCGACCAGCATCGCAACGCCTTGGCCCGCACCTTCAAGAACCGGAATCCGCAGCTCCTCAGCGAAGCGCTGACCGAACTCGCCCAACGCACCCTCGACCGCCTGGTCTTCCTCCGCTTCCTAGAAGATAAGGGGATTGAGATGCAACGCCGGGTGGGGTACTTCGGGGACAAGGCTACCGCCTGGAAAGATTTCATTGCCGCCAGCCGCCAACTGGATAAGATATACAATGGGATGGTATTTAGGCAGCATGCCGTTTTGGATGATCCCCATTTCCAGGTCGATGGCGCCGCCTTCGCCGACATTTGCGACAGCCTCACCCGCGACAAATCTCCCTATGACTTCAATATCATTCCCATCCACATCCTCGGTTCGATCTACGAACGGTTCCTCGGCAAGGTCATCGTCGCCAGCGATAAACGGGTCAAGGTCGAAGAGAAACCGGAAGTGCGCAAGGCCGGCGGCGTTTACTACACGCCCGAGTACATCGTCCGCTACATCGTCGAAAATACGGTTGGCAAACTGATCGAGGGGAAGACGCCGGCACAGATCGCGGAGATGCGCTTTGCCGATATCGCCTGCGGCAGCGGCTCGTTCCTGCTGGGCGTCTTTGATTTGCTGCTGAACTACCACGAGCGCTATTATAATGCCAACCCGCGCAAGGCAGGCAAAGAGGATTGCAATAAGCGCGACGGCAGATTTTATCTCTCGCTGGCTAAGAAACGAGAAATTCTTCTCAACAACATCTACGGCGTAGATATCGATGCCCAAGCGGTCGAAGTCTGCCAGCTTTCGCTTTATTTGAAACTGTTGCAGGACGAGACAGAAGGCAGCACGCATCAGTACTTATTGGACTTCGTGCACACGGCAAAGATGAAGAAGTTGCTGCCCGATCTAAGCAAGAATATCGTCTGCGGCAATTCGTTAATCGGGCGAGATATTGAGGGCGACCTTTTTGAGGACAATGAGCGTAAGATAAATCCAATGGAATTCGAAGACGCTTTTCCGGAAGTGATGAAACGCGGCGGCTTCGACGTCATCGTTGGTAATCCACCTTGGGGATCGGAGTTGAGAATCGCAGAGCGTCGCAGCTTAGTGAAACGCTATACTTTTGTACCTACAAAGACGAAGGACAGTTATCTCTATTTCATTTGCCGAGCGATCAACCTACTTCGCGAGTCTGGCTCTCTCGGTTATATCGTTCCAAATACATGGCTACTCATAAATACGGCCTGTGATTTGCGCCGTCATCTCCTTACCTACGACGTCAGAGAAATCATTGACCACGGGGACGGCGTCTTTGCCCAAGCGACCGTGGAAAGTGCGACCCTTATTCTAACCAATGCCAGGAGCCAAACGAATAAATGCCGCGCAGTGCGCATTCGCAAGGGTCAAGTAGTGCGCGATCATTTAATCAATAAACGGATTTGGCTGGATGACGAGTACAGCCGTATCATCGTTGATACTGATGAGAGCATTCATCATCTACTGAGCAAATTGCGCGCGAAGACCGAACCATTCGAAAAAAACTGCACAATCATCTGGGGTATAAAGCCATACCAAGTTGGCTATGGTGTCCCGCCACAAACTCAGCAGATGGTCAACAATCGCGTATATCATGCCGCGACGTGCCGAGGCAAGTCCTGGAAACCACTCTTAGTTGGGTCAAACGTGAATCGATATAAAATTCATTTTCCCGGTACGCAATACATCAAGTACGGCAAATGGCTAATGTACCCATCAAACGAGAAATTGATGCAGCAACCTAAAATTCTCATGCGCCAAACAAGCGACATCCTCCGGGGGTGCTACGATGAGGAAGCATATTACTGCCAAAACTCAGTCTTCATTATTCATTCAAGTCGAATCAACCTCTACTACCTCCTAGGTCTTCTCAACTCGAAATTGCTTGGATTCTTGTACAAGCTTCGGAATCCACAAACGGGAAAGGTTTTCGCTGAGATTAAACCCAGTGTTGTGAAAGAGCTTCCTATTCACATCCTCAATTTGTCGGATGCTGTCGACAAGAAGAACCACGACGAGATGGTGGCGAAAGTAGAGTCGATGCTGGAGGCGAAGAAACAGTTGGCGAAAGCGCAGACCGACAAAGACAAGACCTACTACGAAAACAAGTGCGCCGCCCTTGACCGCCAAATCGACCGCCTGGTATATGACCTCTACGGCCTGACCGAAGACGAAATCCGGATCGTGGAAGAGGCGGTAAAATAAATTGGTGCGTCGGGTTTCTCTCCACGACTTTCAGTGGGGATCGGAACGCCGACCTACAGTTATGGCTAATAAAATAATTGAATAACTTATCCCGCCCCAAGGGGCGGGGCACCCCGCGACGGCCCGCCCGATTACACTTACAAAGTCGCCTACGACGAAGCGGGGGCGCTTTTGGCCGAGTTGGAACGGTAGCGTAAAAGGGAATAGAATCACCCCCAAGCGGTCGCTTGGGGGTGCCACACAAAGAAAAACGAGTCTTCAATCATTTGGGCCGATACGCAGGTCGGCCCCTACCAAGGGGCATCATCTTGCTGGATGCGATGGTATCCGGGCGCGGAAACCGCGCCCCTACGAAACAAGGATCGGCACGCCCCAGGCGACCGGCCGATCTCCCGGAATAAACCACAAGGTTATCAACGAGCCAGCCGGCCGACGGCGATTCCACATTTCGCTTGACTCGAAATCGGAGATTCTATATCAATCCCAAAAGGGGTATGAGGAAAATCGGTTGTCTCAATCGGCGACCGCGCCGCTGCGAAATCGATGGGGGAGACCAGGCCCTGGCGCCAAAGACCGATTCACCTGTGCCAAGATACCACGATTGACGGAGGACCATCCAATGAGACGTTCACTTGTGTTTATCATCATGCTCGCGATGATCGTCATCGCCTTTGGGGTCAACGGTGCCTCAGCTCAAACCGCCCGGAAGTACTCCATCGTCGGCGGGGCCGAGCTGGCATTTGCCGTCGCACCGTCGCAGTTCACCGATTATTACACCATGGGATACGGCGGCCTGGTCGGAATGGAATTTCCCGTCTCCCCGAACTGGGCTTTTCAGGGAGGCTTCGATGTCAAGCTGTTCAGCCCGGCGGCGGGAATGATCAAAGATTGGTGGACTGACGAAGGCGAGTACCCCAGGGCCACCAACATCGCAGTCGGCGAGGGGAAGGCGACCGCCTTGACCTTGTTTATCGTCAGCAAGGGAAGCCTGCGGAAAGAGGGACAGCGGACATTTCCCTATGTCAAGGGAGGGTTCGGCGTGACCATGGCCTGGGCGGATGCGGTTAAGGTCAGTTGGGATGATCCCTATTTGCCCCGTCGGACCGAATGGGTGTCCGGGTTCGAGGAGGTGACCAAGGTCTCGATTCTTCTGGGGCTGGGGATGGAAACCGGTCTGGCCGGGCGGTCATCGCTCTTTGTCGAGGCCGCGGTGCATATGATTTTACAGGATCAGGCTAATCCGACGATCGCCCCGTTGACGATCGGCGTGAAATTTTAGCAGCAGTGACGCCGGGCGGATGCGGTCAGGAAAGGGTTCCTGACCGCGCAGGAGACGTGGAACCGCAGGACGCGTTACGAGACGAGTCAGCGTAACACGCCGGGGCAACCATCCGGCCGCCCCTGTGGTTTGGGTCGCATTTGTGGTCTGGGACGGCCCTCGTCGGCCGACGATGAATTATGCCAGCTTGGCGTCGAGGGTGATCTCGACCCCGGTCAGCGCCCGTGAGACAGGGCAGCCGGCCTTGGCCTCGTTGGCATGCTTCAGAAACGTCTCCTTGTCGATACGAGGTACCTGGCCGACGGTGATCAGTTCGATCTTGGTGATGGTGAAGCCGTCGCCGACCTTGTCGATATGCACCTTGGCTTCGGTCTTGATGCTCTTGGGGACATATCCGGCCTGGCCCAGTATGGCCGAAAAGGCCATCGAGAAACATCCGGCGTGGGCGGCGCCGATCAGTTCCTCGGGGTTGGTCCCTTTGGATTCTTCAAATCGCGAGCCAAATGAATACGCTCCATGGAAGGCGCCGCTTCCCAGGGCCACGCGCCCTTTGCCCTTCATCAAATCACCTTCCCATACGGCTTCGGCTTTGCGTACCGGCATAGCAATCTCCTTGACTGTCGTAAATTGTGTGGTTAATCCTTATGTAGATGTGATACGGCTCAACCGTTGCTTCCGATGGAGATATCTGCATCAGGTGCCACGACGTCCGATTGCGGGGATGGCGGCCCGGCATCCTCGGCCGGGAAATGATTTGACGGTTGCATCGATCCGGCCGTATATTGCCGGCGATGATCACCACGGAAGCCGCCAACGGCGAAACTATCCTGTCGGCCCGCGATCTGACGCGCTCGGTCATGACCGAATCGGGAAACCGGACGATCATCGAGGCCTTCACCTTCGAATTTGCCACCGGGAAGATCTACACCGTGGTTGGGCCGTCGGGAGCAGGGAAGACGTCGCTCTTGCGGCTGTTCAACCGGTTGGACGAGAAGAGCGGCGGGGAGTTGTCCTATCGCGGCCGGGCGGTGGACGAATATCGGGTGCCCGACCTGCGGCGGAAGATTGGTCTGG